>NZ_JBSFKF010000006.1:252799-347194 GCF_053598415.1 Kitasatospora sp. NPDC001132 | reverse complement strand
CCGGGGCGGGCCCCGCCCCCCCGCGGCCCGGCCGTCGGCCGTTGCCGGTGCCCGGGCGACGGGCGCCGGCGTCCGCCGCGGCTCGCGCGGCCACCGCCTGCTCGACGACCCCACCGCTCCCGTAGCACCCTGACGGGATCCTGCAGTTCCCGTCCCCCGCACCACTCGGTCAACGGAGAGCACCCCATGCGCACCCTCAGGCTCGGCCTGTTCGACAACGCCCAGACCAACGCGAGCGGCACCGCCACCTGGCGTCACCCCGACAGCCGCCGGCACCTGTTCGACACCCTCGGGTACTGGCGCGGGATCGCGCGGCTGTGCGAGGACGCCAAGCTCGACTTCCTCTTCCTGGCCGACGCCTGGGGCTGGTCGGAGATCGACGGGGTGCGCCCGCCGATCGCCACCGAGGAGGCCCTCGACCTGCCGCGCCTGGACCCGTTCGTGATCGCCTCGGCGCTGCTGGCGAGCACCACCGACCTGGGCCTGGTGGTGACCGGCTCGGTGCTGGTGGAGCCGCCGTACGCGTTCGCCCGCCGGCTGGCCACCCTGGACCAGCTGTCCGGCGGCCGGATCGGCTGGAACATCGTCACCACCGGCACCGCCGACACCGCGGTCAAGGCCTTCGGCATGGACATGGTGGCGCACGACGACCGGTACCGGATGGCCGAGGACTTCCTCGACCTGGTCTACAAGTACTGGGAGGGCGCCTGGGAACCCGACGCCCTGGAGAAGGACAAGGCCGGCCGCTTCGCCGACCCGGCCAAGGTGCACCCGGTCGAGCACGAGGGCCCGTACTTCCGCTCGCACGGCTACGGCAACACCGCCCGCTCCCCGCAGGGCACCCCGGTGCTGTTCCAGGCCGGCGCCTCCCCGGCCGGGCGGCGGGTCGGCGGGCGGCACGGGGAGTGCATGTTCGTCGGCAGCGGCTCGGTGGAGCAGCTCGCCGGGCACACCGCGGCGATCCGCGAGGAGGCCGTACGGGCGGGCCGGCGCGCCGACGAGGTCAAGGTGATGTCGGCGTTCTCCTGCGTGCTCGGCGCCACCACCGCCGACGCCGAACGTCGCTGGCAGCGCGTCCTGGACGCCCAGCGCCCGGAGGTCGCCGTCGCCAGCTACGCCATGTTCACCGGCCTCGACCTGTCCTCGTACCCGCCGGACACCCCGATGTCCGAGCTGTCCACCGAGCTGTCGCGGACCCAGGTCGCCCGGTTCGCGGACCGGACCGTCGGTGACGTGCTCGCCGACTGGCACACCCACGGCGTCGGCGCCCGCCCGGTGGTCGGCACCGCCGAGGACATTGCCGACGAGATCTGCGCCCTGGCGGAGGGCGCCGACCTGGACGGCTTCCTGCTCTCGCCGACCGTGCAGCCCGCCTCCACCACGGAGTTCGTCGAGTCGGTGCTGCCGCTCCTGCGCGCCCGCGGTGTCTTCCGCGGCGAGTACACCGAGGGCGAGTCGCTGCGCGAGCGGCTGACCGGCGCGTCCGACCGGGCGCTGCCAGCCAGTCACCCGGCCGCGCGGCACCGGCACTGATGGCTGACGGTCAGAGAGCGGCATGGACCAATGCGGCCGTCAACCCGCCCCCGGCGGATCGGCCGGAACCCGGCCGTGCGCCGCCGGCAGTGGCCGCCGGGAGTGGTCGACGGCGGGGCTGCCACGGCGTCTCCCCGGAAGGACACCGCCGGATTGACACCGCCGTCAGGGGGCCACAGCGTGGCAGGTAGCACTTCTCCCGCCCTGGTCGGCCCCGGTTCCGCCGTGTCGACGACACAGAGACCGACACCGACACCGACGCGGACGGGGACGGCACGACGGGCCTCGTGGCGCCCGCCGGACCCGAGAGGAACCGGTACGGACGATGTCGGACGGAAAGACGGCCAGGCGCATCGCGAAGTTCATCAAGCCCTTGCGGGTGAAGCCGGGTTCGCGGGTGGACCTCGTGGAGGACTTCGACCCCCGGTACAAGGCGGGCATGCGCAAGCGTGACGGCGTCGAGCTGCTGCGCACCGGCGTGTCGCTGCTCTCGGAGTACCAGGCACGGCTGGCGGCCCAGGACACCTACGGGGTGCTGCTCTGCCTCCAGGCACTCGACGCCGGCGGGAAGGACGGCACGATCCGTCACGTCATGAGCGGGGTGAACCCGCAGGGCGTGCACGTGAGCAGCTTCAAGGTGCCCTCCACGGAGGAGCTCGACCACGACTTCCTGTGGCGGTACGCCCAGCGGCTCCCGGCGCGCGGGGACATCGGGATCTTCAACCGGTCGCACTACGAGGAGGTCCTCGTGGTGCGGGTCCACCCGGAGAACCTCGACCGGCAGAGGCTGCCGCAGGACGCGAAGGGCCCGGGCATCTGGCACCGCCGCTACCGGGAGATCAACGACTGGGAGCGCTACCTCACCGACAACGGGTTCAAGGTGGTGAAGATCTTCCTGAACGTCTCCAAGGAGGAGCAGCGCCGCCGCTTCCTGGCGCGGATCGACCTGCCCGAGAAGAACTGGAAGTTCTCCGAGGCGGACATCCGCGAGCGCGAGTACTGGGACGCCTACCAGGAGGCGTTCTCCGACATGCTGTCGGCCACGAGCACGCCGTGGGCCCCCTGGTACGTCGTGCCGGCCGACCGCAAGTGGTTCGCGCGCATCTGCGCGGCGGCGGTGCTCGCGCACACGCTGATCGGGATCGATCCGCAGTTCCCCACGCTCGACGAGCAGGCCCGGAAGGGACTGAACGCGGCCAAGCGCCGGCTGGAGGCGGAGGCCCCCGGGGACGCCCGCGGGTGAGTCGTACGCGCGGACCCCGGTATCCCCGGCCCCCGGCCCCCGGCATCCCCGGCCCCCGGCATCTCCGGACCTTGCCGTTCCCGGACCTTGAGGAGTGAAGAATGGCGGATCAGGCTGGGCCGTCCGGCCCGCAGGAGTCCCCGGCCCCCTGGTACGCGCGGCCGCCCCGGGAGGTCGCGGCCACGCTCGGGGTGGACCCGGCGGCCGGGCTCACCGCCGCCCGGGCGGCCGAACTGCTCGCCGCCGACGGGCCGAACGCGCTGCCCGAGGAGAAGACGCGGCCGGACTGGCTGCGCTTCCTCGACCAGTACCGCAGCTACATGCAGATCATCCTGCTGGCGGCGGCGGTGGTCTCGTTGGCGATCAAGGAGTGGACCACCGGCGTCCTGCTGATCGTCCTGACGCTGTTCAACGCGGTGATCGGCCTGCGGCAGGAGGGCAAGGCCGAGAGCGCGATGAACGCGCTGAGGTCGATGATGAAGGCCACCGCGCGGGTGCGGCGGGATGGCGCGGAGGCGGAGATCCCGGCCGAGCAGCTGGTCGTGGGCGACGTGGTGCTCGTCAGGGCGGGCGACGAGGTCCCGGCGGACGGAAGGATCGTCGAGGCCAGCGCGCTGCAGATCGACGAGTCGGCGCTGACCGGCGAGAGCGTCCCCGCCGCCAAGGACGCCGGCACCCTGCCGGCCGACCCGCTGGGGCCGGGCGACCAGACCAACATGGCGTTCATGAACACGCCGGTCACCCACGGCAGCGGGCTGCTCGTCATCACCGCGACGGGCGCCGGCACCGAACTGGGCAAGATCTCCGGGATGCTGTCGGCGACCGAGAAGGAGCAGTCGCCGCTCACCAGGCAACTCGACACGCTGACGCTGTGGATCGCGGCGGCGGCCGGTCTGACCATGGTCGTGATGTTCGCGCTCGGCCGCAGCCGCGACCAGGCGTGGGACGCCCTCTTCGTCAGCGCGGTCTCGCTGGCCATCGCGGCCATCCCGGAGGCGCTGCCGACGGTCAGCCAGGTCATCCTCTCCGTCGGCAGCCTCAACCTGGCCAAGCGCAACGCGATCGTGAAGGAGCTGCCGTCCGTCGAGACCCTCGGCTTCACCTCGGCCATCAACTCCGACAAGACCGGCACCCTGACGATGAACCAGATGACGGTCGTGGAGGTGCTCAGCCCCACCGACCGCTACACCGTCTCCGGCACCGGCTACCGCCTCGACGGGCGGATCCACCACGCGGCGGGCTCCGCCCCGAGCATCGAGGAAGCCGTGCTGCCCTACCTGGTCGCCAACGACGCGAAACTGGTCGAGGGCGAGGTCGTCGGCGACCCGACCGAGGGCGCCCTGCTCGTCCTCTGCCACAAGGCCGGGCTGGACATCGAGGGCACCCGGGAGCGCTTCCCCCGGCTCGCCACGCTGCCGTTCGACCCGAGCTACAAGCTGATGGCCAGCTTCAACGAGGCGAAGGACGCGGACGGCCGGGCGGTGGTGCGGTGCTTCGTGAAGGGCGCGGCCCCCGCGGTCACGGCCCGCGCCTCCTCGGCCGTCTCGGACGGCGTGGTCGTCCCCTGGGACGCGGACCTCGGCGGACGCGCCCTGGCGCAGACCGAGCGGATGGGCGGCGAGGGGCTGCGGGTGATGGCCGGGGCCGTCCGCGACCTGGAACCGGCGGACTTCGACCCGGACGGCGACCTGCTGGCGCACGTCCGGGACCTGCGGATGACCAGCCTGGTGGCCATGGTCGACCCGCCGCGCGAGGAGTCCCGGGCCGCGGTCGCCAGCGCGCAGGCCGCCCACATCCGGGTCCGGATGGTGACCGGCGACGACGTCACCACCGGCGCGGCCATCGCCCGCAAACTCGGCATCGAGGGGGAGGCCGTCCTCGGCGCCGACTTCGCCGCCCTGCCGGAGCGCGAGCGACTGGCCCGGATCGACGGCATCGGCGTCGTCGGCCGGGTCGCGCCCGAGCACAAGGTGCTGCTCGCGGCCACGCTCAAACAGAAGGGCGACGTGGTCGCGATGACCGGCGACGGCGTCAACGACGCGCCGGCGATCAAGGCCGCCGACATCGGCATCGCCATGGGCAGCGGCACCGACGCGGCGAAGAACGCGAGCCGCATGGTCCTCGCCGACGACAACTTCGCCACCATCGTCCACGCCGTGGCGGAGGGCCGGAAGCTCTACGACAACCTCACCAAGTACATCCGGTTCGTCCTGGTGCTGCTGGTGACGTTCGTGTTGACCTTCCTAGGCGCCACGATCCTGAACATCGCCGCGGGCGAGCCGTTCACCCCGGCGCAGGTCCTGTGGGTCCACTTCGTGGTCAACGCCCCGTTCGGCTTCGCCCTGGGCTTCGACCAGGAGAGCCCCGGCCTGATGCGGCGCACCCCGCGCCCGCGCGGCGAGACGGTGCTGACCAGGCCCGTGATGGTCACCGTCGGACTCGCCGGGCTGGCGATCACGGTCGCCCTGCTCGGACTGATCAAGCTGGGCGAGGCGCGCTACCACAGCGCGCACGTCGGCAACTCGATCGCGTTCACGGCCTTCGCGCTCTGTCTGATCGTGGCGGCCTACGAGTGCCGCAGCGAGCGCGCCACCGCGCTGAGCGTCCGCACCTTCGACAGCAGGCAGATGAACCGGGCGGCCCTGGGCGAGTTCGTCCTGGCGGTGCTGGTCACCCAGATGGACGCCTTCCACCACGTCCTCGGGACCACCGACATCGACGCCCGGCAGTTCGGCTGGGCCCTGCTGGCCGCCGTCGCCCTCCTGCTGCTGTGGGAACTGGGCAAGTTCGCGGCCCGCAGAACGCCGGCCGCCCGCGCCGCGGCGCCCGACCCCCGGCCGTGACGGTGCTCCGGAGCCCCTGACGAGACATGGCTGCCCCGCCCCGCGCTGCCGGACCTGAACGAGCTGAACCGGCTGCTGCTGCCCGCGCTGGGCATCCTGCTGGTCGGCCACACCGACTTCATCCTCACCGCGCGCGCCTTCGAGAAGCCCGGGCAGGAGCGGCGGCTGGACGCCAACCAGGAACTGGCCTGGTGCCGGGCGTGGCCGGGATGCACGACGTCGACGACTACCCCGAGGCCCGGGCCGTCCCCGGCCTGCTCGTCTACCGCTACGACTCCCCGCTGTTCTTCGCCAACGCGGAGGACCTCCACCGGCGGGGCGCTCGCCGCCCTGGCCGAACAGCCGGAGCCGGTACGGTGCCCCGCACCGCGCCGAGGCAACCGCCACCGGCGCACCGTCGGGAAGCTTTCAAGCTTCAGTGGTTCAGGCTGAGTTGCTCGAACAGCCGGTGCAGGGCGGCGCCGGCGAGGTGTTCGCGGTGGCTGAGGCAGTTGCGGGCGTCGAGCAGGACGAACAGGGTCTGGGCCTGGGCCTGGGTGAACCGGAGCCGGCCGTGGCGCTTGGCGGCCGCGAGCTGGCTGAGCTCCAGGGAGCGCAGCCGCTCGGTCGTGCTGGTGCCGGCGGGCATGGTGCGGTCGGAGCCGTAGACGGCGAGCATCTCGGCAGGGGGAAGAGTGGCGGTGGGCAGCACCCTGGTCGCCAGGGCCTCGCGGGCGTCGTCGATGAGCGGGAGCAGGGTGCGGTTCTGGGCCAGCCAGACGAGTTTGTCCAGGGTGGAGCCGCTGGACGTGGCGGGGTGGGGGCGCAGGTGGCCGTCCCAGGAGTCGACGGCGCCGGCGTTCCACCGCGGATGCAGGGCGGCGGGCGGTTGCTGGGCCAGGCCGCCGCTGTGCTGGGTGGGGGAGGGGGAGCCGGCAGGGGCGGGCGCCGGGACACGGGTGGCCCCGCAGGCGCCGCTCAGGGCGGTGGACAGGCTCTCGGGCCGGCCGTCCCAGGAACGCGCGAGGGCGGCGGCGAGGTCGAGATGGGGGCCGCAGACCTCGACGATGGTGGCCTGGACGAGCACCTCCTCGATGCGGTGGCGGCCGGTCAGCCCGGCGCGGGCGCGCAGCGGACGGTTGACGGCGGTGACCGAGGCGGTGTCGAGGCGGCCGAGGGCTCCCCACCACCAGTGGACGGCGACGTCCTCGCCCCTGAGCCGGTCCGGATAGTCGGGGGGCAGGTCGTCGGGGGTGGCGATGACGAGCAGCCGCGGGCGCTGGTCGGGCGCCAGGCCGGCGGCCTTGGCAGCGGCCGGCAGACGCAGCAGGAGCTGGGCGAGCGCCTCGGGGTCCTTCTCGTCGGCGGCGTCCAGGACGTAGACACACCCGTCGGCGTGATCGATGGTCAGCCTGTCGTACACGGAACCGGCCGACGCACCGGGCAGGAGGCCTTCGAGGCGGGCCTCCAGGTCCCGGACGCGGTCGGGCGCGACGCGGGGGCGGGGGACGGGCGGTGCGGGCGCGGGGGCCGAGGCCGGGTCGGCTCCGAAGATGGAGGCCATCATCCCGGTGAGGAAGCTGTCGTCGATGTCGAGCACGGGCGGCTGGCCCGACCACAACGGCTCGGGCTCGGGCTCGTCCGGCTCGGGCTCGTCCGCTGCCGACGGTGCGCCCGGTGGCGGCACCCGGAGCCAGTGGGGCTGGGTGGTGAGGATGCCGGGCAGGAGCGCCGCCGAGTCCGGCATCGCGGCGGGTACGAGCAGCAGGCAGCTGTGCCCGGCGGCCAGGTCCTTGGCGACGCGTCGTATCCAGAGCCGGACGCCGGGCAGTGTGGTGAGGGAGTGTGGGTCGGCGCCCGCTGCGGTCCGAGGCCCGGAGCCGGCCGTCACTCCTGCCCCGCCGTGGCGGCCAGGGCGCGGAAGGTCACCGGGTCGAGCGCTATCCCGTTGTCGCCCTCGTCCAGCACCCCGAGGTCGGTGAGCCGCCGGACGAGGTCCAGGACCTGGTCCTCGGGGACGTCGATGATCGACGCGATCCGGGCGGGGGTGTCCTCCTCAGGGCTCTCCAGGAGTTCGGTCCAGCGGGTGAGGAGCTCGGCGAGGTTCCTGTCGAGACCGACCTTCTGCAGGTGCACGGCGCCGAAGTCGGCGCGGGTCGTCGCGTTGCGGACGCCCTCCAGGGCGGCGTCGACGGAGGTGCCGGTGCGGGAGACCTGGTGGACCGTCTGCTCCACCAGCTCCGGCCAGCCGCCGGTGGCCTCCACCAGCCGGCGCCGACGCTCGGGCGTTTCGAAGGGGGACTCGGGCCAGGCGCGCAGGCTGTCGGCCGTCCACCGCTGGGGCCGGATCGCCTCACCGATGAGGTCGGTGCGCTCGTAGACGCCCATCGGGTCGACGATGATCACCGCGGAGCGCGCGGCGGGGCTCGCCGCGGCGGTGTGCTCGCGCAGGCGGTCGAGGGCGTCGGTCAGTTCGGCCTGGCTGCGGCGGCGGAGGTCGACGATGACCAGCTGCGCGTCCTTCTCCTTCGCCTTCGCCTTGGCGAGCGCGGTGAGGCGGGACTTCAGACCGGGGCCGTCCGTGCGGTGCACGGTGATGCCCCGGGCGGCGGCGTAGGCCTCGACGGCGTCGACCACCAGGGACGGGCGCAGCACCTCGGTCACGCACACCGCGCTCACCCCCTGGCCCGTGACGGTGTGCAGCTGGTCCTCGGTGAGCGGACTGAACGTCTGGATTCCGCTGGGGGAGTGGCCGAGCAGCCGTCGGGAGTAGCGCGGGTTGTACTCGATGGGCAGCCGGAACTCGGTGTCGCGCAGCTCGTGTTCGAGCGCGTCGGGCGTGCCGAGGACACCGACGACGTTGGGACTGCGGACCGCGTAGGTCGGGTCGTCGCCGGGCTGGCGGACCAGCAGGCCGAGGCCCACCATCTCGTCCAGGTAGATCCGCACCTGGCTGGAGTTGAGGTTGTCGAAGCCCTCCCGCCAGCGCTCGCGGGCCTCCTGGAGGAGCTCGTCGGGCTGGTAGCCGCGCCGGTGCGCGTCCTTGAGGCTGAGCAGGGCGATCACCAGGGTGAGCACCCGGTAGCGGTCCTCCAGGTTTATCGTGATGCGCATCCGCTCGGCGATGCGTTCGCGGACCTGCGGCGAGGCGGTGACGGCGCGCACGTCGGCCTCGGTGACGGTGATAGGCCACCGGTCGGCGACGGGCTTGGCACGCAGCGCCGAGACGAGCTGGTCGCAGAAGATCTGCACCAGTGACGCCTGGAAGTTGGTCGCTGCCAGCACCTGCCAGGCCAGCTCGGGCCGCTCGAAGGTGTAGCCGAGCGCGGCCATCGGCTCGACGACCAGCGGCTGTGCCTCGGTGGGGTGGAGCGGGCCGACCAGGACGTCCGGCCCGCCGTGGGTGAGCGGGACGTTGGACAGCGTGCCGAAGCGCTGGACCTGGTGGAGGCCGGCGAAGACGACTTTGAAGCGGCGCCCGGTGCTGTCCATCAGCCGCTTGAGCCGCAGGACGTTGGGGAACGTCGACTCGCCGCCGTGGCCGTTGGCGGAGCGGGAGTCGGCGGTCAGGAAGGCGTCGGCCTCGTCCGCCAGTACGAGCAGGCGCCGCTGGGGGTCGGCGGTGAGCCAGTTCTCGATCTGCTCCAGCACCTTGTCCGGGACCCACTTGGTGCCGACCTGCTCCAGCACGCCCACGCGCTGCAACTGGGCGGCGAGGTTGGGCCAGATCCGCTCCGCCGGCTCGGCCTCACCGATCCCGTGGGCCTTCAGGTCGAGGTAGACGACCTTGTGGTGCTCGGTGGCGAAGGTGGACTCGACCCGGCGCAGCAGCGCGGACTTGCCCAACTGGCGTCCGCCGTAGAGGAACAGGCCACCCAGGGGGTCGACGACCTGGTTGATCTCCTGGGTGCGGCCGTAGAACACCTCGGGCGGCACCAGGCCGGCGACGAACGGCGTGTAGGGGTTGAACCCGGTCCAGGGCAGCGTGACGCGCTGGAGCGCGCGGAAGCTGCGCGGCGAGCGCGCGGCGATCCAGCCCAGCACCGCCGGGTCGACGACCAGCGCCTGACGGGCGCCCGCCCGGGCGCGCTCGGCGAGCTTGCGGCGGCCGGCGAGCCCCAGCGGGTGCAGGTAGAGGATCAGCGTGGCACCGCTGTCCCGTGCGTCCAGCAGGTCCAGGACGCTGCGGCCGACCGCCTCCTCGGGGACGATGACGACGGTGTACCGGCCCTGGGCCCGGGAGCCGAGCGAGGCGACGTAGCCGGGCCTGGACTCGCTGACCTTGGCACGCACGGTCGTGCGCAGCAACCCGATGCGGCGCTGGCCGTCGTCGACGTGGGTCAGGGAGCCGGGGTCGACCTCCAGGCCCAGCAGGCGCAGCACCCGCGGGAGGTGCCGCTGCCACTCGCGCGCCCGGGTGGAGGCGTTGCACAGCGCCTCCCACGCCTCCAGCGCGGGCCCCACGGCCTCGGTCAGCTCGCCGTTCGGGGCGTAGCGCCGGGCCCAGGGCTCGGCGCTGTAGCCCTGGCCCTGCCGCTGGGTGACGCTCAGGCCCAGGCCGGCGGAGAACTCGGTGAGGTCGGCGCCCCAGTCCAGGGCGCTCCAGTCCGGCAGCGGCTCGCCGCGTCTGGCCAGCGCCAGGTACTCAGCGGCGGTGACCAGGTCGTGCTTGTCCAGCGCCTGCTCGAACCGGGTGCGGTCGGTCTCGGAGAGCTCCAACTCGGCGATGTCGGCGCGCAGTTGCCCGGCATACGCGGAGACCGCCTCGCTCAGCCGCCCGGCCAGTGCCCGGATCTGCTCCACCGCCGCGCGGTAGGCGCCGTCGGGCTGGGGCTGCTCCAGTCCGGCCAGTTCGGCGCTGAACTTCCGCTCCGCGGCCGAGTCCGGCGCCTGCTGGATCCGCAGCTCGGCCAGCAGCCCGGAGGCGTCGGCGTGCTCGGCCCGCAGCCTGGTGCTCCAGCTCGTGCGCGCCGCCTCGATCGTACGGGCGTGGTCGGTCCGCACGGGCGCGTCACCGACAGCCGGCACCGCGCCCTCGCCGAGCGCCGCGGCCAGCGCCTCGGCGAGGTGCAGGTCGCCGCGCTCGCAGTGCGCCCGCAGCGCCGCGTCGCCGTCGACCCGCGACAGCAGCGGCGACAGCGCCGCCTCGTCGAAGCCGTCCGCGTCGGGGTCGGGACTGCCGTCACCCAGCCGCGGCAGGTCGGCCAGGACGAGCAGCGGCCGTACGTCGGGCCGGTGGTCGCGCAGGTCCTCCGGGAAGCCTTCGTCGTCACCGACACTCAGCGGGGTCGCCGCGGGCGCCTTGCCGCACAGCCACTGGCGCAGCAGGTGCAGCAGCGCGCCCTCCACCCCGGGCGGCGCCGGCTCGTTCGCCACACGGGTCAACACGCCCTTCAGCGACCCGGAGAGCCCGGCGCCGGCCTGGGACGCCGCGATGCTCCGCGCCCGGTCCAGCAGGTCGCTGACGCTCGCGATCGCCCGCAGCAGCGCCTGCTTGGCCTTGGCCTCGATCGGCTCCCGAGCCTGCTTGCTGGTGCGTACCATGACGTCGGCGTCCAGGATCAGCCGCTCACCGCAGTCCCGCCGCGCGAACTGCTCGGCCACCGCGTCCAGGGCCTCCAGCCCCGCCCGGCCCTGCGCCCACTCCACGATCGTCCGCAGCGTGGTGCCCAGCGGCTGCCCGTCCGACGCCAGGCGGGTCAGCACCTGCGTCGCCCGCGCGTAGCTGGTCCTGCGCTGGGGCAGCGTCACCAGCAGCTCGCGCGCCTGGTCGCCGATCACCTCCCGGGTCAGCCCCGGCGCCGGGTCCACCAGCCATCCGCCGGCCGGGTTTACCCGCTGGCAGTGGCGCACAGTCGACGCGGCGGCCTCCAGCAGCCGCGCCCAGGGCGCGGGCAGACCGGTGATCGGCTCCGCCTGGTTGAGCAGGTCGTTGGGCCAGCCCGCCACCAGGCCCGCGCGCAGCGAGGCCACCGTGGCGGCGATCTGCGCGCTCCGGTCGTCCCGGAACTCGGCGGCGCCGTGCCCGAAGGCGGAAAGCACCGCAGTGGCCGTGTCGTTGTCCTGGCACGCGAACGCGGCCTCGGCGAACGCCAGGGTGTCGGCGCGCAGCGCGACCTCGTCCGAGCCCCGGGTGTACCAGAACGCCTCGGCGAGCCGGCTCTGGCGCACCAGTTCGGCCACCGGGCCGGCACCTCCGGCCGACGGCTCCCAGGGGAGGAAGGCCAGGCGCTGCTCCTGCTCCTCTTCCTCCTCCGGCTCCTGCTCCGGTTCGGCGACGGTCACCGGCCGCGCCGTCGACTCGGACGCGGGCGGCTGCGCCGGGGCGGACTTCGGTACCGGCTCCTCCCGCAGTTCCGGCGTCGGCTCCGGGTCGGCCGCCGGAGCGGTGTCGTCGTCGGGCCAGTCCTCCTCCGCGGGGACGGCGTCCGCCACCGGCTCCGGCTCCTCCACCGCTTCCGGCGTCGGCTCCGCGGACGGTTCCGGCGCCGCGTCCTCCGCGAGGGCGGGCGCCTGTTCCGGCATCAACTGGTGCGGCAGGTCCAGGGATACGGCCGCCGGTGCGGGCAGTACGCCGCCGAGTTCTACGATCTGCTCCGCGATCCGGCCCCGGGCCGACTCCAGGCCGGCGCGGGCGACCTCGTCGTCCTCCTCCTGCAGCATGTCGGTGTACCGGTCGTAGCGGACCCGCAGCTCCTCGGCCCGTGCGTGGCGGGCCGCGGCCTGCTGCTGCGCCGCGGCGAGCTCCGCGATCACCGCGTCGAGGTCCTCGAACGTCGCGGCCGCGTCCCATCGTTGCCCGGTACCGGTGATCTGCTCGGCGAGCCGGGCCCGGTCGGCCGTGTACACGGCCAACCTGTCCTCCAGGTCCGCCGGTTCGACCGTGCCGCCGCTCTCGACCAGGTCCGCGAGGGCGCGCAGGTCCCCCGCCAGCGCGGCGGCCGCGTGCCGCAGGGCCTCCGCGGCGGCGGACAGGCCCTGGGGGGCCGGCTGGCTCTTCACCTGAACGTTCCTCTCCTGCTCGGATTCGGGGGCCAACGGCGCGGTCGCTTCCCGGCCCGCCGGATCGCGGTGGTCGGGCACCGCCGTGCCGGGGGTGTCGGCGCACCGTAGCAGCTCCACGACGGCGACGTCCCAGTCCTCTTCGAGCTCCGGGCGGTGCTGAACGAGGTGGTGAAGGCGGGCGTGGGCCAGCACCGGGGGGAGCTGGGTCAGCATCCGGCCGAACCGCTCCGGGTCGGGGTCGCGCAGCTCCTCCGCGGAGAAACCGTGGACCCGCGTCAGCAGGTGGTCCGCGAAGTCGGCCGCCTGCTGCCCGATCGAGTTCAGGACGTCCAGCGGCGCACGCCCCAGGAACGCCCGCGCGGTCAGGAGTTCGCGGCGCTTCCACACGAACTCGCGCGGCCTGCCGTCGACTCGGATACCGGCCAGGAAGGGAAGTGCGGTCGGGACCCGAAGGAAATCGCCCAGCCGTTCGTCTGTGAGGGAGCGAAGCCAACCACGTAGATCACCCGCATCTTGCTGCACAAGCGGGGAGTTTGCCAGACCGCGCACCCGACCGACACCCATACCGCGAGATCCGCCCACACGGCCGCGCGCATGTCAACCATGCGGCACCTGATCGTATGTCACAGTCCGGTCCCCGCCGTGTCCTGGCGATTGTGACGCCGTTCGGGGCACCGGAACCGGCCGGTCGGCCGTCCTGTGGTGTGTCCGTCGCCAACAGCACGCACCGCCATCGGGGAGCCACCATGACCATCCGCCGCCACCGCCGCCCGCTGCTCGCCTCCGCCGTCCTCGTCGTCGGGGCGGGGCTCGCGCTGACCGCCTGCGGGCCCGAGCACACGGACACGGCCGGCGGCTCGACGGCCTCCGCGGCCGCCACGGCGGCCGCCACGCCCTCCGCGGCCGCCCCCGCTACCGGGGCGCCCACCGCGGGCGCACCGGCCACCGGAGCGCCGTCGCACTCCGCCCCGCCGAAGACGTCCGGCGCGAGCCCGTCGGGCGGCATCAAGTCCGACGGGGGGAACACCGGCGCCGCCGGCCGCCCGTGCGACACCCAGAACCTCTCGATCCAGGTGACGATCCGCTCCGGGGCGCCGAGCCAGCGGGTGATCGAGGTGCACAACACCGGTGCGAGCGCCTGCAGTCTGAGCTCCTCCCCGGCAGTCGACCTGGGCAACTCCACTTCGCAGGACCAGAGCGGGAACATCCGGCCGGTGCTCGCCGGCGGCACCTCGCGCTTCCCGGTCGCGGCCGGGCAGAAGGCCTACGCGGTGATCGACCTCGACCCGAGCGGCGCCACCACCGGCACCGCCCGCGGCATCGACGAACTCAACGTGCTGGTCGACCAGGACGGCACCAACATGCCCCTCGCGAACACCCGGAACTTCCCGCTCGGCAGCGGCGTGCGCGTCCTGAACCCCAAGCTGGGCCTCTACCGCTCCACCGTGGCGGACGCGGTCGCCTCCATGGCGGCCGCCCCCAAGTAGCCCCGGAGCAGGCCCCGAGTGGCGCCTTCCGGCCCGCCGTCGCCGGGGGCGGGCGGTCCGCCTCGCACCGGCATCACGGAGCGTGGCCCCGATCACGGAGGGTGAGTCGGAACAAGGCCCCCAGCGACGGTGTTTCCCGAGTGAACGGGCACGGCTGCCCTCAGGTGGTCCCGGGTCCCGTGGCGCCGGGCACGGCTGTCCGGATGTCCGCGCCACCGCGGTAGGAGGCCGGAATGACATTCGACGATGCCGGATTCGGGGGAGTGGACGGCTCGCGCTACCTGCCGATCGCCGAGCACGGCCTGATCGGCGATCTCAGGTCCGCCGCGCTGGTGGGGACGGACGGCACGATCGACTGGTACTGCTGCTCGCGGTTCGACGCTCCCAGCGTCTTCGCGTCCATTCTCGACGCCGACCGGGGCGGGTCGTTCGAGCTGGCCGCCGACGTGCCGACGCGCACCCGGCAGTTCTACTTCCCCGACACCAACGTGCTGATCACCCGGTTCTTCGCCACCGACGGGGTGGCGGAGATCCAGGACTTCATGCCGGTCGTGGACGAGTCGCGCGAGGCGGGCCGGCACCGGCTGATCCGGCGGGTGGTCTGTGCCCGGGGGACGCTCCCGTTCCGGGTCCGGGTGGCTCCCCGTTTCGGCTTCGGAACCGAGCCGCACACCGTGCGCCTGCGGCCGCACGAGGCCGTCTTCGAGTCCCCGTCGATGGCGCTGGCGCTGACGGCCACCGTGCCGCTGGAGCGCGACGGCGTGGACGTGTGGTCGCACTTCAAGCTCCTCGAGGGCGAGTCGGCGGTGTTCGCCCTCGACCGGGTCGGCGGTGACGTCACCCCGAGGTCGTGCCCCCGGGCCGAGGCGGAGGACGAGTTCGAGGCGACGGTGCGGTTCTGGCGCCACTGGCTGGCCGGTTCCCGGTACCACGGGCGGTGGCGCGAGATGGTGCACCGCTCCGCGCTGGTGCTGAAGCTGCTCACCTATGCGCCGACCGGTGCGATCGTGGCCGCGCCGACGACCAGCCTGCCCGAGCGGATCGGCGGCGAGCGCAACTGGGACTACCGGTACGTGTGGGTCCGCGACGCGGCCTTCTGCGTCTACGCGATGCTCCGGCTGGGTTTCACCGCGGAGGCCGAGGCCTTCATCGGCTTCCTCTCCGAGCGGGGCATCCTCCGCGGCGGCGGTGCCGGCACCGGCGACGCGGGACCGCTGCAGATCATGTACGGGATCGACGGGCGCAGCGACCTGCCCGAGCGCGAGCTGTCGCACCTGGAGGGCTACCTGGGGTCCGCTCCGGTGCGGGTGGGGAACGCCGCCACCGGCCAGCTCCAGCTGGACATCTACGGGGCGCTGATCGACTCCGTCTACCTGTACGACAAGTGGGGGCAGCCGATCAGCAGCGACCACTGGGACCAGGTCGGGGGCGTGGTGGACTGGCTCTGCGACCACTGGGACCAGCCCGACGAGGGCGTCTGGGAGACCAGGGGCGGCCGCAAGGACTTCCTGTACTCGCGGCTGATGTGCTGGGTGGCGATCGAGCGGGCGATCCGGATGGCGAACCGGCGCGGGCTGCCGGCGGACCTGGCCCGCTGGCAGCCCTGCCGGGACGCGATCTACCGGCAGATCATGCGGGCCGGCTGGTCGGCCGAGCGCCGGGCGTTCACCCAGAGCCTGGGCGTCGACATCCTGGACGCCTCCGTGCTGATGATGCCGCTGGCCAAGTTCATCTCGCCCAACGACCCCAAGTGGCTGTCGACCCTGGACGCGCTGGGCGCGGAACTCGTCTCCGACTCCCTGGTCTACCGCTACGACCCGCAGGCCAGCCCGGACGGCCTGCGCGGGGCCGAGGGCACCTTCTCGATCTGCTCGTTCTGGTACGTCGAGGCCCTGGCCCGCGCCGGACGGGTGGAGGAGGCCCGGCTGGCCTTCGAGAAGATGCTCACCTACGCCAACCACCTGGGCCTGTACGCCGAGGAGATCGGCCCGACCGGCGAGCAGCTCGGCAACTTCCCGCAGGCCTTCACCCATCTCGCGCTGATCAGCGCCGCCTTCAACCTCGACCGCACGCTCGGCTGACGCGGAGTCACCCCTCGCCGGGTTGACGGCCCGGTTGATGTCCCCGGTTGATGTCGGGCTTCCGCGGGGAAGAAGAAGACGACCGAAGCCGAATGAACAGGGATTTGCGTGCTTCGGGCGAATTGGGCGCTTATCATCTGAGGTCGTACAGGAATCAACACTTCCGGAAATGCTCGATCGCGCACCGAGCATCGACCGCCCCTGTTGTGACCTCTGCCACAACATGACGCGGCTTCATGCTTTCCCTGACGGAACTCATATGGCCGAATCACTTCGTGATGGCCTGATGTCATATGACCGTTCGTCAAACGTTCATAATGAATGGCAGTGTGTAGGCGGTCGTATCCGACCCTTTCTGCACCATGTGTGTACCGATCGTGCACACGATGACGAATGGCTGAACTGTGCGCATGACCCGTTCGGATCGCAACGACGCGACCACGCGGCCCCGCCTCCTAGGCGCAGGCGAAAAGCTCACCCTCGAGGAGTTCTCCGGACTGGCCGGCCAGGTCGGGGGCTATCCCTATGTGAAGATCGTGCTCGACCGTGACGAGTCGGTGCTCCACTTCATCGACAGCGCCGACGGCATGCTCCACGTCCGCTACATCGGGTGCGAGATCCTCGGCATGTCGATCGACGAACTGGCGGGGCAGCTCGATTCCTTCAACGACGGCGTCTACCGGAATCCCGACCGTCGTTTCTATCTCGGCACCCTCGCCCGCCACACCCGTCGCGCCACGGAAAGCGGCGACGAGGCCGAGACCTTCCTGTCGCTGGAGACGGTCGACGTCGACACCATGTCCCAGGGCATGCTGCGGTTCTTCTACCACCGGGTGCGCGAGCACATCGACCCTTCGCTGCGGCTGGTCCTCAAGCCGGCCTGCCACCAGCAGGAGGTCTACCTCGCCGACATCCCGGAGAGCGAGATACCGCGCGTCCTGTCCCACGAGCTCTACTCCGCGGCCTCGTTCGTGCCGTTGAACCCCGGGACGGCCCACGGGCGGCTGCGGGTGTTCCGCTCGGAGGAGGACTACCGGGCCGACCCCGAGCCGCTGGAGTGGTACGACATCGTGGTGATGCCCCGGGTGCCCGAGGACATCCCCAGGGTGTCCGGCATCATCCACACCGAGCACACCACGCCGCTCTCCCACATCAACGTGATGGCCGCCGGCTGGCGGATCCCCAACGCCGTCGGCATCGGAGCCTTCGACCGGATCGACCGCGCCGCTCTGGCCGGCCGGTGGGTGAACTACCGCGTCGAGGCCGACGGCGGGGACCTCCTGCTGGAGGCCGCCGAGCCGGGCGAGACCAGGGGAGCACGGCCGGCCCCGCCGGTCGACCGCGTCACCGTGGACCGGCCCGACCTCGCGCCCACGCCCGTCACCGCGCTGTCCGAACTGCGCGAGGGGGACCACGTACGGTTCGGCACCAAGGCCGCCAACCTCGGCGAACTCACCCATCTGCTGCAACACGGCTCACCCCGCTGGCTCGGCTTCTACCAGGTGCCCCGGCCGCCCCGGGCCGACCTGCTGCGCTACCTGGCCCGGCAGCTCGACCTCCCGGAGGACACGGACGAGGCCGAACTGAACGCCGCCGCAAGGCTCCTGGTGAAGGAGTACGCCCACGTGCCGCGCGGGATCGTGCTGCCGTTCTCCCTCCAGCAGCGCTTCCTCGACTCCTCCGAACAGCTCCGGGAGGCCCTCGACCGGCTGGCCGCCGCGCTCCGGGACGAGGCCCCGCGGATCGAGGAACTCTGCCTCGACGTCCAGCGGTTGATCCGTGACACCCCGCTGCCCGACCCGATCCGCACCGAGATCGACCGGGCGGTCGACCGCCACCTGTACGGCGCCCCCGTCCAGGTCGTCCGCAGCTCCTCCAACGCCGAGGACCTGGCCGGCTTCTCCGCCGCCGGACTCTACGAGTCGGTGGCCGGCGTCAGCGGCACCGACGCGCTCCTCGACGCCGTCCGGGAGGTCTGGGCCTCGCTGTTCTCGCCCCGGGCGGTGCTGCTGCGGCGCCAGGCGGGCATCCCCCTGGACCACTGCCGGATGGCCGTGATCGTCCAGGAGCAGGTCGGCGCCACCGTCGGCGGCGTCCTGGTCACCTGCAACCCGCTGAGCCCGCAGGACTTCCGCGACGTCTACCTCAACGTCTCGCCGCGCTCGGTGACCGACGTGGTGGACGGCCGGGGCGCCCCGCTCCAGTACCTGTACAACACCATGGAGGGCGGCAGCCGGACGATCTCGCTGGGCACCGCCGCCACCGACCTGGACACCGCCACCAAGGACGTCGTGCGCCGACTGGCCCTGATCAGCCGGCTGTTGCAGTCGCACTTCTCGCCCGACGAGACGTACGCGGCTCCGGTCGACATCGAATGGGCGATCGAGGGCGACCAGATCGGCCTGCTGCAGCTGCGCCCCTTCCGCACCGCCGGCTGACGCGGCCGGACCGCCGTACGGGCCCCAGCCGCTCCCCGGCATGCCACGGGCCGGAGCGAACCTCCGAGGCCGCGGGCGAGCCCACGGGCCCGCTCGTCGGCGTGCCCATGGACGAGTGAACTTCCTTCAGGAGAAAGTACGTTGAACAAGATCCTCTACGTCTACGTCAAGGGCGGAGCCCCGCTGGAGTACGCGTTCCCGCGCATCGCCGCCTGCGGCGAGCTGCACGTCCTCGCGCTGGCGCCGCTGCCCACGGCCGGGGAGGACGTGTGGCGTCCCAGCTGCACCAGCATCGAGCTGGTGCCCGACGCGCCGCGCGGCGACGACCTGGTCGAGCTGATCGTGGAGTACGCGAAGGCCATCGGGGCCGACGCGATGCTGACCCTCTCGGAGTTCGCGGTCCTGGCCGTCGCGCACGCCGCGAGCCGGCTCCACCTGGCCGGCCCCGGAGAGGGGATCATCCGCGCCCGGGACAAGCGACTGATGCGCGAGGCGTGGGCGGCCGCCGGGGTGCCGATACCCGCGTTCCGCCGCGTCGACAGCCTCACCGACCTGACGACCGCGCTGGCCGAACTCACGCCCCCGCTGCTGCTCAAGCCGGCCTGGGGCGCCGGATCGGTCGCCCAGATCGTGCTGGACTCGGTCGAGGAGGCCGCCCCGGCGTGGGCCGGCATCGAGAGCGGGCTGCGGGCGGGCAGCCAGGTCGGCATGAACGAGCTCTACGCCGCGGACACCGACCGGGACCGCCTGGTCGAGTCGATCGCCCAGGGCTCCACCGAGGGCTGGTACCAGGAGCCCGGCTACGGCGACTACGTGAGCGTGGAGGGCATCGTCGCGGACGGCGTCTACCACCCCCTCGCCATCACCGCCAAGCTGCCGACCGTCCCGTCCTTCGTCGAGGTGGCCAGCACCTCGCCCTGCGTCCTCGCGGAGCCGCTGCAACGCCGGATCGAGGAGGTCTCGCGGCAGGCCGTCGACGCGCTCGGGCTGGAGAACTGCGGCACCCACACCGAGCTGAAGCTGATGGCGGACGGCGAACTGGTGGTCATCGAGACCGCCGCCAGGTTCGGCGGCCTGCTGACGACCAGGCAGGTCCACGAGGTCTTCGGACTCGACCCGATCGGCATGCTGGTCCGGCAACTGCTCGGCGAGCGGGTCGACTACCCCGCGGCCATGCCCCTCGACGGCACCGGGGCCGCCGCCTCGCTGGCCGTCGTCCCGGCCGACGCGGCGGGCGTGCCCTGGCGGACCAGCCCGGTCTGGAACCCGCAGGCCGTCGACTGGCAGAGCCTGCTGTCGCCGGGCAGCACCATCGAGGCCGTACCCGCCTTCGCGATGCCCGCGGGCCGGACGGTCCCCGCCTTCGACCCGTCCGCCGGGTCGCGCAACTGGCTCGGCGTCTACCTGCTGAGCGCCGTCGACGCCGCCACCCTGCAGCGCGACTGCAACGCCGTGCTGAACGGCATGGAAGCCGCCCTGCACCGGGCCGCCTCCTGAGCCGGCGCACCCCGGCATCCCCCCGACCCCACGACCGAGGTTCCTCCATGCGCGTACTGTTCGCCGGCGTCCCCGGCATCGGCCACCTCTTCCCGCTGGTCCCGCTCGCCAGGGCGATGCGCGAACTCGGCCACGAGGTCGCGGTGGCATCGATGGACGGTGGCGAGGCCGTCGCCGCGGCCGGGATGCCGTACCTGCCCATCGCGCCCGGGGTCGACTGGCGCAAGGTGATCAGGGAGGCCGGCCGCACCCGCCGGCCCGACCTGATGCAGCGGGTGGTCGAGAGCAACTCGGCCGACCGCGAGGCGTTCGTCCCCCTGGCCGCCCACGTCAACAGCGACGTGGCCGACGCGGTGGTCGAGCTCGCCACCCAGTGGCGACCGGACCTGGTGGTGTACGACTACCAGTTCCCGGTGGCCCTGCTCGCGGCGACCCGCCTCGGCGTGCCGGCCGTCCAGCACGACCTGGGGTTCGTCCGGACCCCGAAGCTGCGCGCGCTGATGCTGGCGGAGATGGCGGACACCTTCGCCCGGCACGGGATCGACCGGCTGCCCGAGCCCGCGGACGTCATCGACCTCGCGCCCCCGAGCATGGCGGGGGACGAAAGGTACGGCCGCTCGCTGCGGCCCGTCTCCTACAACGGCGAGGACGAACTCCCCGCCCACCTGGCCGTGCCCGCCGACCGCCCGCGCGTGGCGGTGACGCTGGGCACCGTCCCGCCCAAGACGGACGGCCTGACCAGGCTGGAGCGGGTGATCGCGGCGGCCGCCGACATCGACGCGGAGTTCGTGCTCGCCACCGGCGACCTCGACCTGGGCACGATCGACACCCTGCCCGACAACGTCCGCGCCTGCGGCTGGGTCCCGTGGCGGGCACTGCTGGACACCTGCTCGGCCGCCATCCACCACGGCGGCGGCAGCACCGCCCTCGGTGCCCTGGACGCCGGCATCCCGCAACTCGTCCTCCCCGACGGCTCCGACCGCTTCATCAACGCCGACGCGGTCCGGGCCCGGGGCGCCGGCCTGCGCGCCGCCGCCGAGGACATCGGCCCGGCGCTGCTCGACCGGCTGCTCACCGACGCCGACCTGATCCGCGCCGCGCGCGAGGTCAGCACCGAGATCGCGGCCATGCCCTCGCCGACCACCGTCGCGGAACACCTCACCCGCCTCGCCGGCTGACGCGGCCCGGCGGTGGAGCCGTCCGCACGGCACGTGCTGCCGTGCGGACGGCGATCGGCCGCTCAGGCCTCGCCCGCGGCGGTGGCCGTCAGCGGGCCGAAGGTCTGCCGGAGGTCGACGACCGTGGTCGGGCCCTTCACCCAGGCGAGCGGGGCGTGGTGCACCCGGACCCCGGCCGGGGGTTGGAGCAGGGCCTCGCCGGCCGTGTTCTGCGGCCACTCCACCGAGCCGGTGGCCGTCCGGGCCGGGACGAGCCAGTAGTCGCCGCGGGTGTACGCGCCGCCCGGCCGGAAGTACACCTGGGCGCCGTCCTCCAGGTCCAGCCAGGCGCCCTCCTGGATCCGCAGGGCGCCGCCGACCAGCGGCAGGGCGTCCCGGCCGCGGGCCGCCCGGTGGTCCCAGCGGCGCAGGAAGGGGCGGCGCTCGGCCAGCCGCCCGACCTCGGGACCCGGTTCGGCGGACAGCCGCACCCGGCGGCCCGGCAGGTCGGTCTCCTCCACCTGGAGGAGGTCCGCCGACTCGTCCCGGCTGACGTACGCGCTGTCCCCGACCTCGACCCAGTCGCCCACCGAGAGACCGAGCTTGTCGTCGTCGCCCAGCGTGGTGAGGTCGACCCAGACGCCCTCGATCGAGTCGACCGGAAGGACGACCGAGCCGTTCTCCCGGGACCACTTGAACGTGGCGCAGCCCTCGGCGGAGCCGCCCCGGTGGACCTCCACCCGGTACAGCTGGTTCTCCGGGCCCCGGTAGGCGTCGTCGGGGTGGGCCAGGCACGGGTCCTCGTTCGCCCGCTCCGGCCGCCGGGCGCGCGCGGCCAGCCAGGAGGCGGGCCGCTCGTGCGGTTCGGCCCACGCGTCGAAGGCCTCCCTGACCCGGGACACCCCGCCGTCCGGCACGCTCAACTCCGAGGCGGGCAGGGCGAGTACCTGCCAGACGACCTTGGCCCGGGCCGCCGTGTCGGGCATAGCCGCGCCGAGCGCGACCTCGCGGATCTCCGGGTCCTCGACCGCGGTGACGCTGCGCTCCCAGACCTTCAGGTAGACCAGGAACGGGAAGTCGCCGGGCAGCCGGTCACCGGGCCGCTCCTCGTCCCGGTAGGCGTCCGGCTGGTCCCAGTACGTCCAGACGGTGGGCGCCTGCCGGGCCTCGCCGTCGCTGCCGCCGGTGCCTCCCCAGTCGCCGTCGTCGGGTACGGCGAGGCCCTCCTCGGGGCGGTAGGACTCGCACAGGATGCCGTCCACGTAGTACCGGCCGCCGCCGATGGTGAGGTCGTCCACGTCGTGGTTGCCCGGCACGTAGCCGATCGCGAACCCGGCCGCCGAGGCCGGTCCGCCGCGGCGGCCGATCAGGTCGGCGGCGAGCGTGCGCAGCTGGTAGCGCTCGATCGCGGCCTGCTCGTTGGCGTCGGCGTCGAGCTGGACCCGGCCCTGCTGGGTCAGCACGGCGGAGTAGTGCTTGCCGGGCCGGAACGTCAGGCGCGAGAAGTCTGCGTGCACGGTTTCCCTCTCACAGTCATTGGTCGGGCGGGAGCGGTCGGGCGTCAGGAGACGAAGAAGATCCCGGCGTCGGTGCCGGCCGGGGTGTACTCGGCCAGCCGCGCCCGCAGGTTGTCCTCGCGCTGGGGCTGGAACAGGTCGTGGAAGGCGCCGAGTTCGGAGCGGTCCTCGGCGCCGCGGGTGATCTCCGGCGCGCACCCGGCTGCAAGCCGGCCGTAGTCGGGCGTGCCGTAGCGGAGGCCGGCGAACAGCGGGCGGACCCGCTGGGCCTCCACGTCGCGCAGCCGGGCGGCCTGCGCCGGGTGCAGGTCGCCGCGCTCGACCAGCCCGGTCACCGCCGAGCGCACCAGGTCGGGCTGGCACTCGTACCGGCGCGGGGTGCGCGAGCCCGGGGGGACGTAGCAGAACCGCAGGCAGCCGAGCGAGCGGCGGGCCACCCGCAGCAGCCCGGTGAAGACGCAGTCCTCGGCGAGCGGCACCGCGTGGGTGTGCACCTCGCCGACCACCGTGGAGCGGTGGGCGTGCAGCAGCGCGTGGGCGTGCTCGCACTCGGGCCCGGAGAGCGCCGGCCGCCGGTGCCCGGTGGCGTCCAGGACGCTGTCGCTGAGGTGGATCTCCAGCGGGTCGTCGTCCACCTCGTCGCCGACGACCTGGATCGAGCCCACGATGCTGCGCTCGATCCGCACACAGGCCGTGGTGTGGTCCAGCACGAGGCTGGGCTCCTGCGGCGAGTGGGGTTCGCAGTGCGGCTCCAGCGACCAGCCCGGCACCAGGGTGCAGTGCCGCAGGGTGACGGAGGCGAGCGGCCCGGTGACGTTGACCCCGCGGCCGGTGACCAGCAGGCCGTCCAGGACCAGCCGCCCGCCCGGGCGAACGCCCCGGACGTTGAGCGCGTCCGGCCGGTTGCTGTACCAGTCGAGCAGCCGGATCACCGGCCGGGTGCCCTCGGCGGCGCGCAGTTCCAGGCGGTCGTCGGCCTCCAGGTCGAAGTCCAGCTGCTCCTGGTAGGCGCCGCTGTGGGTGATCTCGATGACGGCGGCGCCGCCCGCGCCGCCGTCCTGCTGGTCGGCGCGCCACTGCCGGTAGGCGTCGTTGATCCGCTCGTACGGCCCGCCGGGGCCGACCCGGTAGACCGTCCGTCCCGGGGCCTGCGGGCGGTCGCGCGGGTACTCCCCGCCGCCGGTGTCGTCGCCGAACGCGTAGTGGTAGTCGACCCAGACGCCGCGGCGCGGGGCGGAGCGGGCGCCGAAGGCGATCCGGCCGAGCACCGGGTCGACGGCGACCTGGCCGCGCTTGGGCCGGTACGCCCAGTCGGTCAGGTCGGCCACCGTGATCTCGGCGGGCGGGACCGGCTCCTGGGCGCCGTCGCGCCAGATGGCGAAGCTCTTGCCGGGCCCGTAGTAGTCGGCCAGGCGCTCGGCCAGCTGCCGGCGCCGGATCGGTGCCGGCACGTTGTCCAGCGCCGCGAGGTGGGTGGCCGACGGCTCCGGCTCGGGCCGGGTGACCAGCGGGGCGTCGTTCCCGAGGACCGAGAACGTGAAGAGGTTCCTGGCCCGGTCGATGCAGTAGGCCGGCGCCCGGGTGACCGGGTACGGCTTCAGCCGCCACACGTACAGGGCGACACCGGCCGGCGTGCGGCCGCCCTGGCGGCGGGCGGAGGCGGCGCGGCGGACGTCGGCGGTGTGCGCCTGCCCGTCGAAGGGCCCGCCGAGCAGGTCCAGCTCGGCGCCGCGCCGAACGTCGACCAGTCGGCCCCGGCCCAGCCGCTGACGGTCGGCCGGCCCCTCGTCCGGGCGCAGCAGCCGCACCGGCTGGGTCTCGCCGAGCAGCCGGGAGAGTTCCACGGCCCGGGCCGGCCAGTCGGCGACCGAGGCGGACAGCTCCTCCAGCAGGGCCAGGGTGCCCTTGCGCCGGCGGTAGGCGACGGTGTTCGCGACGTCGCGCCGCGGCGCCAGCCGGGCGGCGAGCCGGTCGCGGGCCGCCGCCCGCTCGGGGGAGGCGCCGCCGTGCAGCCCGGTGGCGAGCACCTCCTCGTAGCCGGGCAGGATCCGGTAGCCGACCAGGTCGCCGAGGTAGGCGACGGCCCAGTCGGCGGCGGTCTCCACGAACCAGTCCCGGTAGCCCTGTTCGATGCCGCCGCGGACGACGTCGACCTGCTCGGCGATGACGGCCAGCAGGGCGCGCAGCGGCTCACCCGCGTCGGCGTCCCGCATCCGGTGCCACTGCGGCAGCAGCTCCAGCAGTGCGTCCGGGTCCCGCCCGCTCGGGTCGGTCATGAGCGGACCTCCTTGAGGATCAACGTGTCGGGCAGATTCGGCGACAGCATGGCGAGTTGGGCCGGGCGGATACCGCGGAACACCGTCAGCACCCGGCCGGGCGGCAGCGGGCGGGTGTCGGTGACGGCCGGGTTGAGGCGCAGCAGCTCCGCGACGGAGATGCCGCCCCGGGCGGCGACGTCGGTGAGGGACTCCCCGGCGGGGTCCTTCACCCGGTAGCGCTGCTCCTCGAAGCGGGCGAGCCGGGCCGGGACGGTCGGCTGCGGCTGGGCGAGCAGGTCGGACAGCTGCTCAAGGCCCTCGGGGGTGAGGCTGCCGGGCACGCCCGTGAAGGCGTCGACGTCGACCCGGTCGACGCCGGGGACGGCCTGGGCGACGGCGAGGACCTCGGACTGGTGGGCGCTCTGGCCGAGTTGGCGTCCGGCGTAGCCGAGGCGGTCGAGCAGGGCGCGGCGCAGCGCCGGTTCGACGAGGTCCCAGGAGTGGTCCGGGTCGACCTTCACGCTCAGGGCGACGACCAGCAGGACGGGTTCGCGCAGCGCGACCTCGACCGGAAGCCTCGGGTCGCCGTAGGCGGTGAGCGAGGAGTGCAGGGTGCGGATCAGGTCGGAGTCGGCGGTGAGCGGGATGTCGTCCACCCCGGCCACCGTGACGTGGACGAGCTCCCGCCGGCCGTCCGAGAGCCGGGTGGCGCAGGCCCGCCCGATGCCGGCCCGGGAGCGGGTGAAGTCCTCGTAGTCGGTCACCGAGACCAGCCGGTCCAGGGCGGTGACGGCGAGCGGGATGTTGCGCCGGGCGAGGCCGGGGCCGTCCGGGCCGGCGCCGCCGGTGGCGGGCAGCGGGTTGACGACGGCGGAGACGCCGAGCGGGCGGGTGGTGAGCTGGGTGATCCGGCCGGCGCCGACGTTGCCCGACTCGCCGATGCCGATCCGGTAGCGGGCGCGGACGTTCTCCCGGCCGGTGGGCAGGCGCGAACCGTGCACGCCGTCGCCGAAGGTGACGGTGGTGCGGCCGTCGCCCGCGGTCGCGGTGACGTAGACCCGTTCGTCCGGTCCGCGTCCGGCGAGGCTGTCGACCTCGTGCCAGCGCACCCCGTCGACCCGGACCTCCAGGGTGTTCCGCGCGCCCCTGGGGGTGTCGGCGGCCAGCCAGGTGAGCGGCGACTGCCAGAGGGCGAAGCGCTGGCCGGGGACGCCGGCGTCGCCGCTGCCGATGGCCTCGTCGCGGGTGGCGCCCTGGGTGGCGCGCACCACGTTGCCGAGGACCTGGACGGTGTCGCGCCGGTAGCGGTGGGCGAGGCGGGCGCTGAGCGTGATCGTGGTGCGGACGGTGTCCCCGGGCAGCCGCGGGTCGACGCCCTGCTCGACGCCGGCGATCATGGCCAGTTCGGTGCCCCGGACGCCGGTGGTGTTCGGGATGTCGGTCCGCTCGCCGCCGACCGCGATCCACCGGCCCGGGGTCAACCCGTCGTAGAGCCGGGCGAGTTCGATCCGGTCGCCGTGGACCTCCTCGGTGACGGGCTCGTCGGCGAGTCGCAGCGACTCGCCGCGGGCGTAGACGGTGGCGTCCCTGATGTCCGAGAGCTGGGTGTCCTTGTCGTCCAACCAGGGCTGTTGCAGCGAGAGTTCGGTCACCTTGCCGGTGATGCCGAAGTCGGCGCGGGAGATCACCCGCACGTCGGTCACCCGGGTGATGACCTCGGCGAGGTCGCGGCTGCCCGGGATGCCGCCGTCCAGGCCCTTGCGCGGGCGCTGGACGACCACCCAACTGCCGGGCGCGATCTGGTCGTACACCGCGTCGAGGGTGAGGACCGTACCGGAGACCGGCTGCAGCTTGGTGGTGAACACGACCTCGACCGCGGGCGCCGACTGGTCGGTGCCGGCGTAGCGGTGCACCCGGACGTTCAGCTCGCCGGACTCACCGGTCTTCTCCTGGCCCGGGTCGAGTCGGTAGTCGAGCGCGGCGCCGGGACCGCCGTCGACCGTCACGTGGACGCGGCCGTCGTCCTGCGGGCGGGAGACGAAGACGGTGCGTTCGGGCAGCTTCGCCAGGAACCGGGCGCTGACCCCGGGTTCGTCGTCCGGAGCGGGCACGGCAGCGCGCAGGTGCGGCGGCGGAGGCGGCGGCTCGGTGGTGACCACCTTGACCTGTCCGGGGCCGAACGGGAAGGTGTGGTCCCAGGGCAGCGAGATGCCGCTGTGCACCAGGCTGCCCGCCTCGACGTACGTGAAGTCGGCGGTCTTCGGGACGGTGCCGGTGGTGTCGAAGGTGACCCGGACGCTGATCAGCGTGCTGCCGGCGAGCGGCCAGTCCACGTAGCGGTCGATCCGGCCGTCGTCGCCGTAGACGGGCTTGAGCGGCGCGGTGGCGCCGAACGGGGTGGCGACCACCCGCATCGCCTGGATCTCGTGCACGGCGAGCGGCGCCGTCAGGTCGACCTGCTGCCAGGCGGGGTAGAGGCCGTCGCGCAGCCGGGGGTCGAGCGCGGACAGCAGTTGGGCGCCGAGGTCCGATCCCGGCGCGAACAGGCGCTGGGGGTCGCGCGCGAGGTCCCGGCCGCTGAGCGGGGGCCTGGTGGGGGCGGTGCGCAGCGCCGCCAGCAGCGAGCCGAGTCCGCGGACGGCCGGGTCGGCGGCTCCGGGGCCGCTCGGGCCGGGCGCGGGCCGCTCGGGGGCCTGCGGCGGCTCCAGCTGGTGGGCGCGGTCCCGCAGGCCGGTCAGTTCGTCGCCGAGGCGCCCGAACCAGTCGGCCACCGGCTGCTGGGACCGGGCCAGTTCGGCCGCCTCGGCCGCCCGGTCCGTCACCGGGACGAGCCGGTCGGCGAAGTCCGCCGGGGTGCTCAGCGGACCGGACGGCAGGTCGAGGTCGGCGCGCAGCGGGGCCAGCACCTGCTCGTCGAAGTCCCGGATGATCCGGCTGCGCCCGGGCCGGGGGTTGGGGGCGTTCTCGGAGACGGTGATCCAGTCCGCCAGTTCGGCGCGCAGGTCCTTGAGGGTGCGCAGGTCCCGGGGCAGGCCGATCACCGTGACGTCGTTCTCGCGGTCGATCCGCACCTCGGGCACCAGCCGCAGCACCCGGTGGACCGGGTCGGCGGCGCGGTCGGCGCTGAAGACGAACAGCAGCCGGTCGCCGGGCCTGATGTTGTTGGCGGTGCCGGCGGCGAACAGCTCGGCGCGCCCGCCGGGGTTCAGCTGGCCGGGCGTCAGCTGGTAGGGGCGGCGGCGCAGCACGGCCAGTTCGTTCCAGGCGGAGCGGGCGGGGAGGTCCTCGGCGGTCTCGAAGGACTGCGGGTCCTCGCCGGGGCCGGGGACGCTCTGGCTGCGGGCGCCGCGCGGCACGACCACGGTCGGGTCCTCGGCGGCCCGCGGGTCGTGGTCGAGGGTGTAGGCGAGGTAGGTGTCGGCGGCCACCCCGGGCCGGGGCCGGTGGCCGACCAGCCGGCCGAGCAGGGTGAGCGAGTCCTCCTCGGTGGCGGTGCGCAGGTAGCCCTCGTTGGCGATCCGCTCCGAGTAGAAGGTGAGCACGTCGGCGAGCACGGCCCAGGAGTCCAGCAGGGCGATCGCCGGGTCGTCCGGGGTGCGGACGGTCAGGTCGCGCAGCGCCGGGTAGGCGGGGCCGGACAGCCGCGCGAGCAGACTGTCGAGGAACTCCCCGTAGCGGCCGACGCGGTAGCCGACGGCGTCCAGCCCGGGCGGGTTGAACAGCGGGGCCGGGGTCGCGGTGGCGGTGCCCGAGCAGCCGCAGGTGCACTGGCCGGTCATCGGCCACCTCCGATCACGATCGAGAGCCGGCCGTTCTCCGGCCGGTCGGGGTCGTTGTCGCAAGCGGCGACCTCCAGCGCGCCGAGCCGCAGCAGCCCGTCCGCCAGCTCGCCGTCGTCCCGCCCGAACTGCCGCCGCAGCCGGGTGACTTGCGCGCTGACGACGCCCGGTACGGCGCCGGCCGCGGCCACCAGCCGGGAGACCCGCACCGGGTCGCCGAAGCCCAGCGCGTCCGGGTGGAAGAAGCCGACGCGGCCGTCCGGCAGGGCGCGGCTGCCCAGCACGCGGCGCAACTCGGCCAGGACGTGGCCGCGTTGGTGGCCGGCGGCGGCGCAGATCCGCAGTTCGAGGTCGAGCGGCACCAGCACGGCCGGGCGGACCACCAGGTCGTGGCCGATCCGCCGGTACGCCTCCAGGCCGTCCCCGACCGCCTCCAGCAGGGCGGGGTCGGCCGTGGCCTGCCCGTACGGCTCCACGGCGACGTGGACCTCCTGGACGCTGCCGGTCCAGCGCAGTTCGGCGGCGGCCCGCCGGACGCCCGGCAGAGCGGCGGCCAGCTCCGCGTAGTCGGCGGCCGTGACGGCGCGCAGCCGGGTGCGGCTCAGCGCGAGCGGGGCCGACTGCCGTACCTGGTCGAGCGGTTCGGGCTCGACGCCGCCGGTCGCGGGCAGCGGGTTGCGGACCCGCAGCACCGCGTCCCGCGGCCGGGTGGCGGGGCCGCGTCCCGTCGGGCAGGGAGGCTCGTCCTGGCAGACCACCAGGCGGTTGATGGCCTCCGCGCCCACGTTCCCGGCCGTGCCGTTGCCGATCCGGTACGCGACCCGCAGCAGCGCGCCGGGCGCGGGCGGCAGGCCGTGGCGGCCGTCGCCGAAGCGCAGCGCGAGACGGCCGTCGTCCTCGCACTCGCCCACGAAGTGCCGCTCCCGCGGGCCGTCGGCGAGCAGGTCCCGGCGGGGCGTCCACTCCTGGCCGTCGACGACGGCCAGGACGGCGGGCAGCGCGGCGCGCGGGTCCTGGACGGCGATGCCGCTCGCCGGGCCGGCCAGCGCGGGGGAGTCGGCGGCGAGCCCGGAGGCGTACCGGGCGCCCCAGCTCTGGGCGACCTCCCAGACGCCGGAGCGCCGCAGCACCCCGCCGGCGCGGGCGCGCGCGGTGAGCACCTCCAGGCGGCGCAGCTTGGCGGCGAGCAGCCGGCCGCGGCGGGCCAGCAGCTCGCGCAGCCCGGCGGCGGGCCGGTCGGCGAGGCGCAGTGCGTGCACCACCTGGGCGCCGAACAGCACGGTCAGCTCGGCGAGTTCGGCGCGGGAGAGGTCGTGGCCGCGGCTCGCCCGGTGCCACAGCTCCTCCAGCCGCTGCCGGACCCGCTCGGGGATGCCGGCGAGCAGGGCGGCCTGCCGGGCGCAGACGTGCGCCGGGTCCGGGTAGGCGGCCGCCTGGGTGACCGGGGCGTGGCGCAGCAGCGGGCGGAAGGGCCGCGGCAGGACGGGGTAGCGGGTCTGGTCGAGCAGCGTCTCCAGCGCCGCCGCCTGGGCGTCGGCGGTGGGCGGTTCGACCTCGGCCCCCTGGCCGTCCTCGCCCTCCGCGTTCGCGCCCGGCGCCAGGTGGATGCCCAGCCCGGCCCGCCGCACCGCGGGCTCGCCGAGCAGCGCGTACAGCTCGCGGACCTGCTCAGGGCCGAGCTGGCGGCCGGCCCGGGTCTGGTCGAGCAGCCCGTGGACGGCCTCCGCCGCGGGGCTGCCCTCGGTGCGGTCCGCGCAGCCGCAGCCGCAGCCGTCCGGTTCGCAGGGTGCGACCCGGACCGGCTCCGGCGGCACCGTGAAGGTCTCCGGGGCGCCGCCGCAGAACGTGAGGGAGCGGCCGTGGTCGACCAGGGCGACGTTGCCGCGGGCGACGCTCACGTCGGCGATCGGGCCGCAGTCGCTCCCGCCGCGGCTGGACAGGCAGACCGGGAAGGAGAGCGCGTCCTCCGGCGCCCAGGTGACCTCGACGACGGGCTGCTCGTACAGCTCGTCGACCAGGTGGGTGACGGAGGTGAGGCGGACGGCCTGGCGGTGCGCGGGGTCGGCGTCGGCGGCGGCGCCGGTGCGCGGGCCGAGCACCTCCTCGACGACCAGCAGGTCTCCGGGGCGCAGCGCCAGGCGCCGGGTCCGGTGCCGCGGCCGACCGGCCGCGGGGTGGTCGGTCTCGGGTCGGTCGGCTTCGGGTCGCGCGCCGTGCCGGTCGGTCTCGGGTCGGTCGGCCTCGGGGCGGTCGCCGTGCCGGTCGTCGTGCCAGTCGTCGCGCAGGGTGGCGGAGGTCGCGCCCGCGGGCAGGACGCAGTCCTGGTCGCCCCAGGTCCAGAACCGGATGGTGTTGTGCGCGGGGTGCAGCACCAGGTCCGCCCCGCCGAGCGGTTCGAACACCTCGACGGCGGCGGTCCGGGCGAGCGTGTCCAACTCCTCGTCCGGGATCACCGTGGACGGCTGCGGGCGTTCCTGCGGGCCGAGCCGGCTGACGTCGACGGCGGCGAAGCGGAAGGTGCCCTGCGGCAGGGTGAGGTGGCGGTCGGTCTCCAACGCGACGAACGCCCGGGCGTTGCAGCCGTCGTGCACGGCGTAGTCGATCAACCGGACGTGCCGGCGCACCGACACCCGGCGGCGGGCGGTGTCGAGGTAGGCCTCGGTGGCCACCGCGTCCTGCTGGTAGGAGAGTTGGTCGGCGGTGTAGGCGAGCAGCTCGACCAGCGTGACGCCGAGGTCAGGCAGGTGCCGCTCGGTCCAGCCGGGGGTGGTGAGGCTCATCCGGTCCAGCACGAGCCGCCGCATGCTCTCGTAGTCGCGGGCGGTGTAGTCGATGACCGGGACCGGCCGCAGGGAGGGCGGGCAGCTCTCCTCGGCGCGGCAGTCGTAGGGCGAGGGGCAGTCGGCGCCGAAGGAGAAGTCGGTGCTCGCGTACCTCGGGTCGAAGCCCGGGTACGGGCGGCTGCCCGGGCGGCCGTAGGCGTCCGCCTCGACCACGGTCAGCCGGTAGCGGGAGGTGTCGCCGACCCGGTCGAGGGTGACGAGCATCCGGTCGTCCAGCTCCGGGTCGTCCGCGCGCTCGATGTCGACCGCGAGGGCGCGCAGGCCGGTGATCCGCCGGCCGCCGTCGACGCGGATGTTCTCCGGGCCGAGCTCGTCCGGGCCCCGGCCGAGGAAGGTCACGCTCAGGGTGCGCCCGTCGTCGTCCGGCTCGGCGCCGTCCAGGCCCAGCAGCCGGGCCGCGCGCACGTCGGCGCGACGCGCTTCGGTCCCGCACCGGACCGCAGGGCGTTCGGGCTGCCCGGTCGTCGCGGATCGGTCGGTCGTTCCGGATCGGCCCGTCGCTCCGGAACGGCCGGTCACTTCGGATCGGCCGGTCATGCCGCCACCCCGCCCTCGAACACGTCCTGCCGCTGCGAACCGGTCAGGCGCACGACGTACGCCAACTCGACGCGCACCACGTCGTCCTCGCTCTCCACGTCGAGCGAGACGACCTCGATCACGTCGCCGAGCCACCGCTGCAGCGCCGCCTGGACGGACATCTGCAGGGTGGCCGCCAGCTCCGGGCTGTTCGGCGCGAAGACCAGGTCGAGCAGCCCGCAGCCGAAGTCGGGGTGCATGACCCGCTCGCCGGGGCTGGTGAACAGCAACTGCTCGATCAGGTCCCGCACGTGGTCGTCGTACGCGGCCTCGGCGGTGCGCCCCCGGCTGTCGATCCGGAACGGGAACGCGAGGTCCGTCCGGGCCGGACCGGGCGGCGGACTCGCCGGGTCGACGGTGTGCGGGGCCCGGCCGGCGTTCCCGGAGTGCGTGGCGTGCTGCGTGGTGCTCATACCCCCTCCGCCCGCTGTTGGACGACGGTCACGATCGGCGGCCCCTGCGGGACCTGCTCGGCGCTCTGGCACAGCCCGACGGCGGACCGCGGCAGCGCGGGGGAGCCGTTCACCCGGATCCGGGCGGACGGCACCACCCAGTGGATCGTGACGCAGGGCTGCGGTTTGCCGGCCACGGTGAACGGACAACCGGTCACGGTGTACGGGTCGGCCGTACTGGTGACGGCCTGGCCGGCGACCAGCACCCGGGCCTGGGCGGGCCGGGCCGTCGCCTGGGCGCCGTGCGGGCAGGTCACCGTCGCATTGACGTGCAGCAGATTTCCGGGCACGAGTCTCTCCCCCCGTCAGGTCACGCTCAGGGCGTCCTGGTTGATGGAAACGGTGGCGCCGACGAGCGAGATCGAGGCGCCCTGGCCGTTGCTGATCTGGATGCCCGAGTCGTTGATCACGATCGAGGCCCCGCTCGGTGTGCGGAGGGTGATCCCCGTGGTCGGATCGTCGGACAGGATGATCACCCGCCGCCCCGAGGTCTCCAGCACCGCGTTCGGCGCTCCCGGCGGGCCCGTCCTCGCCTCCACCGGGACCTCCGAGGCGGAGCCGTACCAGCAGCCCGTCCAGATCGGGTAGCTCTGGTCGCCCTGCTCGAACTCCAGCCACACGCCCGCCCCGACCGGCGGAACGGCGTAGTGCCCCATGCCCGGGCCGGCCACCGGGAAGCACGGCATCGCCCAGGTCGACACGGCGTCGCCCAGCACGTCGGGCACCTGGGCCTGGATGCGGCCGATCCCGAGCGGGTCGACGTTGTTCACCACCGTTCCCCGGAACTTGCCGAGGTAGCGGGTCGGTTCGGCCATGCTGGCAACTCCTGGCAGTCGATCGGGGCGGCTGTGGGGCGGCTGCGGGGCGGCTGTGGGGTGGCTGGGGGACGGCTACGGGACGACGGCCGGCTGGAGGGCGATAAGGCCCTCGCGGGCCAGCGTGAAGTTCTGGGTGTACGAGCCGCGCTTGAGGTTGTGGGTGACGCTCTTGACGAAGTACAGGCCGTCATAGGTGAGCCCGGCGCCGCGCACTCCGACCAGCTCGCGCGGCCGCAGGACGTGGCCGTACCGCACGACGTCGAGCTGGCCGGAGCCCGAGACGGCGTCCGCCGACTGCATCGCCTGGGCGATGGTCTCGGCGACGGCCTGGGAGGTGTCCTTCTTGGCGGTGTCGGCGATGACCTTCTTCTTCAGCGCCGGCGCGGGCCTGAGCGCGAGCGGCGGGCGCAGGATGCTGACCTCCGGCACCGGCAGGATCGCGGAGACCTTGGTCGCGGGCAGCTGGATGCGGGCCTCCGGCTCCTCGCGGGCGGTCCCGTCGAGGGCGAAGGTCAGCTGGTCGACGTTGGACAGCCCGTCCATGTTGACGTTCAGCGCGTGCTGCGGGACGCCGAGCCGGTTCTCCGGCCCCCAGTAGGCGCGGCTCGTCCCGGGGACCGGGCCGGGGTCGAGGTAGAACACGTAGCCGTTGGCCTTCGCCAGCTCGTTGACGTACCCGAGGTCGGTGCCCTTCTGGAAGTCGATCCGCCGGGTGGGCATCGGCGTCTGCGGCACCAGCTCGGGGATGACCAGCGGCACGATGCCGTACTGCCCGTACTTTCCGATGATCGCGGCGACCCGGGCCGCCGGGGACATCGCCGGGAAGGGCACGCCGGCCTGCTCCTCCAGGTCCATCAGCACCGTCAGGTCCTCGCCGGTGACGGTGAGCGTGGACTGGCCGGGCTGGTTGCTGATGCCGACCTCCTGGCGGATGATCACACCGTCCATCAGCACGCTCGGGGTGCCCGAGACGACCACCATCAGCACGACCCTGATCTTCGGATCGAAGAAGCCGCCCGGCAGCAGCGCGGTGTTGATCAGCCCCCGCTTCGACAGGTCGAAGGCCAGCTGGAACCCGCTGCGCTGCCCGGACGCCACCGTGACCTGCGCCGACAGCAGGGCGTCGGTCACCGGCTGCGGCACCGGCACCGGGATCTGCGGGCCCATCAGCAGGGTGAGGTGGATCGACCCGACCGACCCGCCCCCCGTGACGGCCGAGGCCTCAGGCATTCCCCACCCCCGGCACCCCGCCCGGCAGCGCTACGGTGATCCGCCGGCCCGGCGTCGCGGTCAACTCCCGTGGATCGAGAACCGGGTTGGCGTCGGCGATCCGCCACCACTGGTCGGCGCGGCCGAGGTAGCGGTACGCGAGCAGATCGGGGCGGTCACCCGCACCGACGACGTGCTCGGCGAGCGGGGTCAGGCCGTCCGGGCTCGGCAGCAACCGCCGCCTCAGGTACGGCACCTGCCGCCCGTCCGGCTCCGTGTGCAGCGCGACCGGGACGTCGTGGTACCGGCTGGTCGGCGGGTACGGCGAGGGCGCGGGCAGCGCGTTCAGCGGCTGGTCGACGGTCATCACAGCCCCCCGCCCAGTCCGAGCGCGCTCAGCCGCCCGTCGGCCGCGGTGCCCACCAGCCGCTCCTTCTGCACCAGGTGCGCCAGGTAGAGCTCGGCACCGCGGTGCCCGGCCGGCAGGTCGTTGACGGTCAGGACGCGCAGGCCGATGGCGACGGTGGCCCTGATCGGGTTCAGGTCGATGTCGAACGCCTCCTCGGTGATGGTGAGTTCGGTCAACCGCACGGGCAGGATCCGCTTGCCGCCCCAGGTGAACAGCGTGAGCGGCGCCTCGACCGGCGTGATCTCCAGCGTCCCCACCGCGGCCAGCGCCTGGTTCGCCCGCAGCTGCGAACTGGCCGGCTGCGCCAGCAACTCCAGGGCGGCCAACTGCGGATGGATGCCGTTCGGCGCCGGCACGTCCAACTGGTCCGTCGCGTCCAGCTCCGCGGTGAACTTCCACGTCTCCACCGCCGGCCCCTTCAACCGCAACGCCTCCGTCCGGTCCCCGCTCCCGTCCGCCCCCGCCACCTGCGGAGCCAACGACCGCTCCAGACTGTCCGGATTGAACTGCAGCACGACCACCCGCTGCGGCGTCCCCCGCAACGCGTCGACGATGACCAGCCCGGCCCTGATCGGCCTGGGGGCGTCCGCGTACCCGGCCATCAGGAGTCGTCCTCCGGCCGGGCCGGCTCCTCCAGCAGCCGAAGGGCGATCCCCGCCTCGCGGACGACCTCGGGGTCCGCGTCGTGGGCGACCACGTCCGCCAGCGGCTCCCGGTATTCGGGCCACTCGGAGTACACCATGGCTTGAACCGCGGCTCGACGGACCCTGGGATCCTTGTGCCGGACCGCCTCCAGGACGCGCATGACCACGGAGCCCACCGCCCGCTTCGGGGATCCGGCGCCCAGGAGCAACACGGACCTCGCCTGCTCGATCGGGTAGACGCACACGTCGAAGTTGGTCTCCAGGTCGTCGACGCTCCAGAAGTCCAGCGCGGCCTCCAGCCGCGCTGACGCCTCCTGGACCCGCGCACGGTCGTCACCGGCGACGACCATGTACCGGGCGTCGACGAACTCGTCCGCGACGTAGTGCGCCGACAGGCCGCCGGGCAGTGACCACTTCGCCTCGTAGTGGGCCTGGGTCTCCGGATCCCGGGCGATGTCCCCCTCGTAGGTCCATCCATCGGCCTCGGCGAAGGCCCGGATCTCGGCGTTGTCCACGGAATCGTGGAGAATCAAGCGCCGACCCGTGTGTCGTCCGGTGGTCATCCACCCTCCAATTCGGTGCGTTCCAGGCCTCACAGGCCGTAAATCTCGTAGATGTGAGCCCGGATGTGCGCGAACAGTCTCTCCTTGCCCTCGCTGCCCGCGAAGTCGAGCTCGAGCGTCGCGGCCCAGGCCTTGAGGAACGCCACCTCGCGTTCGGCCATGGCGTCGGCCTTGCGCGTGGTCCTCACTTCTCCCGTCCGGGCGGCCTCGCCCCAGGCGTGTTGGACGTAGGCCTGCTTCCAGGACTCCATCTCGGCGTGTGCCTTCGCCCGGTCTTCCTCGGACGCGTTCTTGTTGTTCATCACGGTCCGAACCTCCTTGCGCCTCTTGGCCGGTATCCCCTGGTTCGTGAGGAAGCGGGCCTGGCTGACGCCTGTCAGCTGCTGGAGCTCGGCCGGGCCGAGCCCCTCCTGCGCGGCGAGCGCCTGCATGCGTCGGGCGAGCACGTCCGAGTCGCTGGTCGAGGACTTCAACTCCTTGAACTTGAGGGCGAGATCGAGCTGGCGGGCCTCACTCTGCGCCCCCTTCGGTGCCAGCGGCAGTTTGTTGACGGCTTCGTCCAGGTTGGTCATTCCGGCGGCGCGCCGCTTCTTGTCGAACTTGCCGGAATCCTCGGTGGCGACCTTGTAGGCCATCGCCCGGTAGACCACGTCGCTGGGCGACCGGTTGTGCTCGACGGCACCGAGGGTGTGGAGGAACGTCCGCCTGCCGTCCGGGATGGCGTCCGCGCCCTCCGGTGCGGGGCCCCCGCCCAGATCGGCGAGCATCGCACGGGCGATCTTCTCCTGTTCCGGCCCCGACATGCCGTTGAACATGCTCGGATAGTCGTGAGGGAGCCGTTCGGCGGCACTTCCGTGCGGCGAAACCACCTGGTTGCGTGGACTGTTGAACCCCTGTTTGAGTCCCACGGTCGCGCCGTTCGGGCCCTCGACCGTCTGGTAGCTCCCGTCCGGGAAGGCCAGCTTGCGGAACCTGTTCGCCATGGACACGGAATCGATCCTGTCACCGGTGGATATCCGCTTGTTCTGCTGGTCGTACCCGATGCCCTCCGTGTTCTCCACGTGTCGTGACGAACCCCGGACCTCGTCCGCCACCGTGCGGATGAATTCCAGGAGTTCGGTGCGATCGAGCTCCACTCCCGCGACCGTGACCTTCTCCGGGTTCAGCAGCGCGCGGATGACGAACCGCGGGAGACCGCTCAGCTCGAGCCCGGTCAGCCGGTACCAGGCACGCAGCGCCCGCAGTACCGCTCCCAGGGCCTGCCTCCGGATCCCCTTGCCGAGGAGCCGCGTCAGACGCGGCTGCAGGCGGGCGACGATCAGGTCGAGCCGCTGCTGCTTCGCCTGGGGCGAGTTCTCGTGGGCGCGGCGCTCGGCGCGCTGTTGCCGGCGCTTCTGCTGCCAGGCGCGGAGGCGCTCGCGTTGCCTGCGGTAGGCGTCGCGGATGCGGTGGGCGCCGTTGGTGAGGGCGCGGCCGAGCTTGCTGTGGAGGAGCTTGCGGCCGAGGGCGCGGGCGGCGGTGCGGACGCGGTTGAGGGCGGCCCTGACGGTCTGGCGGGAGGCGTTGAGGGCGCGGCCGACGGGGGAGGTGGGGCGGCGGCGGGGGGTGGGCTTCGGGCGGGTGACCTCGCGGCGCGGGCGTCCAGGGGCGAGTGCCGGCCGCTTCGCGTGTTCGATGGTGTGCCGGGCGGGTCCGGTGCGGGCGGGGCGGGTGGCGGTCCGGCTGGGGGAGGGGCGCCGGCGGAGCGACCGGGTGGCCCGGCGCAGGCTCGCCCTGGCCTTGTCGACGGCCCGTCCGGCCGCCTTGCGGGCGCCCCGGCCGGCCCTGGCGAGGCCCTGCAGGATCCGCTGGGCGATCCCCTTGAGTTTGGTGCCGACGGCCTTCCCGGCTCCCTTGAGCTTGCTGAGCAGGAAGTTGGAGATGAAGTCGAGCAGTGCGACCACGCCCGCCGCGACCGCGTCGGCGAACAGGCAGGCGGCCGATCCGGACTTGACGGCCTTGAGGAAGGCGACGAACTTCCCGATCGCGGCGATGATCCTGCTGATGGTGTTCCACGCCGCGACCAGGCCCTGGATGACGGCCATGATCGCACCGGCCGCCGGCACGATCATCGACACCAGCTTCTCGACGACGATCGAGACGATCATTCCGGGCAGCGCCGCCACGATCGCCTGCCAGGCCATCCGTCCGATCTGGGCCATCGAGATGCAGCCCTTGACCAGGACGTTGACGATGGTGGAGGTCAGGCCGACGACCGACTCCACCTTGTCGTTGAACCACTGCTTCACCGCGCTCTTGATCGCGCCCCACAGGTAGTGCTGGATGCCGTCGATCGCCGCGGTGCCGAGCTTCTTCAGCCACCCGCCCGGGTCGGGGGCGATGTCGCCGATCAGCGCCGCGAACTCGCCGAACACCGCGATCGCCTTCTGCACGAAGTCGATGGCGTCCATCACCGCTTTGCGGACGGCCTCGATGGCGGCCTTCAGCCCCGCCTCCAGCGCGTCCAGCAGTGCGTTCAGCCCGGCCGCCAGCGCGTCGAGCAGCTTGTTGACGGCGTTCTTCAGCTTGTCGGCCCACTCGTTGACCTTGGCGACGGCCTTGTCGCGCCACTCCTCGATCTTCCTGCGGAACTTGTCCCGCAGCTCGGGGAAGGCCGCCAGCAGCACGTCGCAGATCTTGATCAGCGCGTCCGCGAGCTTGTCGATCAGGTCGACGACGAACTTCCGCGCCTGGTCGATCGCCCAGTTCGCGAACTTGCGGAAGCCGTCGATGATGTCGTTGATCAGGCCGCGGAAGTAGTCGAAGACCTTGGTGACCGCCTCGACCAGCGCGTCGAAGGCCGCCTTGACCTTGGACTTGACCCAGCCCCACCAGCCCTCGGACTCCTCCTTCTTGCGGTCCTTCTCCTTCTGCGCCTTCTCCTCGGCCTCCTTCCGCTTGTCCTGGATCTTCTGGTTGTCCTGCTGCTGACGGTCCTGGACGTCCTTGTCGGCCTCGGTCCGCTTCCCGTCGATCCGCCCGGTCTTGTCCTTGTGCTCGGCGTCGGCGTCCTGGTCCGCGCCGGAGACCTTCTGGTCCTGCTCGGTGCGCCACTGCTCGCGCTCGGCCCTGACCTTCTCCGCGGCGTCGCCCCGCTCGCCGGCCTGGGCCTGGGCGTCGTCGGCCACCGCCTGGTCGATCTCGGCCTGGTTCTGCCGACGCGCGTCGGCCTCGCCCTGCTTCTGCTTGGCCTGCTCGGAGCCCAGCCGGCCCTGGCCCTCACCGACGGCGGCCTGGATCTGCGGCCCGCGCTCCTGCTGGGTGACGATGCCGATGCCCGGCTTGGTGTCGGCCGCGCGTCCGGCGCCGGCGCCGGCGCCCCCGCGCCCGCGGCCGCCGCCCGGTACGGAGGCGGTGAGGGTCTCCTTCGGCACGTCCGGGTAGATCCGGTCCTCGCCCATCGGCTTGGCGGCGTCCTCCCGGCCGACGCCGAGGATCCTGGCGGAGCTGTCCTTGAGCTTCGCCGCCTGCCGGTCGGTGCGCGCCGGGTCGCTCTCGCCGGTCAGTTCGACCCTGGGGGCCGGGCCGACGGTGGTGTTCAGCGCCGGGTCGGTCGAGGGCACCCCGTCGACGGCCCCCTGGACCTGCTGCACCTCCTGCGCCGAGACCTGGCCGCTCGCGTCGTCGGCGACGTGGGGATCGGCGACCCGGTCGGCGGGGTTGCGGCCCCCGACCTTCTTCTGCTCGGCCTGCTGCTGCCCGCCGTCCGCGCCCTCCGGACCGACCCGCTCCAGCCGCTCCGTCACCGCCTCGGCCGGCGGCGCGGCCTCGGGCGGCCCGGACTGGGTCTGCGGGGCCCCGGACGGGCGCTGGACGGCGGGCGGGGCCGCCTGCAGCCGGGCGTGCTGCTCGCCGACCGTACGGTCCACCGAACCGTCCACGCCGTCCAGCGTGGCGGCCATCTGATCGGGCGGCAGGCTCGCGGCGGTGGCGAGTGCGCCCTGGGGGTCCTGGCCGGAGACGTCGGGCGGGGCCGGTTTCTCCTGCCGCTCGGCGGGGGCTCCGGCCGCGCCGCCCCCGGCCCCGGCCGCGCAGCCGCCTCCGGCACCACCGGCGCCACCGTCCGGCTCCGCCTCGGTGGTGGGCTGCTGGGGGCCCGCGCAGGAGCCGCCGCCGGACTCCAGGGAGGCGTCCGGGGCGGGCTGGGCGCTGAGTCCGCCCGGTGCGTCGGACTGCTCGGCCGCCGGACCGGCGGCGGCGTCGGACGGTGCGGCGGCGTCGGACGGCGCGGAGGTGGACGGCGCGGTGTCGGGCTCGGCCCCGGGCGCGCTCTCCGGGCCGTCGGCGCCGATTGATCCCGCCCCGGTGGGGGCGGCGGTACGCTCCCGGGCGCTCGGCTTCTCGGAGTCCCGCGCCTCGGCGGCGGGCTCTTCCGGCTGCTGCTCCTGCGGCTCCTGCTGCGGGTCCGGCTCCGCCTGCGGCTCCGGGGCCGGAGCCGCAGCAGGAGCGGCAGCGTGGCCCTGGGCCGGATCGGGACCCACCTCCTGCTCGACCGGCTGTTCCGGCTGGAGGTCACGGCTGCCGCGGTTTTCGGCCTCCACGGCCTCCGCAGCCTGCCCGGCGGGCCCTGCCGTCCCTGCCGTCCCTGCAGTCCCTGCCGTCCCGGCGTCCGCGGCGGGGGCAGGCTCGGGTGAGGCCGCCGGCTCCTCGTCGCTCTCCGGTCGGCTCGCCCGCTCCTCCTGGACCGCCTCGGCCTTGGTCGCGGGCGGCTCGGGGAACGCCGGCGCCTCGGCGTTCGCGCCGGTCGCGCCGTCCGCCGACTGCGGGATCCGGTCGACGGTCGGGACGGCGGACACGTCGAGGTCCGACGTGGGCAGGAAGTCGGCGGGCCCCAGCTCCGGCTCGGCGGCGGCCGACTGCGGCGGCTGCTCCCGGTCCGCGTCGGCGGTGTCGTGGACCTCGGCCTCCGCGCCGGGCTCCATGCCCAACGGCCGTTCCTCGTCCCGGGGTTCGCCCTGCGCTTGGTCGTCCTTGAGCAGTCCGTGCCGGGTGAGCGGGCTGTCCGGGGCCTGCGCGATCGCGTCCAGGCGCTCGGGTTTGACGGGCGCGGGCTGCGGCGGTGGGAGGGCGGCCGGCTCCTTCGGGGTCGTACCGGCCGAGGGCTGGGCGGCGGCGTCCGGCTGCCCGGCTTCGGGCGCCCCGGTCACGGGGGCGTCCCCTGCCCGGCCCGCCTCCTCCGCCGCGGCGGGTGCCTCCGATGCCGTCCCGGGAGCCGCTGCGGACGCCTCCGGGGCGGCCTCGGGCTGCCCCGTCGGTGCTGCACTCTGTGGCGTACTCTCCGGTGTACTCTGCGGCGCCCGCTCGTCCTTGCCGTCCGCGGGCGGTGCTTGCTGTTCCTCCTGCTGCTTCGGGCCCCGCTCGGTGCCCGCTTCGTCGTCCCGGCCCTTGCCGTCCTGGCCCTTGGGGTGCTTGCGCCGTCCCTTCGGGCCGTCCGGCCGGTCCGCCTCCTGGTCCGGCTGCCGGTCCCGCGCCTGCCCGGGCTCGTCGGTCCTCCCGTCGCCGGCCCGCTCGTCGCCGCTCCGTTCGTCGCCGGTCCGCTCGGCGGCGCCGGTGACCGGCTCGGGCGTCTGGGCGCCGTCGATGTCGGCCGGGCGGTGCTCGGCGGCCTCGACCAGCTCCAGCACCCGGGTGTAGTCCGAGGAGGGCATCCGGTCCGCCAGGCGTGCGAGCACGGATTCCTGCAACTCGGGTGCGAAGCGCGCGAGTTGCAGGCGTACCCTGCCGGAGGAGTCGGTCGGGTCGCCGCGCAGCGAGCGCAGGATGCCGGCCGCCAGCCGCTCGACCAGGGTGGCCGGGTCGAGCCGCTCGGTGCGGAACCGGTCGGCGTCGACGGTCGCGTAGCGGAGCCAGCCCGGTGTGGCACCCGGCGTGGTAGTCGGCGTCGCCGCCGTCGGCCGGTCGGCGCGTGCGCCGTACTCCGCCTCCCGTTCGATCGCGTCCAGCGGCAGGCTGACCGCGCCCAGGTCACGGCCGGCCCGCAGCGCGCCGAGCGGGTCCGGGGCCTGGACGGTGTGCAGCAGCTCGTGGGTGAGCAGCCGTCGGCCGTCCTCGGCGGCCGGCCGGTACTTGCCCTCGCCGAAGAAGAGGTCCGGGCCGACGGCGACGGCGTCCGCGCCGATCAGCTCGGTCAGCGCGGCGGAGTCCCGGTCGGTGTGCACCCGGACCCGGCTGAGGTCGTGTCCGAGCCGCGCCTCCAACTCCCGCCGCACGCCCGGGTCGAGCGGCTGGCCGGCGCCGGAGACGATCTCCTTCGGCTCGGGCGTACGGGCCTTCGGCGTCCGCGTCCTGCGCCGGGCCGCGCCCTGCTTGGTGTCCGGCGCGGAGTCCTTCGCGGTGGCGGTGGGTCGCGTCATGTCCGCCCCCGTCCCGGCGGCCGGGCACCGCCGGATCGCCCGGATCGCCCTGACGGCCCGGACAGCCCGCTGTGCACGGCGCGGGCGAGGGCCTCGCCGAGCCGCTGCGGTGAGACGCCCGCCGGCAGCGGCGGCAGCCCGGAGAGCACGTCCAGCGTGCGGTCGCCGCCGACCGCGAGCGGCACGCCGCGCGCCTCGACCAGGCGGGTCAGTTCGCTCCGGAACGCCGCCGCCAGCCGGTCGTGGTCGATCCGCGCGAAGCCGTCGAGGACCAGTTCGCCGATCTCGACCTCGATCCGCCCGGTGTTCCCCAGGCCGGTGTCGCTCCACCCGATGCCCTCACGCCCGGCGCCCTCACGCCCGATGCCCTCACGCCCGGTGCCCTGCCGCCCCGTCTCCGCCCCCTCGGTCAGATCCATCCGCCGACCTCCGAGGGCGTCAGTGAGCGCTCCAGCTTCAGGTACTCGGTGCGCGCGGCGGCCAGCAGGTGCCGCATCTGCATCGGGCAGCCCTCGTCGGCGGCCTGGAAGGCGGCGGACAGCGCGATGTTGCGGATGGAGCCGCCGGCCACCGTGAGCTGGGCGAGCCGCTGCGGATCGATGCCCTCGCTGGGGGTCTGCTCGGGGATGACCCGCCGCCAGATCTCGGCGCGCTCCGGCACCCCGGGGAACGGGAAGTCGACCACGAACCTGATCCGCCGCATGAACGCCGGGTCCAGCGCCTTCTTCATGTTGGTGGTGAGCACGGCCAGGCCCCGGTAGGCCTCCATCCTCATCAGCAGGTAGCTGACCTCGAGGTTGGCGTAGCGGTCGTGGCTGTCCTTGATCTCGCTGCGCTTGCCGAACAGCGCGTCGGCCTCGTCGAACAGCAGCAGCGCGCCGCCGCGTTCGGCCGCGTCGAAGACCCGTCGGAGGTTCTTCTCGGTCTCGCCGATGTACTTGCTGACGACCTGGGAGAGGTCGATGACGAACAGGTCCACGCCGAGCTGTCCGGCGACGACCTCGGCCGCCAGCGTCTTCCCGGTGCCCGACCCGCCGGCGAACAGCGCGGTGACGCCGAGACCCCGGCGCAGCACGGACTCGAACCCCCACTCCTGGTAGACCGTGCCGCGACGGCGGACGTGGGCGACGATCTCGCGCAGCGTCGCGCGCTGGCGCTCCTCCAGCACCAGGTCCTCCCAGTCGGCGCGCGGCTCGACCCGCCGGCCCAGCTCGTCCAGGGACATCCGGGCCTCCACCAGTCCGGCCTGCCACGCCAGTGGGCTGACGCCCCGGCCGTCCTCGGCCGCCCGCCGGGCCGTCGCCGCGGCCGAACGGATCACATGGCCGGGCAGGGAGAACTGCGCGGCCAGCGCCCGGAGTTCGCCCTCGGTGACGCCCGGTGCACCGTCCAGCGCCGCGCCCCAGATCGCCAGCTGCTCCTCGGGGCCGAGCGCGGGCACCGTCAGCCGGGCGCGGTCCGACACCCCCGCCGGCGGCGGCTCGTCGCCGGACACCACCAGCGGCACCCCCAGGCTCGCCAGGAAGGCCTCCGTCCCGTTCGGGGCCGGCCGGCGCTCCCCGCCCGGCTCCCCGCCCTCGACCAGCAGCGCGGCCGGGATCAGGATCGCCTCCCGCTGCCACAGCCGGGCGAGTTGCTCGCGCTCGGCGGGCTCGGTGGGCAGGTCCTCGCGGTGTGCGGCGTAGAGGCCGAGCCCGGCGCGGTGGGCCGCCGCCGCCGCGATCTCCCAGCGGGTACGGCGGTCGGCGCCGGTCAGTTCGGTGTGCGGCGGGCCGGACAGCCCGGCCGCGGTCCACCCGTGTGCCAGCTCGGCCGCGCACCGCTCGTGCGGGTCGGGCAGTTCGCCGGGCGGTCCGACCCGGGTGAGCAGCCCGTGCAGCCGCACGTCGAGGTACGGCACACCGACCAGGAAGTGCAGCACCCGCTCGTCGATCCGCAGCCGGGAGGCGGTGAGCGCCGTCTCGTCGTCCAGTTCGACCAGCCGGAAGCGGCGCAGCGGGGCCACCGGGGTGAGCGCGCTCCAGTGCGGCTGGTCCAGGGCGGCGAGGGCGAGCGAGAAGGACGGGTACGCGCGCCCGGGGTCGCCGCCCGCCGCGGCGCAGCGGGCGGCGGCGGTGGGGTCGATCACGGGGGCGGCGGCCAGCACGAGGACGTCGCGCTCGAACGGGGTGAGTCCGAAGGAGGCGCTGAGCGCGTCCAGGGCGGTGGCGGTCGGTCGGCGCCCACCCCGGCGGCCGACAGCGGTGGACGGCATGGGCTTTTCGGACGCCGCGGGCTCACCGGACGCCGCGGGCCCGGATCCGTCGGACGCCGCCCGGTCGGTGCGGCCCGCCGCGTGCGCGTCGAGCCGTTCGAGGACGGCGGCGACCGCGGCCGACAGCGACCGCAGGTGCGCATCGTCCGCCGGGCCGTCGCGGCCCTGCCTCCGGCGCGTGCTCATCTCTCCCCCGTCCTGCGGTCAGTGCGTCAGGTCCACGACGGGCCCGGCGAAGGACCCGTCCCCGGAAACCGTCAACTCGCTCGGCACGCCGTCCACTTGGACCCGGGCCAGGTACGTCGTCGGGCGGACGCCGACGACCGGCACCCGGACCGTGAACGGGTCGGTGCGCGGCTGCGGCGGCGCGGGCGCGCGGAACTGGTGGCTGGCCCCCGGCCGTCCGGCGGGCGGGTGCAACTCGTCCAGCAGCAGCAGGACCTGCTGGTCGTCCCGGAGCGGCAGGTCCAGTCGGACGTCCAGCCGGGCCGACACCCCGGCCGGTCCGTCCGTGCGGCCCGCCGTGCCGATCGGCGCGACGATCCGCGGTTGCCGGGCGAAGGTCTGCGCGTTGGACTCCACGGCGAGGTGGTCGGCGGCGGGCCGGCCGTCCAGCGCCAGTCCGTGCAGCACCTGCACCTGGTACACCCCGGGCGGCAGGTCCTCCGGTACGGCGACGACCAGCCGGTCGTCCCGGACGCCACCGGGGTCGACCGCCACCCGCCGCTCGCCGAGCCGGGCCACGACCAGGTCCGCGCGCAGGCCGGAGCCCTCCACCACCAGCTCCCGGTCCTTGGTCACCGGCCCGTCCTCGGGGGCGCCCGCGGACCCGGCCGGCCGGGAGAGCACCCGATCGACGACCGGACCGCGGGACGGCACGGCCCGCACCGTACGGCGCAGCACCGGCTTGCCGGCCACCGGGTCGGTCCTGCCCTCCACGAGGACGGCGGTGGCCTGGTAGACCACGGACAGCGCGTACGGCGTCTGGAGCAGGGTGCTCCACAGCTTGGACAGCTCCTCGAGGTCCATCGTGGTGGGGGTGAAGCGCACGCGCTGCGGCGAGGCGGCCAGGTCCGCCCCGACCAGGTACGGCTGGGCAGTCGCCTCGTCGATCAACTGCCGTGACAGCACCGGCTGTTCGGTCAGCGCCCGGACCACGCAGCCGAGCAGTCGCTGCCCGACCAGCTGGGTCTCCTCGCCGTAGCAGCTGATCAGGTAGTGCAGGTCGAGGGCGGCGGTCGGTCGGGTGAGCACGGTGCCGTCCGTCGCGCGGGTGGGCGCGTCGCGGTTGCGCAGCGCGGCGTTGGGCGTGACCTGGTACAGGAAGACGGTGACGGTCGGGTCGGCGGGCGGCTCGGTGAGCGGCCTGCGGACGCCGACCTCGACCGCGAAGGGGATGTCGGGCGAGAGCGCGCGGGTGATGAGCAGCCGCAGCGCCTCGCTCACGGTCGCGATCGCGAGGTGGTTGCTCATGGTGTCCGCTCCCTCGACGCGCCCACCCGCCCGGTCATGACGGCTCCCGGTTGAGGTACCTGTCCAGGTCGACGGCCGGGGCCGGGCGGGCCGCCGCCGGCCTGCGCGGCCCGACCGGGGTGCGCTCGGCGGCCCTGACCTCGACCCGCCCGATCTGGACCCGCACCACCCGCTCGACGGGCCGCTGCCGCCCGCGGTCCCCGCTCCCGGGCGCGTGGCCCAGGGCTGCCGCCAGGGCGGCCCGCCGTCCGGACGCCGGTGCGACGGCGGGCCGAACCGGTACGGGCGGTACCCCGGCAGCCCGGGGGGCGGCCGTCCGGGACGGTGCGGTGCCGGGCGGCGCGGTGCCGGCCGGCGGGGCCGCCGGGCGGGCGGCCCGGGCCCGCACCACCGGCTCGACGGCCGGCGCGGCGGCGGGGGCGATCGGCGGCGCGACCAGCAGCGGCGTGCGTGGCGGCGGAAGGACGGGCGCGGCCGCCGGCCGGTCGTCGTGGGCCGCCGTTCGGGGCGCTCCCTCGATCGGGGCCGGACGCGGTACCGCCGTCGGCCGGGGGAGCGGCGCGGCAGCCGGCCGCACGTCCGGCCGGTCCGGGGCGGCCGACTCCCCGTCGACGTCCGGCCGGGCCGGACCGAGACCGTCGATCCGTTCGAAGGGCCCGGGCAGGCGCGGCCGCACGCGCACCACGGCCTCGGGCCCGGCGTCGGACCCGGACCCGGCCCGGTTCCGGGCGCCCTTCGCGACCAGGCGGTCGAAGTGGTCAGGCATCTGCACACAGCTCCAGGTAGTAGCGGCGCCGCAGCGGGCTGAGCGCCAGGATCTCCGCCTCGCTCCAGCCGTAGGCGGTGGCCAGGAGATGGACGTCGAGCAGGGTCGCCCGGGCCCAGTCGTCCAGCTCCTCCCAGAGGTAGGAGGCGATGTCCAGCTCGGCGAGGACCTGCCGGCCGCACTCGGGGCAGCTGAGGTTCAGCCGGACGTCCGCGCACGGGTCGGCCGCGGCGGCGGTCTCGGCGATGCGCCGTTGGACCGGTTCGGGGAGTTGCCGGGCGGCCACCGGCTCCCCGCCGTGCTCGGCGGTCAGCACGCACCGCTCCAGCAGGACGGCCCTGCCCCGGCCCGCGGGGGCCTGTTCGGCGGCTGCCACGTCACCGGCGGTGGGCAGCCGGAAGCCGACCCGCCAGCCGTCCAGTTCCACCCGCAGCGGCCCGGCTCGGCCCGGCCGGGCGCCGTCGCCCGACTCCGCGGCGCCACCTGACTTCGCGATACCGCCCGACTCCGCAGCGCCACCCGACTTCCCGGTACCGCCCGACACCGCCGAACCGGCCAACTGCCGGGCGTCGAAGGCGAACTCCATCTCCTCCGCACAACCCGGGCAGCCGGCCCGCACGTTCAGCTGCTCGCCGAACAACTCCACACGCAGGCCGAACAGTTCGGCGTCCCGCTCGCCGAGCGGTACGGCCAGCAGCTCCGCCGTCCCCGCCCCGGGGCGGGCGACGGTGTGCAGCAGCAGGGCCCGCCCGCTGCGGCCCGCCGCCAGCCCGGCCTCCCAGGTGGCCAACAGGGCTGCCTGTCCGGCGAGTTCCATCGGTCCCCGCTCAGGCCGGCTGCTGGAACGACGGTTCTTCCGGTTCGGGCGTCTCGTCGTCCCGCTCCCAGCCCTCCACCTCCAGTTTGAGGCTCTGGATCGCCACCGCGTTGGCGTTGGCGTCCAGTTCGCCGAGCACCTGGTACTCACTCGGCCAGGCGCGGTACAGCTTGTGGGCGACCGCCACCTGTCCGGCCTCGTTGAGCACCTGGATCACCAGGTCCTTGCGGAAGTCCCGGAGCGAGACCTCCGCCCCGCGGCCCGCGCCGACCATCCAGACCTTGTTGGCCCAGCGGTCGAACTCCGGGTCGTGGGTGACGCCGCGCTCCAGGGTGACCGCCTCGAAGTCGGTGCGGCCCGGCGACTTCCGCGGCGCGCTCGGATCGCCCCCGCTGCGGTGCTTCACCACCTCGGTGGTGCGCTTGAGCGGGCTGACCTTGCTGACCCCGGCGACGACCCGGCCGTCCCAGACCACCAGGAACTTGAAGTTCTTGTAGGGGTCGAACCGGTGCGGATTGACGGTGAACTCGACCATGGAGATCCTAAACCTCGAACTGTCCGGCGAGCTGCTCGATCTTGACGATCACGAATTCCGCCGGCTTGAGGGGCGCGAATCCGACCACGACGTTCACCACACCGCGATTGACGTCGTCCTGCGTGGTGGTGTCCCTGTCGCACTTCACGAAGTAGGCCGAGCGCGCGGACGTGCCCTGGAACGCGCCCTGCTGGAACAGCGAGTGCAGGAACGCGCCCACGTTCAGCCGGATCTGCGCCCACAGCCGCTCGTCGTTGGGCTCGAACACGACCCACTTGGTACCGCGGTAGAGGCTCTCCTCCAGCATCAGCGCGAGGCGTCGCACCGGGACGTACTTCCACTGCGAGCCGAGCACGTCGGCGCCGGCCATCGTCCGGGCACCCCACACCACCGGGCCCACCACCGGGAACGTCCGCAGGCAGTTCACCGCGAGCGGGTTCAGCAGGCCGTTCTCCCGGTCCGTCAGCGGGACGGTCAGCGCGCGCACCCCGGGCAGGCCGGCCTCGGTGCCCGCGGGCGCCTTCCACACGCCCCGCTGGCCGTCGGTGCGGGCCATCACGCCGGCGATGGTGCCCGACGGCGGGAAGCTGCGCAGCCGGCCGGTGAGCGGGTCGACCAGCTCCAGGTGCGGGAAGTAGAGCGCCGCGTGGTCGCTGCGCACCGAGTCGAAGGCGGACAGGCCCGTCCGGGCGGCGTCCAGCGTGGTCCACGCCTGCGGCGAGTCGACGATCAGGAACATTCGCTTCTCCGCGCAGAGCGCCTGGGCGGCCGAGACGACCGTGACGGCGTCGTCGACGTCGGTGTAGCCGGCCAGTTCCGGCAGCACCAGCAGGTTGACGTCCTGCACGTCGCGCAGGGCCTGGATGCCGGTCTTGGCCGCCTCGCTGCCGATCAGGTCGGTCAGGCCGGGGGCTCCGCCGTCCTGGCCGCCGGCGAGGGCCAGGACCGGCGGGCTGACCGAGCCCTCCAAGCCGAGGTTGTTGGCGGCCTCGCCGAGGAAGCGGACCACGTCGGCCGGATCGGTGGAGCCGGCGACGACCTGGAGCTGCCGGCCGAACACGGTCACCCGGGTGCCCGCGAAGACCCGGCTGCCCGGGGCGTCGGGCAGCGCGCGCAGCTTGCGTTCCAGCAGCAGGGCGAGTTCGGGGACGGTGGTCGGCGCGGCGCCGTCCACGGCCGGGTCGTGGATCCGGACCGTCCGGGACACGTCGCCGATCTTGACCTGGATCTCGTGGGTGAGGTCCGGCAGGGCGGCCGCGAACGGCTTGGAGACGGTGCCCACCGGGTCCGGCCGGCTCCCCGCCAGGACCTTCACCCGGACGACCGTCGAACCGTCGTTCACCACCGTCTCGGCGAACCGGGGGCTGGTGTCCCGGACCGACAGGTCGGTGAAGGACTCCCGGACGGCGCCCGAGGTGTCGAAGACCTGGAGGTTGAAGGTCTCGGCCGGGGTCGGCGTCCGGTAGTCCACGGCGACCCGCAGCCCCGCTCCCCAGAGCCCCGGCTCGACGGCCGTGACCTCCAGGGCGGGGGTGGCGGTGGAGGTCTGGGTCGACTGGAGCGTGACGCCCGCGGCGGCGCCGGTACCGGCCGCCGCGACCCGGACGACGACGCCGACCGAGCCCCCGTTGAGGAAGAACTGCTGGACGGCGTAGCTGACCGGGCTCTGGCTCGCGAGCCCGCCGAAGCGGCGCTCGAAGTCCGCGAAACTGGTGACGGTGACGGGCTGGTCGAGCGGGCCGCGCCGGGTCGCCCCGACGAAGGCGGTCACCGAGGTGCTCACCGCGGTGATGGTACGGACGCCGCTGGGAAGCTCTTCGATGTAGACGCCCGGGTAGGTCGGTGTCGTCGGCAAATTCCCCCTCCGTTCACTTCGTGCATCAAGGGACCCGGGAAAGTGACTCGAACCGGATTGCGGGCACGCCGCACGGTCCCGATGCATTGGTGGCAGGCTCAGTCTCATATTCGGGTGACTGGGCGTCAAGACCCGAACAGGAAAGGCAAATTGTATTACTGCACCAATTGGCAGGGGGCGCACAATTGGCGACTTCGCGCCCCCTGTCGATGCCCGGTGCGGCGGGTCAGCCGCCCTCGGGAAGGTTCCGGTAGTCGGGTCTGGCCGCCGGGGGATCCGTCGGCGCGGGTGTCGGGGCGGGCGGTGCCGGTTCGGGCGGCGCGGGTGCCTGCACGGGTGCGGGTGTCGACGCGGGCGTGGGCTCGGGCACGACCGGCGGAGTGCCCGCCGCCGGCGCGGTTGTCGGCGCGGGAGCCGGCGCGGGGTCCGGCTTGGGGGCCGCCCCTGGGCCCGATCCGGGGGCCGTCGTCTGGTAGGAGGGCGGCCGCGCGGCCCCCAGGAACCAGCCCCAGGACGCGCCGAACCGGTGCTCCAGGAACCGGAACGCCGCGTAGTAGGCCGTGCCGAAGCCGGTGACCAGGGCGGAGGTGGCGGAGGCGTTGTCCAGGTGGATGCCGAGCCGCGCGGCCTGCACCACGAGGAAGGCGACGACGTAGGGCACGCACGTGCGCCACAGGGACAGGGCGAGTTGGTACATCGGTCCTCCTCGACCGACGTCAGTCGGCGACCGTGAAGCCGTGCGCCTGGCCGAGCCGGGTCAGCGAGTTGATGCCGGGGATGCCGTCCGCCTGCTGCCCGCTGTACCCGTACCGGCGCTGGAGGGCGGAGTAGGCGTCGATGGTCCTGGTGCCGAACGAGCCGTCGGCCCACTGCCGGTCGAGCAGCCCCTCGGCGACGAGGGCCCGCTCCACCGTGTACACGTCGTCCGCGTGGGTGGTGGCGCCCTGGGGCGCGTCCGGGTCCTGGCGGGCCGCCGCGACCACGTTCGACTTCGACACCTGGGCCAGCGGGACCGCTCCGCCGAGCAGCCGGCGCAGCGAGGCCTCGCCGGGCACGCCGTCCGCGTCCCCGCCGGAGTAGCCCAGACTGCGCTGGTAGTCGGCGTAGTTGAGGGTGTCGGCGTCGGTCCAGTCCGGGCCGGGGCCCTGGCTGTAGTGCGAGCCGAAGCCCGCCGCCGACAGCGCCTCGCCGACGAGGGTGACCTGCGGACCGTGCGCGCCGTAGCCGTACGCCAGCCCGCCGACGCTCTTCTGGTACCGGGCCGGGGTCGGGTCCGGCTGCGGCGCCGGCCGCTGGGGCGTGGTGACCACCGTCCCGGACGGGCGCGGCGCACCCGACGTCACCCAGGCGTACAGCGCCGGGCCGGGGCAGTCGGTCGAGTAGCCGTCCCGGTGCCCCTTGATCTCCGGACCGGCCGGGCCCTGCCGCTGGCAGTACTCGATGGCGTCCCGCAGCCCGTTGAGCTGCTCCGGGGTCGGCTCGGTCGACCCGGAGGAGCCGACCAGTCCGCACACCGCGTAGTGCGCCTCGTTGAGCGGCACGTCCCCGTTGGCACTGTTGCGCCGGTTCAGGCCCCGGCCCTCGAACACGACGCCGTGCTCGCAGACCACGAAGCTGTAGCCGATGTCCGACCAGCCGTCGTCGTCCATGTGCGACGCCTGGAGGCGCCGGACGTAGGCCGGGCAGGAGTCGTGGGCGGCGAAGGTGTACGCCGTGCCCAGGTAGTGCACCTTCACCCCGGCGCGCGGACCGGCGTACGGGATCGAACCGTTGGGCTCGCGCCAGGCCCGCGCGCCCCACTGGTCGCGGCTCACCAGCTGCAGCCCCGGCCAGTCGGACTGCTGCGGCACGGGGTCCGGCGCCGGCGTGGGCGGCTCGGGCGCCGGGGCCTGGCCGGCCCCGGCCCACGCCTTCAGCTCGTCCAGCGAGCCGTTGAACACGTTGGTGTCGAGCGGGTCGTCGGTGTACTGGTGGAAGCGCCAGGACGCCTGGATGCGCGGCGAACCCGCGGACACGTAGTCCGCGATCCACAGGAAGTCGCCCGCGTTGTCGTCGGTCCGGAACCAGTAGTCCCGGTTGGTGTAGAGCCCGACCAGGTGGTCCGGGTAGCGCTGCTTGACCGCCGCCAACCACTGGTTCTTCGCCGCCGTCGCGTCCCCGTCGCCGACCGACTGCCCGTACGGCTCGAAGTCCAGCACCAGCAACTCACCCGCGGGGATCCACCCCACCACCCGGCAGAAGTGCTCCACCTCGCCGTCGACCGGATTCTCCACGTGCAGGAAGTGGTAGTGCCCGACCACCAGGCCCCGCCCCCGCGCGTCCGCGACCTTGGAGGCGTACCCCGACTGCTCGGTGTGCCCGCCCTCGGTGGCCTTGATGAAGACGAAGTCCGCATCCCCCGGAATACCCGACTGGAAGTCGGAGACGTCATAACCCTTCGCGTATGCCATCAGGAAGCTTCCCCCTTCGCGCCGATGGCAGCCACGGCCGACCGGCCCCACGCGGGGGCACACGACACCGGCCAGAGCGTCATGTTCCACTCCACAGTACAGCCGAAGAAAGGTCAACTCTCTTGTTTTACAAGGATCTTGAATTTCCGGAGAATCCCTCGCGCGGCGGTGCCACTGGCAATTCCACCGACGAGTGAGGGAACGGTGTTGGTTCGCCACAGGACTGCCATCCGAATCCGCCGGAATGGCCTCAACCGGATGCGAGCTGCTTCCCCATCCTGTCGGCCGCGCGCCCCTCGGACCACCGGGGCCCCGCAGTTCAGCCCCGGAAGCCGCACCTCCCCTCGCCGGCGGAATCCCGCAGCACCGGCGGCAGCGGCTTCCCGCCAAGCCGCGCGGCGCCGCTGCGCCGCGGGCACGCCGCACGACGAGCAACCCCGCGAGCGCGCGGGGCCGACCCACCGATTGCCCACCGGTCGTCCTTGAGGCCGGAGCAGCCCCCGCGAGCGCGGGGATAGTTCCGATGGGAACGGCTCTATGGACCCAATGCGGAAGTCGGCCCCGCACGCGCGGGGATAGTTCCACGCTCGATCCGGTCGCGTCCCAGGACATCGAGTCCGTCGGCCCCGCACGCGCGGGGATAGTTCCTGCCCTACGCCGCCCAAGCCCAGCTCCCGTCACCCGCCTCGCCGGGTCGACACGACGGGCCCGACGGTGCGCCCCAGGTTGCGTGGGCATCCGGCGGCCCCGGACGGACGCCCCACCCCACCCCGCGAGCCCAGCGCCAGCGCCCGCGCCCTCCCCCCCGGGCCGCCGTATCGGTGGGATGACCGATGTGCCGTGGTCGGGTGCGCGGCGATAGTCCTCGGGAGGGCGTTCGTGGGTTGGCCGCGGTGCGCCCGGTTCCTGAAAGGGCTTTCCATGGGCACGCACGCGGATCTGGTGTTTCTCAACGGACGGGTGGTCACGGTCGATGCGGACTTCTCCGTCGCCGAGGCCCTGGCGGTGACCGGCGGGGTCATCAGCGCCGTCGGTCGGCGGGACGACGTCGCCCCGCTCGTCGGGCCCCGTACCCGGGTTGTCGATCTGCGGGGGGCGACCCTGCTGCCCGGCATCAACGATTCCCACCTGCACGGGTGCGCCTTCGGTATGGCGACGCCGCCGCTCTCCCTCGACCTCGGCCACCCCGCGGTGTCCTCGCTCGGGGACGTGGCCGAGGCGGTACGGGAGGCGGCCGGCCTGGCCCCGGCCGGGCAGTGGATCACCGGGCACGGTTGGGACACCGGCTTTCTCGACGAGTGCCTCCTGGAGCCGTCGCGGCAGCCCTCGCGGCACGACCTCGACGCCGTCAGCCCGGACCACCCGGTCGTGCTGTACTCCTTCTCCGGACACGCGACATGGGTCAACTCCAAGGCCCTGGAGCTCATCGGGATCGACCGGCACACCGTCGCGCCGCCCGGCGGAGCCATCGTCGTGGACGAGGCGGGGGAGCCGACCGGGCTGCTGCACGAGGGGGCGCAGGACTTCGTCCAGAACGCGCTGCCGCCGCTCAGCCGGCAGGAGCGGACCGACGCGATCAGGGCGACCCTCGCCACCCTCGCCCGGCTCGGCGTGACCAGCTACACCGAGCCGGGGCTCGGCCCGGGCGGCGAGGGCATCATGCGGGGCGCGCTCGGGGCGGAGACCCTCGACGTCTACCGCGAACTGCTGGCCGACGGTGAACTGACCGCCCGCGTCGGCGTCCTGCTCCTGCCGACCGGGATGGCGAGCACCACCGAGGAGTTCGCCCGCGGCCTCGCGGACCTCGGCGGCGGACCCGGCGACGCGGATCCGCGCCGCCTCGCGGTCCACGGGGTCAAGGTCTTCGCCGACGGCGTCGTGCCCAACAAGACGGCCTGGATGCACGAGCCGTACGTCGGCGGCGGCTGCGGTTCGCTGTGCGTCGGCGGCGACACCGACACCGAGCGCACCGCCGGGATCGCGGCCATGATCCGGCTCGCCCACAGCGCCGGGCACCAGTTGGGCGTCCACGTCACCGGCGACCGGGCCATCGACACCGTCGCGGACGCCTTCGCCGCGGCCGTGGCCGAGTACCCGCGGCCCGACGCCCGCCACTACGTCATCCACGGCGACTTCCTCACCGCGCACAGCATGCGGGTACTGGCCGCACACGGCTTCGGCGTCAACATGAACCCCACCATCAAGTGGACCGTCGCCGACATGGAGGAGGAGTTCGTCGGCGCCGAACGGGCCGCCTACGCGTGGCCCTACCGCGACGCCATCGACGCCGGTGTGCGGGTCGCCAGCGGTTCCGACGCCCCCGTCACACACCCCGACTGGCGCCAGGGCCTCGCCACCATGATGCTGCGCGAGTCCAAGGCCGCCCGCCGGGTGAGCGGCCCGGAGCAGCGCATCGGCCTCGCCGAGGCGCTGCGCACCTACACGGTCGACGCGGCCTGGCAGGACTTCGCCGACGACTGGAAGGGTTCCCTGGAGCCGGGCAAGGTCGCCGACCTGTGCGTGCTCGACGGGGACCTGCTCGGCGCCGACCCGCGTGACATCCCGGCGATGCCCGTCGTCCTCACCGTCATGGACGGGCGGATCGTGCACGACGCCCTTCGCGACTGACGGACGCGATCGTCGCACTCCGGGACACCCCCAGCTCGGCAGCGATCGCCCGCGTGCTTCCGGCGGCGAAGCCCTTCCGGGACATGAGGTCGATGGCCGCCTCGATGAGCTGCGGACGGCGCTCGGCGGCAGTCGGGCACTCGGCGTTGCGCAGACGGTGAACAGGAACTCCTCCACACCGTCGAGTGCCACCTCGACCGGCAGCGGCTGCGGGGCGCCCCCGCTGAGCTGGGCGTCGTACGTGTGCACCGCGGTCTCCTGGGCCCGGTGCCGGGCGACACCGCCGGACGTCTGCGGTGACTGCGGCGCGGGCCACCACGTCCAGCAACCGCTCTCCGGTCCCGCCTCGCGCAGGGCGCTCGGCAGAAGCTGCGTCGACGCGGCCGGCCAGGCCGGCAGGGCCTCACGCTCCCGCGGCACTTCCAGAGCGGCGCGCGCAGCGGGGGCCTCGGCCGGGGGAGGGTCGGCAGGTCCCGCGCCGACGGCGGCGGCCCAGAAACGGTCTCCCCACCCAGGTGCTGCACCAGATCGAACAGCGTCCACCCGGGGCAGGTCGGCACCTGCGCGTCGAGACCGGCGCGGCGGCGACCGCGGCGCGGAAGGCGGTCGACCGTTCATGCTGTCGCTCGATGTGATGGACGCGGAGGTCACGACGGCGGGTGAGGACCGGTCGGGTCAGGAGTTCATGTCGCCAGGGGAACCGGCCGGGGTCGAGCTCCGCCGCCGTGGCGTGCCCGGTCCGCGGGTCGGGAGCCACCCACCAGACCACGGACGGCAGGTGGGGCTGCACCCAGTGCGGCTCGACCTGGGCCTGGGCAAGCAAGGAGGGCCGACGGCATGCCACTCTGCGCCGAGTGCCGCACAGGGGAGGCGGCCATCGAGGACCGGGACGTGAATCCTCCGCGACCGTGGTGCCTGGAGTGTGCCATCGCCCTGGTTGCCGCAGGTGATCCGGTACTCAACTACCGGGGGACCGGTCGGCCTGGAGCTTGGGTACGGCACCACCGGCCGCCCGGAGCACCGCTACCGGACGACCTGGCGGAACACCGCGGACGGCTCCGGGGCACCAACCCGCCGGCGGTTCGTTCGGCTCTCCGGCGGCTTCGGGCGTGCGCACCGCCGGGCTGGGTGGCAGCGTGGAGGAGGGAGCCGGATACGCGGGGACGGCCTGCATGCACAGAGCGGACAGCCACGCCAACGGGGGGACGGAACCTGGCGGACCGGGGGAGTACCGGTCCGCCGGGGGGCGGTCACGCTCGAAGCTGGGGACGCACAGTGTCGCCGGGCAGGTGTTCCTGTGGCTGTTGGTCGTCGTGGTGCTGCTGGTAGGTGCCGGGTTGACGGCGCTCGTCCTGCAGGCCCGCGGCAACGCCACGAGTGACGCCGTGCACCGCACGCGCGCCGCGGCCGTCACCATGGCGCAGGCCCCCACGGTGGCGGCCGCTCTGGACAGCGCCGACCCGACCGCGGTGCTGCAGCCGCTGGCCCTGGCCGTCGCGAACAAGGGCGGCTTCGACTACGTCGCGGTCGCCGGCCCCGACGGGAAGCGCTACGCGCAGACCGCCCAGCCCGAGCTGATCGGGAAGCACCTCATCGGCCCGTACGAGCAGGCCCTCAACGGGCCGATCACCACCAGCTTCATCGCGCCCATCGGACGGGTCGTGGAAAGCAGCGCGCCGGTCACCAGGCCGGACGGCTCGGCCGCCGGCCTGGTCCAGGTCGGCTACACCGTCGCGCACGTGAGCAGTGCGGTGAGTAGCCAGTTGCCGGTGCTGTTCGGCGGTGCGGCCGCCGCGCTCGCCGTGGGCACGGGCGGGGCGGTGCTGGTGCGCCGGCGGTTGCGCCGCCAGACCCACGGCCTGGGCCCGGCCGAGATGACGCGGATGTACGAGCACCACGACGCGGTGCTGCACGCTGTGCGCGAGGGCGTGCTGATCGTCGGCGGGGACGGGCGGGCGCTGCTGGCGAACGACGAGGCCCGGCGGCTGCTGAAGCTGCCGCCCGAGGTGGAGGGGCGGCCGATCACCGAGCTCGGGCTCGATCCGGGGCTGGCCGAGCTGCTGGTGTCCGGGCAGGTCGCCACCGATGAGGTGCATCCGGCCGGGGACCGACTGCTCGCGGTCAACAACCGCTCCACGGCGCCGTTCGGCGGTGGGCCCGGCAGCGTCGCGACGATCCGGGACACCACCGAGCTGCGGGCGCTGGCCGGGCAGGCCGAGGCGGCCCGGAGCCGGCTGCAGCTGCTCTACGACGTCGGGCTGCGGGTGGGCACGACCCTGGACATCGTGCGGACCGCTCAGGAGCTGGCGGATGTGACGGTTCCCAGGTTCGCGGACTTCGCCACCGTCGAGCTGGCCGAGGCGGTGCTGCACGGTGACGAGCCGCTCCCCGGCACGGGCGTCGCGGGAGGCCCGCGGATCCGCCGGGTGGCCGCGGGCGGCATCCGCGAGGACCGGCCGTTCTACCCGGTGGGTTCGCAGATCAGCCCGCTGCCCGGCACGCCGGAGGCCACTGCCATGGAGAGCGGGCGCGCCACGCTGGTTGCCGACCTGCGTCAGGCGCACGTGTGGCGGGCACGCGACCCGCAGACCGCCGACCGGATCCTCGCGTACGGGGTCCACTCGCTGATCTCCGCGCCGCTGGAGGCACGCGGCCAGCCCCTGGGCACGGTCAGCTTCTGGCGTGCGGGGCGGTCGGAGCCGTTCGGGCCGGAGGATGTCGCCTTCGCCGAGGAGCTGATCGCCCGCGCGGTGATCTGCGTCGACAACGCCCGCCGTTACACCCGCGAGCGCCGGATGGCCGAGGCACTGCAGCGCAGTCTGCTGCCCCGGGGACTGCCCGAGCAGAGCGCCCTGGAGACGGCCTACCGCTACCTGCCGGCGCTGAACAGGGTCGGCGGGGACTGGTTCGACGTCATCCCGCTGCCCGGTTTCCGCGTGGCACTGGTCGTCGGCGACGTCGTCGGGCACGGCCTGCACGCCGCCGCGACCATGGGCCGACTGCGCACAGCCGTTCTCAACTTCGCCGCCCTCGACCTGCCCCCGGACGAGTTGCTCGCCCGCCTGGACGAACTGGTCGCCCGGCTCGACCCGGACGTGGAGGGGGCGGGAGAAGGCGACGTCGAGGGCCAGGACGAGGGTGAGGGCGAGCGGACGGTCACGGGCGCCACCTGCCTGTACGCGATCTACGACCCGGTCTCCGGACACTGCACCATGGCGCGGGCGGGTCACCCACCGCCCGCACTGGTCCGCGCCGACGGCGGCGTGGAGTTCGTCGACCTGCCCGCAGGGCCGCCACTGGGCGTGGGCGGCCTGCCCTTCGAAGCCACCGAACTCCAGCTGGCACCCGGCGCCGTTCTGGTCCTCTACACCGACGGACTCGTCACCAGCCGTGACCGCGACCTGGGGACCGGACTCGCCACGCTGCGCCGTTCCCTGGCGAACGCCCACGCGGACGCGTCCCCGGAGGAGATCTGCCGGGCCGTGTTCGACGCGGTGGCCCCGCCGAGTCCGAGCGACGACATCGCACTCCTCGTCGCACGCACGCAACTGCTCGCGCCCGACCAGGTGGCCACCTGGGACGTACCCGCCGACTACGCTGCCGTCTCCCGCGTCCGCAACGCGTGCACCGACCAGCTCGCCGCCTGGGACCTGGAGGAACTGACCTTCACCACCGAGCTGATCCTCAGCGAACTGGTCACCAACGCCATCCGCTACGGCACCGAGCCCATCCGCGTGCGCATGCTGCGCGACACCAGCCTGGTCTGCGAGGTCTCGGACGGCAGCAGTACCGCCCCGCACCTGCGCTACGCGGACACCACGGACGAGGGTGGCCGGGGCCTGTTCCTGGTGGCCCAGCTGGCCGAACGATGGGGGACCAGGTACACGGCACGCGGCAAGGTCATCTGGTCGGAGCTGCCACTGACCGCACCCGAGTTCCGGTTCGAGGCGATGCTGCTGTGACCGGGGTTCCGGATGTCACTGGGGTTCCGGATGTCACTGGGGCAAGGGGGTCATTCGCCGCCGCACGCCGGGTACGCGATTGCCCTAACCCCCGTGGAGACCTTCAGGCCCCGGGGTTAGCCTCGGTCTGAAGTTCCCGGGCGGCTGATTCGCGCGCCTGGCGCCCAGGCACGACGTCAAGGAGGACGGCATGGCTGGGGTCTTTCATGCGGTCGCATCCGTTGCGGGCGCATCCGTTGCGGCCGGGCCCGAGTTGACCGGGTCGGGCCGGACGCTGCTGGTGATCGTCGCGGTGATCGGGGCAGGAGCCCTGGTGGTGGCCTGGGCGCTTGCGCGCCAGGTCCTGGCCGCGGACGAGGGCACCGAAACGATGAGGCGGATCGCCGGGGCAGTTCAGGAGGGCGCGGACGCCTACCTGAGGCGCCAGTTCCGCACCCTGGGCGTCTTCGCCGGTGTGGTGCCCTTCGTGCTGTTGCTGTTGCCGGCGGACGACTGGGCGCAGCGGATCGGGCGTTCGGTGTTCTTCCTGGTCGGGGCGGCGTTCTCGGCGACGACGGGGTACGTCGGGATGCAGCTCGCGGTGCGCAGCAACGTTCGGGTGGCGGCGGCGGCCCGGGCGGGGACGCCGCCCGTCCCGGCCGTCGAGTCCTGGGAGGGACCGACGGCGGCATCGATCGTGCGGGAGGTGTCGCACCGGGCGATGCGGATCGCCTTCCGTACCGGTGGAGTGGTGGGGATGTTCACGGTGGGGCTGGGTCTCCTGGGGGCGGCCACGGTGGTGCTGATCTACCAGGCGAACGCGCCGAAGGTGCTGGAGGGCTTCGGCTTCGGTGCGGCGTTGCTGGCGATGTTCATGCGGGTGGGCGGCGGGATCTTCACCAAGGCCGCGGACGTGGGTGCGGACCTGGTGGGCAAGGTCGAGCAGGGGATCCCCGAGGACGATCCCCGCAACGCGGCGACGATCGCCGACAACGTGGGTGACAACGTGGGCGACTGCGCGGGGATGGCGGCCGACCTGTTCGAGTCCTACGCCGTGACCCTGGTCGCCGCGCTGATCCTGGGCAGGTCCGCCTTCGGCGACGACGGGCTGACCTTCCCCCTGGTGGTGCCCGCCATCGGGGTGCTCACGGCGGTCCTGGGCATCGAGACGGTCTCCCCCCGGCGCACGGACCGCAGCGGGATGACCGCCATCAACCGCGGCTTCCTCGTCTCCGCCGCGGTGTCCCTCGCCCTGGTGGCCGGCGCGGTGTTCGCGTTCCTGCCGGCCCGCTTCTCCGGACTGCACGGGGTGCCTGCCGAGATCACCCGGCACGCGGGCAGTCCGCGGGTGTTCGCCCTGGTGGCGGTGGCCATCGGGATCGTGCTGGCCACCGTCATCCAGCAACTGACCGGCTACTTCACCGAGACCACCCGCCGCCCGGTACGGGACCTGGGCAAGACCTCGCTGACCGGGCCGGCCACCGTGGTGCTCTCCGGCGTCGCGCTCGGCCTGGAATCGGCCGTGTACTCCGCGGTGGCCATCGGAGCCGCCGTCTACGGCGCCTTCCTGCTGGGCGGCGGCTCGTTGATCCTGTCCTTGTTCGCGGTCGCGCTGGCCGGGACCGGACTACTGACCACCGTCGGTGTGATCGTCGCGATGGACACCTTCGGCCCGGTCTCCGACAACGCCCAGGGCATCGCGGAGATGTCCGGAGACATCACCGGCGCCGGCGCCCAGGTGCTCACCGAACTGGACGCCGTCGGCAACACCACCAAGGCGACCACCAAGGGCATCGCCATCGCCACCGCGGTGCTCGCCGCCACCGCGCTGTTCGGCTCCTACACCGACACCATCGCGACCGCCGAGGCGCAGATCGGCCCGGCCGCCCACGGACCGAGCCTGAGCCTGGCCATCGACCAGCCCGACAACCTGGTCGGTCTGCTGGTCGGCGCAGCCGTCGTCTTCCTCTTCTCCGGCCTGGCGATCAACGCCGTCTCGCGCTCCGCCGGCGCGGTCGTCTTCGAGGTCCGGCGCCAGTTCCGGGCCCGGCCCGGCATCATGGACGGCACCGAGCGGCCCGAGTACGGCCGTGTGGTGGACATCTGCACCCGGGACGCGCTGCGCGAACTGGTCACCCCGGGCCTGCTCGCCGTGCTGACCCCGATCGCCCTCGGCTTCCTCCTCGGCGTCGGTCCGCTGGGCTCCTTCCTGGCCGGAGCGATCGGCGCGGGCACCCTGATGGCCGTCTTCCTGGCGACCTCGGGCGGCGCCTGGGACAACGCCAAGAAGCTGATCGAGGACGGTCACCACGGCGGCAAGGGCAGTCCCGCGCACGCGGCCACCGTCATCGGCGACACGGTGGGAGACCCCTTCAAGGACACCGCCGGACCAGCCATCAACCCGCTTCTCAAGGTGATGAACCTGGTCTCCCTCCTGGTGGCGCCCGCGATCGTCAACCTCAGCTTCGGGGCGCACGCCAACCTGGGCCTCCGGCTGGCCATCGGCCTGCTGGCCCTGGCGGTCGTCGTCCTCGCCGTGTGGATCTCCAAGCGCCGGGGCACCATCGTCGGCACCGACGAAACGCCCACCGGCACCCACGCGCCGGAGGAGCCCGCGCCCGTCCGGTGACGAGACCCCCGCGACGCACGCGTACGGGGCTGGAACCGGAGCCGACGTACACGGCCCAGGCGTTCGCGGCGCTGCCGGAGCCGGACGTGGCGATGGGCAACCGGCGCAACTCGCTAACTTCCTTTGCGTAGTTGGCTATTGTCTTGGGGCATGACGCGACAGTTGCCACGCGGCTCCCGCAGCGCATCCGACGAGCTGTGGGCGGCGGTTCCGCCCGTCGGCCGCGACACGAGCCAGGATGCCGTGATCGTGGTGCCCGGGATCATGGGCAGCACGCTGCAGGACACGGTGACAGGTGCGCGGATTTGGGGCTTGGGCGTCAAGTCGATGGCGGATACCTGGCTAAGGCCCGATGGGATGCTCCCCCTGCACCTCACACCCGACGAACAGGACGGCCGGTTCGGCCGGGTGCGGGCTACCGGGCTGCTGGAGAGGGTTGGTTGGGCACCGTTTCTGCGGGGTTTCGAGCCGTATACCGATCTGGTGCGCGGTGTGGGTGAGGTCGTCGCACATCCCAAGGCGGTACTGGCGTTCGCCTACGACTGGAGACTGCCGGTCGGCGTCAACGCGGCGCTCCTCGCCGAGGCCGCCCGCCGCCACCTCAGCGCGTGGCGTGCGCATCCGGCCCACGACCGGATCCGGCGGCTTCGGGCCGACGAACGCCCGGCCCAGCTGGTCTTCGTCGCGCACTCCATGGGCGGCCTGGTGACCCGGGCCGCGTTGACTCACACCCCTGATCTCGAACCGGACACCCGCGCGGTCATCACCCTCGGCACTCCCTTCCACGGCGCGGTCAAAGCTGCCGTGATACTCAACGGTCACCGCGGCGAAGGCGGTCGCGCCGCGCGGGGGCCGGGCGCGCTTCTCCGGCGCCGCATGCAGGCACTGGCAAGCACGCTGCCCGGTGTACACGACCTGCTCCCGGGCTTCCGGTGCGTCGACGACGGCCGGGAGGTACGCCGTCTCACCCCGAGCGATATCGAGGCACTCGGCGGCGACAGGGAGCTCGCCGCCCGGTCACAGGAGTTCCAGCAGTGGATGCGCCTCAACGGACGCTCACTGCCCGGTCACCGGGCCGTCGTCGGCGTGGCTCAGCCGACCGTGCAGAGCATGAGGTTGAAGGAGGGGGTGGTCCACGCACAGTACGTCACTTTCCGGACGCACTCCGACGGTCGATTGGTTCGTGACGCCGCTGGTGTGCCGCAACGCGTCGACCTGGCGGGGGACGGGACCGTGTACCGCGACTCCGGTTCCCTCGGCGGCCCCGCGGTCACCCATCTCCCGCTGCAGCACGGTCCGATGTCCAGGGACAGTGACGTCATCCGTCACGTGCGGAATGTGATCACCTCTCCGGACGAGCCTCTCGGTCCGCCCATGGGCGATCGTCAGATCGGACTCGATGTGCCGGATACCGTGGAAGCCGGGGCCGGCTGGAACGTGTGGCTCACGGGTACGGACACGCACGCGGGCGTCACCTGTAGCGTCCACGACGCCGAGACCGACCGGCGGATCGCCACGCCCCGTTTCGGCTGGCAGGACGATACGGTCGGCGCTCGAGTGACCCTGCCCGCGCCGGGGCTGTACCGGCTGCGGATCGAGAGCGGAGGCAATGCCCCGGTCACCCAGCTCGTCCTGGCGGTCGAACCGGACGACAGCTGACGCGCACCGTGGAACACCGCAGCCTGAATGCCGCCATCGGCGGGAACGCCGAAAGACCGCTGCAATTCTTCCCGGTCGCCATCGGCCGGTACCGCGATCACCCCCCGCTCGACACCGAGACCGAGGTCGCCGGCATCGCTGAACTGCTCGCACCGTTCGGCGCCGAGACCCGTGACTGGGAAGTCGAGGAGATCGACCGGGGCTTGGACGCGGTCGACGGACGGCTGAGGGAGTGGTCCGAGCCGCAGAGCGCCGGGGACACCATCCTGTACTGGACCGGGCACGGGGAGAGCGACGGGGACCAAAGGGCACTGCTCGCTCATGCGCTCAGCCCCCGCCCCCTCGCCACGAGCGGCATCACCCCGCAACAGCTGGTGAGCCACCTGACCGCCCGCGAGGCGCATCGTCAGGGTAAGGACGGATGGGCGATCGTCATCATCGACGCCTGCAAATCCGCCCGATTCGTCGAGCTCATGAGTGCGGACGTGAACCGGGACCCCGCCGGCGCGCGCAACTTCCTGCTGGTGGCCACGTCCGGGCAAGGTACCGCGAACCTGGGTACGTTCCGCAAGGTCCTGTCCACCATCCTCACCGTGACCTTCCGTGCCGACGACAGCATCGACCTGTGGCGCCTTGCCACAGAGCTCCGCCGGAACCTCGACGGATGTCCGGTGGAGGTGAGAACCGTTCCGGGCCGCGCCATGCTCCACCGCAGAGTGCCCGTGCTCACTCAGACGTCGCTGGACCAGCTGGCCGAGATCGAAACCGTCCTGGACAAGCTTTCCGATGACGAACGACGCCACTTCGTCCCCAAAGCCAGCGGTGCCGAACTCGGCGAACAAGCCTGGTACTTCGAGGGTCGGCAAGAAGAACGCCACCAGATTCTCACCTGGCTCGACACCGCGCGCAGGGGCCTGCTCGTGATCACCGGAGCAGCGGGCTCGGGCAAGTCCGCACTGCTCGGACACGTTCTCGTACACACCCAGCCCGAACTGCGGCGAGTCCTTGAGGCGGCCGGCCAGTTGACACCGCTCCCGGCCGCCTCGCCCCAGCCGTGCGACCCGTTCCACGCCGTTGTCCACCTCGCCGGCGCCACTCCTCAGGACCTGGTGGTACGGATCGCCCGAGCGGCCGGACTCGAGGCCCCGCCTGCCAGTGAGGAACTGAACGTTCAGAGCGACTGGTTGATCAATGGCATGCGCGGACGCGGCAAGCCGTTCACGCTGCTGGTGGACGCCCTCGACGAAGCGTACTCACCGCTGGCGACAGCAGACCGGATCCTGCGCCGGCTTGCCGCACTGCCGATGACCCGCGTCATCGTGGGGACCCGCCGGTCACTGCGTGAAGGCCCTGACCTGTCGCAGCCCGACGACCGGTATCTCCTGGACGCTCTGGGCGCCGTGGAGGACACGGCCACCGTCGTGCGCGTAGGACGTGACAGCGACGCGATGACCCGATACGTACGTCGACGCCTGACCGCCGCCGCACGCCGCGGAGTTCTTCAGGCGGAGCAGGGGGCAGATCGACCGCGCGGCGCACGCCATCGGCGCGCTCGACCGGGAATTCCTCTACGCTCGCCTCGCCGTGCACGAAATCATCCAGGCCCGCAGCCTGGATGACCTGGAAAGCCTTCTCGACAGCGACCACCGGCAGCTCTTCCGCCGTGCCGTCGAGCGACTCGCCGCGTTGACCCCGTCCAACCGCCCACTGCTCGAAGCCCTGGGCCTCGCCCAAGGGCGCGGACTCCCTGTGCATGACGGGGTCTGGGCCACCGTCGCCGCCGCCCTCCACGACGAAGCCGACGGCATCCCCATATCCGACGCCGACATCGAGGCACTGACCAAGAGCGCCGCCCCCTACCTGATGCTCGACACCGAATCGGGCCAAAGCGTCTACCGGCTCGCCCACCGCACGTTCGCCGAGCACTTCGCTCGGCCCTCGGTCCACGACCACCGCCACGACCTCATCACCAAGCGCCTTGCCGCACAGGCCGATGCCCACCTGTCCGCGTCGGCGCCGAACGCCTACCTCGTCCAGCACCTGGCCACCCACGCGGCACTCGGCGGGGCCACTGCGTGGGAGGCGTTGGCGCGTCACATCCGAGTCCTGGACCACCTGGACCCCAGCGCCGTCGCCGCTGAAGCGCTGCGCACGGCGTACGGCCGCGCCGACCTTCCGCCACCCGTCGCCGCGACCCTCGGCGCGCACCACCTCCTGGCCCGGGTTCTCCCCGAAGACCGCTCCGCCGTCAGGGCGCTGACAACGGCGCGTCTCACCGGCGAGCTTCCTCCCCGTGCCCCTCGATCGCCTTGGGCCGTTCGCTGGACCCATCTTCCCGCCACCCACCTCCACATCACGCTCAGCGGGCACACCGGCACCGTGCGAGCGCTGGTGGCGCTTCAACTGGCAGACGGGCGCACGCTTCTGGCCAGCGCAGGTGCCGACCGGATGGTGCGGCTGTGGGATCTGGCCACCGGGCGCCCGGTGGGAGAGCCGTTCGCCGCACATCGCCACGAGGTCCACGCGCTCGTGGGGATACCGCTGGCGGACGGGCGCACTCTTCTGGCGACCACCGGCCGCGACCGGGTGGTGCGTCTGTGGGATCCCACCGTCCCGGGACGGCTGGTGGGAGAGGTGTCGACCAAACATGCCGGGGTGGTGCACGCTCTGACGGCTATCCGGCCGGCGAACGGGCCGGCTCTGCTCGCTACCGTCGGTGAGGATCGGATGGTGCGGCTGTGGGATCCGACCACCCGACAGGAAGCGGGAGAGGCATTCGCCGCACACACCAATGCCGTGCGCGCCATGGTGGCGGTACCGCTGGCAGACGGCCGTACTCTCCTGGCAACGGCAGGCGCCGACCGGATGGTGCGGCTCTGGGATCCGACCACCAGGCGCCAGGTGGGAAAGGCGTACACCGCGCATCCCAACGAAGTGCACGCGCTGACAGCGGTGCGGTTGGCCGACGGACGGACACTCCTCGCCACCATCGGGAGCGGCCGCGCCAAGGGCCTGTGGGATCCGAACACGGGCGCCCCGGTGGGCAGTGGCATCAATGGACGACGGGCAGTAGCAGCCGTACCGCTCGCCGACGGACGCGTCCTCCTCGCCACCGGCAGCACGGACGACACCGTGCGCCTCTGGAACGCGACCAACGGCCGTTCCGGCGGGCGGCCCCTCACCGGCCACGCCGCGCCGGTACACGCCGTAGCCGCAGCACCGCTCGCCGACGGACGCGTCCTCCTCGCCACCGGCAGCGCGGATCACACAGTGCGCCTCTGGGCACCGACCACGGGGCCTTCCGCAAGCAGCGCATCCAAAACCGCACGCACGAGAGCGCTGCAGGCGGTGACAGCCGTGACGGTGCCCGGTCAGGCCACGCTCCTGGCAACCGTCAGCCACGACGAACGCACAGTGTGTTTGTGGGAAGCCCAAAGCGGCCACGGCCGCGCCGACCTGCCCACCAATCACACCGAGGCGGTACTCGCCCTTGCCGCCGTACCGCTCGTCGACGGACGCACTCTGATAGCCACCGCCGGCATCGACAGGACAATCCGCCTCTGGGATGCCGCCACCGGCCGCGCCGCCGGCCATCCTCTCCGCGGACACACCGGGCCCGTGCGCGCCATCGCCACGGTGCGAGACCACGACGGACACGCCCGATTGGTCACCGTCGGCGACGACCGCACCATGCGCCTCTGGCACCCCGAAACCGGCCGACTACTCGATCAGCTGCTCACCGGCCACGGGGGCGCGGTGCACACGGTGACAGCCATACGCATGCCAAACGGACGCACCCTTCTCGCTACCGCGGGCGCGGACCGGACCGTACGCCTGTGGGACGCATCCAGTGGCAACCTTCTCCACTGCCTCACCGGCCACACCGGAGCAATACACGCAATGACAGCAGTGCCCCGGCCCAATCGACCCACCCTCCTCGCCACCGCCGGCCACGACGGCACCACACGCCTGTGGAACCCCTACACCGGCCGCCCGGCGAGTCACCCACTGACCGGCCACACCCTGCCCGTTCGCGGGATCGCAGTCGTACGCCTCCCCGACGGGAACACCGTCCTCGCCACGGCCGGTGATGACCGCACCGCGCGCCTCTGGCACCCGGCCACCGGGGCACTGCTGCGGACCCTGCCACTCGGGGTCACCGTCACTACCCTCACGGCGTTCGACGACACGATGCTGTGCGTGGGATCGGAGTCGGGACTGCTCGCCATCGAACTCGACACCGCAAGCGCACCGCCTCCTCATCAGGTATCGGGACAGGTCGCCCGGCCGTGATCGGGTAGGAGGTGGTGAGCGGGTAGGGGTGGTAGGGCGCGGTGGTGATCCCGTCGGAGAGCCAGAGGCTGACCGGCAGGTTCTCGTCCGCGGCGACCGGGAAGGCGGTCGGTGCTGTCGGCGCCGCCGGCGCTGTCCGCAGCCCCGCCCCGCCCGGCCCCAGCACCAGGGCGGGGCCCGGCCGGGGCCCCGACGCGGCGCGGACTCTTCGGTCCAGGCCCCCTGAAGGTCAGGGCAAGGTCCAGAACCGGGTCGTGACGAGGTAGAAGACGGCGGCCCAGAACGCGGTCACCCCGGTGACGATGCCGAGACCGATGCGGTTGTTCCTCCCCGCAGGCTCGCCCGGCGGGGGCCGCAGCCACCGCTTGAGCAGCCGGTTCACGTAGAAGGGCATCGTCAGGAAGCTCATGGTGAAGCTCGACAGCAGGTTGCCCACCAGCAGTCCGATCCAGAGCGGCATCTTCAGCGGCGAAAGGGCGAGCGTCAGCAGCACGACGGTCGGGTACAGGCCGACCCACACCGCGATGGCGGTCTTGGTTTCCGACGGCGGCGGCACCTCCTCGCCGTTCTCCTCGAAGGCGAACCAGCTGCCGAAGGAGTTGTCGATCGTCCGGAGTCTGAACTCGTTGAACCTGCTGCCCTCGGCGAGAAGCTTCCGCCGCGCGCCTGACGTCAGCCAGGCGTCGAGGTGCTCGGCACTGTCGAACCGGTACAGGGTGGTCCACTCGTCCTGGAGCCCCTCGACCGGGCGGAAGAGCTCCGTACCGCGAAAGCCCTCGAACGTCCGCTCCTCCTGACTCATCCGCCGCTGCCAGTCGAGGAACTCGTCGACGTGGTCGGGGTGGACACGGTGGGTGACCGCGACGGTCACGAGCGGATCCGGTGCCCGCACGCCGCCTCTGACGACCTGCTGGGTTCCCGGACCGTCGAAGTACCTGCTGCCGGCGTCGAGCAGGCGCTGCCTGGTCGCGCTGTTGATCCATGCCTGCAGGTGGGCTATCGAGTCGAACCGGTAGACGACGATCCAGTCGGGCTGCCGGGACGTCGGCGGGGAGACCTCCGCGCCGAGGTAGCCGGGGTAGTCGGCGGCGGCGGCGTTGACGTCCTCCTGCCACGTCTCGTACTCGCGCTCCAGCCCCGGTCGGACCTTCAGACCGATGATGGCCGTCGCCGCAGCGTCCCCGTTCCGGGGCTTCACGGTGATCCTTTCGAACCGGCCGCCGTCGACACCGGACTGGCTTCGTTCAGCCGGCTGAAGATCCGTTCCGGGGTCAGCGGCAGCGCGCGGTAGCGGACGCCGGTGGCGTCGTGGAGCGCGTTCGCCAGGGCGGGGGCCACCGGGTTGACACAGCATTCCGCCATGCCCTTCGCGCGCAGCGGCCCGACCGAGTCCGAGGAGGCCACCAGCAGCACGTCGGTTCGGGGAACGTCGGCGTAGGTGGGGATGCGGTAGTTGCGGAGGTTCGGGTTGACCACGGCACCGCTCGCGTCGATCCGGTGATTCTCGGTCAGCGCGAAGCCGATGCCCTGGGCGACGCCGCCGTCCACCTGTCCCCGGACCTGTGCGGGATTGATGACCTCGCCGGCGTCGGTGGCCTGCACGCTGTAGAGGATGCGGATCTCGCCCGTCACCCGGTGGACGGCGATCCGGAACCCCTGCGTGTTGGAGGTGACGCTTCGCGGCGAGCCGTAGGCCTTGCGGGCGGCGGTGAAACGGATTCCGCGCGCGCGGGCCAGGGCGACGAGGTCCGCCAACGACACGCGCTGCTCGCCGCAGACGACGCCGTCGTCGTCCATCGAGCACATCACGACGTGGACGCCCGTGTGGGCGGCGGCGAACTCCAGGATCCGGTCCCGCACCGCGTCGGCCGCACGGAGGACGGCGTTGCCCGCCACGAAGAGTCCCGCGCTCGCGAAGGCGCCGGTGTCGAACCCCGTGCGGTCGGTGTCGGACTGCACCAGGCGGATCCGCTCCGGCGTCGTGCCCAACTGGTCGGCCGCGATCTGGACATGGGCGGTCGGGGTGCCCTCGCCGAACTCGACCGTCCCGACGGCCAGCTCGTACACCAGGTCGTCCCCGAGCGTGACCCAGGCCTCCGAGATGTGCTCGGTCGGGGGCGCGGTCTCGTGCAGGGAACTCGCCACTCCGGCCCCGACGAGCCAGTCGGGCCCCGGTGACGGCTCGTGAGCCGTTCGGGCCATCGCGGCGTCCACCAGGTCGATGCACTTGGCGAGGCCGTCCTCGGTGAACGTCACGTCGTCGGGTCCGTCGTGCAACGCGACGAGCGGATCGCCCGGTCGGACGATGTTGCGGCGCCGCAGTTCCAGCGGGTCGAGGTGCAGGGCGCGGGCCAGTTCGTCCATCGCCGACTCCACGGCGAACGCCGGCTGTGTCATCCCGTATCCGCGCAGTGCCCCGCTCGGAACGGTGTTGGTGTAGACGGCGAAGGCGTCGTACTTCTTGTTCGGACAGCGGTAGATCATGACGGCCGCGCCACCCGCGTACAGCGTCTCGCCGCCGTGGTTGCCGTAGGCGCCGGTGTTCGACACGTTGCGGACCTGGAACGCCGTGAGCGTCCCGTCCGCCTTCGCGCCGAGCTTGACCGTCAGCGTCATCGGATGCCGGGGCGAGGCCGTGGTGAACTCCTCCTCGCGGGTGTACTCGAAGCAGACCGGCCGCCCGGTGTCCAGCGTGGCGAGCGCGACCAGGTCCTCGGAGATCACTTCCTGTTTGCCGCCGAAGCCGCCGCCGACCCGCTTGCAGAACACCCGCAGCCGGTCCGGCCGCAGGGCGAACAGATGGGCGAGCTTCGCCTTGGCGATCGACGGCGACTGCGAACTGGTACGCACGTTCAGGCGACCGTCCTCCATCCAGGCGATCGAGCCGTGGGTCTCCAGGTGCGCGTGCTGCACGCGCGGGGAGGAGTACGTGCCCTCGTGGATCACGTCGGCGTCGGCGAACCCGGCATCGACGTCACCGATGTGCGCATGGATCTCCAACAGGACGTTGTGGACCGGATCCCGGACGAAGGGGTCCTGCGCGCCGTGCAGTTGCGGCGCCCCCTCGGCCATCGCCTCCTCGGGGTCGAACACGGCCGGCATGACGTCGTAGTCGACGACGACCCTCCGGCAGCCCTCCTCCGCCGCCCCGACGGTGTCGGCCAGGACGGCCACGACGCGCTGGCCGACGAAGCGCACCGTGTCGTCGAGGATGAAGGTGTCGTCCGGATCGACGAGATGGTCGGTGTGGATCGCCGTGGTGAAGCGCTTGCGCGGCACGTCCTCCCAGGTGTAGACCCGGCGCACGCCGGGGACCGCGAGTGCGGCGGTCTTGTCGATCGAGACGATCCGGGCGTGCGCGTGCGGTGAGTGCAGCACCTTGAGGTGCAGCATGCCTTCGAGACGGGTGTCCATGGTGAACTCGGCGCGGCCGGTCACCACGTCGTCGGCCGCCGGCGCGCCGACACTGGTCCCCACCGCCTTCCCCGGGGCCGCCGTCTCCACACCGGTGACGCCCCGCACGGCGTCCTCGATCGCCCGGTAGCCGGTGCAGCGACAGAGGTTGCCCTTCAACGCCCGGGGCAGGTCGTCCTTCTGGGCCTCGGTGAGCGCCGCCGACGTCATGATCATCCCGGCCGTGCAGAAGCCGCACTGGAATCCCGGGGCGTCACGGAACTGTCGCTGCATCGGATGCAGGTCACCCGGTGATCCGAGACCCTCGATCGTCGTCACCTCGTGACCGTCCGCGCGGAACGCGGGGGTGATGCAACTGTGCACCGGATCGCCGTCCAGCCACACCGTGCACGCGCCGCAATCGCCCGCGTCGCACCCCTTCTTGACACCGAAGTGACCGAGCGAACGGAGGAAGGTACGCATGCACTGGCCGGGTTCCGGTTCGTCGTCGAAGCTCCTGCCGTTCACCGTGAAGGTCATGTCGGGCCCCGGCCATGAGTTCGTGACGAATCTCCTCAGCGAAGTGCTTGGTCAGGTGGCGACGGTGTTCGGGAGTCCCGTTCGGATCGGCGAACCAGTGGTCGGCGGGGATGACATCGATGCTGTGCTGAAGAGTTCGCGCGTCGGGAACGCCGTTGAAGGCGATCCGCACCGGCCGCGTGGTGCCGGCGGTGACGGTGAGCGTCAGGTCGTTCGTCCCGGGCGTCCGGGTACCGATGACGAACACCGTCGAGCGGCCGAGCCGGGTCAGCGCGAAGCGGCGGTGCGCGGTGCGTTTCCGCAGGGCACTCGCCGGAATCCTGACGCGGCGCAGCAGTTCGCCCGGTACGAGGAGGTTCCGGTTGTTGCCGGTCACGAAGTCGAGGGCATCGACGACGCGGGTCGACCCGTCGGGAGCCCACAGCTCGTACCAGGCCTCGAGGGCGACCGTCAGCGTGATCATCGGGCCGGCAGGCAACGACAGGCAGATGTTGCCGCCGACGGTCGCCGAGTTCCACACCTTGAACGAGGACAGGAACGCCTCGCAGCCCGCGGCGAAGAGGACACCCGCGGTCCATTCCCGCGGCGGCTCGAAGGCGTACAGGTCGCGGATGGTGCAGGTCGCGCCGATCTCCAGGCCGGTGTCGCTCGGAACGAGCGGATCCCAGCCCAGGGACGTCAGGTCGATCAGGCGGCGCAGGCCCGGCTGCTCGGCGGAGAACAGGAACGTGCCACCCGCGAGCCAGGCGTCGCCTTCACGCCAGTCCAGGCCGGGCCGACCGGGCGGGCGCCGGACGACTTCGGTGACGGTGTTGAGGTCCATGGGAACCGTTCTCCCTCATGCCGACCACCGCGCGACGGACACCCCCGGAGTCGCCCTCGGGCCGCTGCGGTCGAACGCCCGAGGAGGAGCCTTGGCGGGCGCTGGGACGCACATCCAGCGTATAGCCGGACGAGCCGGGCCCGCCAAGTCAGGACCTCGGCATGACACCGAGCCGTCGGGGTCGGTGCGGTGGTCACGGCAGGTGTGGGGCCGGTCGGTTCGGGGCCGGCCCGGCGGTGTGCCGCTTCGCGATCGGTCTCGGCCGCGGGCCGCCGGTCCCGGCACGGCTCGCCGAGGTCGCGAGGGGTGGCTCGGCGACCTGTCCGGCGTGGCGGTCGGCGTGGTGGCGTGCGGCGCGGTACCGACTCTGCGCTGGCCACCGGGGCGTGCCGCCTTCAGGCCGCGGCGCGGAGGGCTCAGGAGACGGACCTGAGGGGGGCGTCCGGCGGGTGGTGCAGCCGGTGGAGGGCGGCGTAGGCGGGGCTGCGGGCGATGAGTTCGTCGTGGGTTCCGTGGGCGGCGAGCCGGCCCTGTTCGAGCAGGACGATCTGGTCGGCGTCTCGGACGGTGAGCAGGTTGTGCGAGATGATGACCGTCGTGCGGCCGGCCATCAGCAGGCGCAGCGGGCCCATGATCCGCCGGGTCGACTCGGCGTCCAGGCCCGTGGCCGGCTCGTCCAGGACGAGGACGGGCGCGTCCCGGATCATCGCGCGGGCGATGGCCAGACGCTGGCGCTGGCCGCCGGAGAGAAGCCGGCCGCGTTGGCCCACCACGGTGTCGTAGCCGTCCGGGAGCAGGCTGATGAACCCGTGGGCGTCTGCAGCCCGGGCGGCCGCCCGGATCTCGGCCTCGCTCGCCTCCGGGCGTCCGTAGGCGATGTTCTCCCGGACGGTGCCGTGGAAGACCAGGGTCTCCTGGAGCACCACCGCGACGTTCTCGCGCAGCTCGGTGAGGGCCAGTTCGCGCAAGTCGAGGCCGTCCAGCCGGACCGCGCCGCCGTCCGGGTCGTAGAAGCGCAGCAGCAACTTGGCGACGGTGGACTTGCCCGCGCCGCTGGCGCCGACCAGGGCCAGCATCTCCCCAGGGGCCACCCTGAACGACACGCCCGACAGTGCGGGGACTTCCGTCTCCGGATAGCGGAAGGTGACGTCGTCGAACTCGATCTCGCCCTGGGTGCGGCCGATCGCCCGGGGGGCGGCCGCCTCGCTCACCTGCGGGCGCTGGTCGAGCAGTTCGATGATCCGCTCGGCCGCGGCGGAGGCCGCGTAGAAGGTGGTGCCGAGTCCGGACATGCGCTGGATCGGGCCGTAGAGCCTGCTCAGCAGGGCGAGGAAGACCATCAGCCCGCCGAGGGTGAGCCGTCCGTGCACCAGCTCCCAGGCCCCGAGCCCCATCACCACCATGCCACCAAGCAGTTCGATGAAGTCGACCGTCGGCCCGTAGAGCGCTCCGATCCGGGTGGAGGCCATCGCCGCGTGGTACCGGCCGACGCTCTCGCGCTGGAACCTGGCGTGCTCCCAGTCCTGGCGGTTGTACGCCTGGACGAGTGCGATATTGCCGAGTGACTCCTCGGTGACGGCGCTGATCGAGCCGGCGCGCCTGCGGCGCTCGCGCGAGGCCGCCCGGATCAGCTTCGCGAAGCGGCGGGCGGTGAGGAAGAACAGCGGTGCGGCGACCAGTGCGGTCAGCGTCAGCTCCCAGCGCAGCACCAGCAGTACGCCGACGTAGATGCCCAGCCGCATCACCTGGCTGACCGCGCCGACGAGCCCGGAGAGCAGGAAGGTCTCGACCGCGTCGATGTCGCCGGTCACCCGGGACAGCACGTCGCCGAGCCGCCGCCGTTCGAAGAACCCCAGTGACAGGCCCTGGAGGTGCCGGAAGACGTCCGACCGCAGGATGAGCAGAAACCGCTCGCTGACCCAGGTGGAGGTCACCCGGTCGGCGAATCCCAGTACTCCGGAGAGCAGGGCGAGCACGGCGTACGCGAGGGCGATCGGGAAGAACAGGCTCAGCCGGTGCGGAATGAGCATGTCGTCGATCACGATCTTGAAAAGCCAGATCTCCGCGGCCTCGATCGCCGGGGCCACCGCGACCAGCGCCAGCAGCACCACCAGCCAGCGGCGGCCGCCCCTGGTGTACGGCCAGAAACGCTGGAACACCTCGCGGAGTGGAACCGGTGGCGCGGTGGGGACCACGGCTGGGTCGGCGGTCTCGGCGACCGTGAGAAACCGTCGCAGCACGGACCGCAGGTAGCGCTTCCTGGTCATCTCACGGTCTTCCCGCTCGCCCCGAACCCGGCCTCCGGCCCAGCGACAAGGCCGGGCACAGTTTGCCCGGCCCGCTCTGAGATAGGAGTTCGTGCGCTGCTAACGGCAACTAGTCGCCCCAGTCGCCTCCGCCGCCCCAGTCGCCGTAGCCGCCGTGGTCACCACCGCCGCGCCCGAAGTCGTCGAAGCCGTAACCGCCGCGACCGCCGTAGTCTCCACCGTCGCGCTCGAAGTTGTCGAAGCCGTAACCGCCGCGACCGCCGTAGTCTCCATCGTCGCGCACGAAGGAACGGATACTTGCGAGGAATGACATGATCAGACCCTCTTTCGATGTGCTTCTCCTTCCAGCGTCATCCTCGACCCGGGGATCCACAAGCACAGAGTCGGGGAAATATGGAATGATTTGGCCATAATGTCCAAATTGGCGGATCAGTGTCCAGGTGGCGTTGTCACTCGACGCCAGGTCGAGGCCCTGAGCCGGAGCCGGCTGCGTCGGCTGCTGGAGGCCGGCATCCGACGTCCCTGGGCGCGAGCCGACCCGGCCCGCGCTCCTGCGGATCCCGCACTCGCGTCCCGCGGCGGTCAGCCGGCCCCCATCCGCACATCATCCGCACATCTCACACACCACCGGATACGGCCACCGCTCCAGACCCATCAGGGACTTCGCGAAGGTTCCACCGACTTTCTCCTGGGTGGCACGGCACGGTGAGCACGGCGGCGACCGCGCACTCCCACGGGTCGCCGGGCTCGGTGTCCTCCCGCAGGGCGGGGGCGCCCGCCAGGTCGCCGGTGGTGGCGCGCGCGAGAACGGCGACCTGGCGGACAGGGGTTTGAACGTTCAAGTTCCCGGTCCCGAAAGGGACGGGCGCGAACCTCGACTCCCGGGTCTTGACCCATGTGACCGGTGACATGTGTCATTTCACATGCCGCGTCGCGCGTCGTCAACGGGCAGCGCAGGAGCGGCTTTCACCTTCCCCGCCTTCCGACAGAGAGTCAGGACCGACCTGTGCCCGCAGCACGCTCACGCCCCGGCGGAACCTTCAGAAGCCCCCGCGGAACCCTTGGAAAACTCCTGTTCGGCGCCCTCGCGCTCGGCCTCGCCGCAGCCGGAGGCACCGGCACCGCCCTCGCCCAGGACCGGCCGGAGACGGCCCAGTCACCGACCTCGGCCACGCCCCCCAAGGACCCGCACCCCGCGGCCGAGGGCTGGCGCCAGATCAACGGCACCTGGGTGCAGGTCGGCTCCGTCCGGCCGCACGTGATGCCCAACGCCGACACCTTCGCCCAACGGCAGGCCGCGAAGGCCCACGACACCGCCGTGTCCCCCCGCAACAACTACGACCTGCAGATGACCTACCGGGGAGGCCAGGACTCCATCGGCGTCACCACCGGCCAGCCGAAGGTCTACCTGATCTACTGGGGCAGTCAGTGGGGCACCCCGGGCACCGACCCGGCCACCGGCAACGTCACGCTGTCCGGCGACCCCGACGGCGCCGCGCCCTACCAGCAGGACTTCTTCAAGGGCCTGGGCAGCACGACCGACACCTGGTCCAAGGTGATGACCCAGTACTGCGAAGGCATCGCACCCGGCTCGTCCTACTGCCCGCCCGAGGCCAACCACGTCGGCATGCCGGTGGCCGGCCAGACCCTCGCCGGCGTTTGGGTGGACAACACGAAGCCCGCGCCGAAGGCCGCCACCGAGCCGGAGATCGCGGCCGAAGTCGTCGCAGCCGCCCAGCACTTCGGCAACACCGATCCGAACCAGAACCGGGACGTCCAGTACGTCGTCAACACCGGCCAGGGACTGGACTCCGACAAGTGGAAGGAGCTCGGCTACTGCGCCTGGCACACCTTCATGCGCAGCTCGGCCGGCACCCTCGCCTACACCCTCATGCCCTACCTGACTGACGTGCCCAACTGCGGCACCAACTGGATCAACCCCGGCGCGCGCGGCCGCCTGGACGGCTACGGCATCATCGGCGGCCACGAGTACGCCGAGACGATCACCGACCAGAACGCCTCGGGCGCCTGGACCGACGCCACCGGCCAGGAGAACGCCGACAAGTGCTCCTGGATCCCGGTCGGCGCCAACGGCGGGATGTTCAACCTGACGCTCTCCACCGGCGTCTTCCCGGTGCAGACCACCTGGTCCAACTACGACCACCTGTGCACGGGCGACGGCCCGGTCTTCGGGAACGCGCCGCTCCTCGTCACCCGGCCGTGCGAGCAGACCGTCGAGAGCGGTAAACCGGTCAACATCCCCGTGCTCGCCTCCGACCGCGCCGGGCGCCCGATCACGTACGGCGCCAAGGGCCTGCCCGCCGGTCTACGGATCGACCCGGCGACCGGCCGCATCACCGGCACGACGCGCGCGACCGGCTGGAAGACCATCACCGTGACCGGCCGCGACGACCAGGGCAACACCCAGAGCCAGACCTTCAAGGCCGGTTTCTTCCACGGCCCGCAGAGCGGCTGCACCCCGATCGAACAGCTCAACGACCCCGGCTTCGAGAACCACACCGCCGACCACGGCGTCTGGAACCCGTCCGGGTACAACATCATCACGCCGTCCACCGCGCACCAGGCGCACAGCGGCTCGACGTACGCGTGGCTCGGCCAGAACACCGCCGACGACGACTCCATCACCCAGTGGGTGGAAACCACCCCCGGGTACACCAGGGAGCACTTCTCCTTCTGGCTGAACATCACCGGCAGCGCCGAGGGCTCCTCCGCACCCGGAGGCCCGGCGGCGGACACGCTCTCGCTGGAGCTGTACGACCAGTGGAGCGGCAACTACCTGGCGACCGTGAAGACGTGGACCAACCTGGACGCGACCAACGGCTACCGACTCCAGTCCTTCGACCTGACGCCGTACGTGGCGGCCGAGTTCGGCTCGACGGTCGGCATCAAGCTGGTCGCGCACTCGACGAGCGGGAAGACCGCGTTCCTGGTCGACGACGCGTCGGTCAAGTTGACCTGACCTGACCTGACCTGATCCGACCCGACCTGACACCCGATCCGTTCCGCACCGACCGGCACGCTCCCGGGCCCGTCCACGAGGACGGGCCCGGGAGCGGCTTCTTCGGGTCGAGTTCGGTCAGCGTTCTTCCGCCGGACAGCATTGACCGGTACCTATGTCCCGCTCATGGCGAACAGCCATGACACCCACCCTCACCAACGGGACGAGGTATCCCTAATGCGACTGCGATGGAGCACGCTCGGCGGACTGCTCGCCACCCTCCCCCTCGTCGGCGCGCTCGTCGTCGCCCCCGCGACCGCCCGGGCGGCGGCCGGCAGCGGCAACCTGATCGTCAACGGCGACGCGGAGGCCGGCGGCTACTGCACCAACGACTGGAGCGCCGCCAGCACCGTCCCCGGCTGGACGGTCGAGGCCGGCGGCATCGACGTCATGTGCCACTCCGCGGGCTCCTTCGGCCTGCCGAGCGACGGCCGTACGCCCGGCAAGGCCTTCTTCGGCCCGGGCAACTTCGGCGACGGCGCGATGGCCCAGACCGTCGACGTCTCCTCGGCGGCCACGGCGATCGACGGCGGCGGCGTGCACTACAACCTATCCGGCTGGCTCGGCGGTTGGACCACCTACGGCGGCTACGCCGCCGTCAGCCTGCACTTCCAGGACGCCGACGGCCGCCCGCTCGGCGCCACCGCCAAGCTTCCGACCGTCTCCGCGACCGACCGCGGCCTGAGCACCCGGTTCCTCTCCCGCAGCACCGCCGGAGCAGTCCCGGCCGGGACCCGCTCGATCCAGGTCGAGGTGCAGTTCCTCTCCACCTCGAACGAGACCGGCTACCTGGACAACCTCTCGCTCACCCTCGACACCTCGGTCGCCGCGCCCGCGCCGCTGACCCCGCCGCCGTCCGTCGCACCGGGCTACGACCACGTGTTCGTCGTCATGATGGAGAACACCGACTACTCCCAGATCATGAACGACCCGGCGGACACGCCGTTCATCCACAGCCTGATGTCCCAGGGCGCCACCCTCACCGACTCCCGCGCCGTCTACCACCCGAGCGACGAGAACTACCTCGCCATCGCCGGCGGAGACACCTACGCCAAGGGCGCCACCTACTGGCCGGACATCAACTCCCCCCAGCGCAACCTCGGCGACACGATCGAGGAGGCCGGCAAGACCTGGAAGGCCTACGAGCAGGGCATGGGCACGCCCTGCAACACGAACAAGAACTACGACAGCTACTACATGCCCGACGACGCGCCGTTCATCAACTACACCGACATCAGCGGCAACCCGGCCCGCTGCGCGGCGCACCTCTTCGACACCTCCCAGCTCACCACCGACCTGCGGTCCGCGGCCACCACCCCGAACTTCTCCTGGATCGCCGCCGACGACTACTACGACGGCGAGGCCTCCGGCAACGGCAGCGCCACCAGCCTGAAGGTGCAGGACGGCTGGCTGAAGCAGACCCTCGCCCCCGTGCTCTCCTCCCCGGCCTGGACCCAGCAGCGCTCCCTGCTCCTCCTGACCTGGGACGAGAGCCAGAACGAGGCCTACAACCACGTCGCCACCGTCGTCGTCGGCTCGCAGGGCACCGTTCCGGCCGGGACCAGCAGCCCGCTGCACTACGACCACTACAGCGTCGGCCGCACCATAGAAGCCGCCCTCGGCCTGCCGGGCCTGACCGGCAACGACACCTACGCGAGGCCCCTCAACGCCGCCTTCGCACCGTCCACGGCGACCGGGCCGACGCTCACCGGCACCCTGAACGCGGTGGCGAACGGCGGCAACGTCACCCTCCGCTACGCCGTGCCGAACGCCTCCCAGGCCGGCCCGAAGAACTGGGTCGGCCTCTACCCCGCAGGCGTGATCCCCGGCTCCCAGTCCGCGCTGACCTGGTCCTACACGCCGAACCAGAGCGGTGCGGTCACCCTCTCCACGTCCAAGCTGAACGGCGCCGGCTCGTACGACGCCTACTACCTGGCCAACGACGGCTACTCGGTGCTGGCAGGCCCCTTCCGCCTGACCGTCGGCTGACGGCCCGGTGGGGCGGGGGCGGCCCGGCCCCGCCCCACCGGACGGCGGCGCGGGTCGCTGCTCGTCGCCGGCGCCACCAACGCGGAGCAATCCCGTGAGCGCGCCGGCTCGGGGTGACCGCACCGGTGGTGGTCATCGCGGCAGTGCGCCCGCGATGACCACCACCTGCCGCGTCTGCGCGGCAGACGCGCCGAGAGCGACCCGGTCACCGCGTACACCCGGCAGGGCGAGCTGTTCACGCCCTTCTTCGAGGGCTCGCGCGAGTACTTCCCCAAGCCCTACGCGCCGTTCACCCGCGAGGACCTGATCACGCCGCTGGACCGCTTCTCCCTGCGGGACCACGCCTGCTCCGGCGATCTCCGTCCAGTGAGCCGCCGGCCCGCGGCGGAAGCGGGACCTCCACGCTGGGCCGGCAGTCCCCTTCCGGGCCTTACGTCCCGGTGGCGGGTGGCGGGCCGGGGCCGTTCGGGTGAGGCCCGGGGCGGGCAGGGACCACCGGCCCGTTCCCCCTCGCAGAATGTGGCCTGTTCGGCCCTGCGGAGGATCCGGCCGCGGGGCGACGATGAATGCCGGCCGCCCGCGGCGGTCGGTGAAGCCGGCAGACTCCGAGGAGAGCACAGCCATGTCCGTCACCCCCAGTTCGGCTCCCGGTGGACCGTCCGACGAGGAGGTCCGGGCGCTCGACGCGCACTGGCGGGCCGCCAACTACCTCGCGGCGGGCCAGATCTACCTGATGGCGAACCCGTTGCTGCGCGAGCCGCTGCGCCCCGAACACATCAAACCCCGGCTGCTCGGCCACTGGGGCACCTCGCCGGGCCTGAACCTGGTCCACACCCACCTCAACCGGGTGATCAAGGCCCGGGACCTCGACGCGGTCTGTGTCTGGGGGCCCGGTCACGGCGGCCCCGCCGTCCTGGCCGGCTCCTGGCTGGACGGCAGCTACACCGACACCTACCCGGACGTCACCCGCGACGCCGACGGCATGGCGAAGCTGTTCCGGCAGTTCTCCTTCCCCGGCGGAGTGCCGAGCCATGTCGCACCGGAGACGCCGGGATCCATCCACGAGGGCGGCGAGCTCGGCTACGCGCTCTCGCACGCCTACGGTGCTGCCCTTGACAACCCCGGGCTGCTGGTCGCCTGTGTGATCGGCGACGGCGAGGCGGAGACCGGTCCGCTGGCGGCCTCCTGGCACGGCAACAAGTTCCTCGACCCGGTCCACGACGGCGCCGTGCTGCCGGTCCTGCACCTCAACGGATACAAGATCGCCAACCCGACGGTGCTCGCCCGGCTGCCGGAGGCCGAGCTGGACGCGCTGCTGCGCGGCTACGGCCACGACCCGCTGTACGTCACCGGCGAGGACCCCATGGCCGTCCACCGCGCCATGGCCGACGCCATGGACACCGCCCTCGACCGGATCGCCGCCATCCAGCGTGCCGCGCGTGCCGACGGGGCCACCGAGCGCCGGGCCTGGCCGGTGATCGTGCTGCGCACCCCCAAGGGCTGGACCGGGCCGAACGAGGTGGACGGCGTGCCGGTGGAAGGCACCTGGCGCGCCCACCAGGTGCCGCTCGACCAGGTCCGCGACAACCCCGCACACCTCGCCCAACTGGAGGACTGGCTGCGCTCCTACCGTCCGGAGGAACTGTTCGACGAGCATGGTCGGCCGACCGCGCAGGTACTCGACCGCGTTCCCGCGGGCCGCCGCCGACTCGGCGCGAACCCGCACGCCAACGGAGGCCTGCTGCTGCGTGAACTGCCGATGCCGCCGCTGGAGCGGTACGCCGTACCCGTGGACAAGCCCGGTGCGACGCTGCACGAGCCCACCCGGGTCCTGGGCGACCTGCTGGCCCAAGTGATGGCGGACACCGCCGAGCGCCGTGACTTCCGCCTGGTCGGCCCGGACGAGACCGCCTCCAACCGCCTCCAGGCCGTCTACACCGCCACGGGCAAGGCCTGGCAGGCCGACACCCTGCCCGTCGACGAACACCTCGCCCACGACGGCCGGGTGATGGAGATCCTCTCCGAACACACCTGTCAGGGCTGGCTGGAGGGATACCTCCTCACCGGCCGACACGGCCTGTTCTCCTGCTACGAGGCCTTCGTCCACATCGTCGACTCCATGGTCAACCAGCACATCAAGTGGCTGCGCACCACCCGCGCCCTGCCCTGGCGCGCCCCCATCGCCTCGCTCAACTACCTGCTCACCTCGCACGTCTGGCGCCAGGACCACAACGGCTTCTCCCACCAGGACCCCGGCTTCGTCGACCACGTCCTCAACAAGAGCCCCGAAGCCGTGCGGGTCTACTTCCCGCCGGACGCCAACACCCTGCTCGCCACCGCCGACCACGTGCTGCGCAGCCGCGACTACGTCAACGTCGTGGTCGCCGGAAAGCAGCCCAGCTTCGACTGGCTCACCCTCGACCAGGCCCGCGCCCACTGCGCCCGCGGTGCCGGGATCTGGGAATGGGCCGGCACCGACGACAGCACCCGCGAGCCCGACGCCGTCCTGGCCTGCGCCGGTGACGTGCCCACCCAGGAGGTCCTGGCCGCCGCCGACCTGCTCCGCCGGCACCTGCCCGACCTTCGTGTCCGGGTGGTCAACGTGGTCGACCTGGCCCGGCTGATGCCCGCCGAGGAGCACCCGCACGGGATGCCGGACTCCGAGTTCGACGCCCTGTTCACCCGCGACCGGCCGGTGATCTTCGCGTACCACGGCTACCCGTGGCTGATCCACCGCCTCGCCTACCGCCGGGCCGTCCACCCGTGCCTGCACGTGCGCGGCTACAAGGAGTCCGGCACCACCACCACGCCGTTCGACATGGTCGTCCGCAACGACCTCGACCGCTACCGCCTCGTCATGGACGTCATCGACCGTACCCCCGGCCTGGCCGTGCGCGCCGCCGCCCTGCGCCAGGAGATGGCCGACCGGCGCACCCGCCACCACGACTGGATCCGCGAGCACGGCACCGACCTGCCCGAGGTCACCGACTGGACCTGGCAGGGCTGACCCAAAACCAGGGGGCCGAACGTCAGAGACCAGCACCATGGAGCTACCCGTTCGGAGCCGCCGGAATCGACGGCTCCGAAGCCGGCCCCTGACCGCTGCCGACCGGGCCGCCCGCGAGGCGCTGCTGCGCGGCTGCCCGCTGCGCGTTCTGCACGCGCTGCCACTGATGCCTCATCTGCTCCCCAGTCGGTCGGCAGGACGGCGACCCGGCCCAGGCGACCTGCTGCACGAGGTCCGCCACATCCTGGCGGTGCGCTACCCGCAGCCGGAGACCCGCACCGACGGGGTTCACTCGGGGCACCCCGCCGCCCGTCCGCGGTGCCGGGCCCGTGCTGCCGCCGCGCCCGCCGAGGCGTGCAGTGCTCACCCGGTCACCGCGCCCATGACGCCTGTGCCTGCCCCGAGCACGGTCAAGGCGTGGCCCAGGCGTACCCGGGACACGCCCATCGCTTCAACTCGCACAGCCGCCGATCAGCCGCCTCAGCCCGCCAGCAGCGCCTTCGCGGCCGCGATCACCGGCACGCCCACCTCGCCGACCAGCGCCGCGATTCCGGAGATGCGCTGCACCAGGCCACGCCGGCGCTCCGCAGACGTCTCCTCGGCGATCGAGCCGGCCGCCGTGTCCACCTCGGCCCGGTCGTTCTCGTCCAGGTGCGGGCGTAGTTTCTCGATCTCCCGCAGGAGGGCCTCCACTGCGGGTCCTCCTGCGGTCGCGCCGACGGTCTTGCCGCCGGCCACGATGTCACCGGAACCGGTGTGCTCGGCCTTGCCGATGCTGCCCGAGCCGTACTGCTGGATGTGGTCGCCGCTCATGATCCTCCGATGTTCCCGCTGCCGCTGTGCTGGGCCTTGCCGATGCTGCCGTCGCCGTACTGGTGGATGACGTCCCCCTGCACCGCGTGGGCCACGTTGATGACTGTCTGTGCGACGTCGGGATTGCCGATCGCCTTGGTGATCTCGTAGATCAACTGCTGGATCTCCTCCTGCCGCGTGGACCAGACGGCCTCACGCTGGGTGCCGGAGGTATTGAGGACCAGTCCGTACACCGGGGGCTTCTGCAGGGCCGAGACCAGTCTCCAGACCAGAAGTGCCTCGACGGCGAGGAAGACGATCGTTCCCACGGTGCCGGCGAAAGAGGCGAATATGCCGCCCAGAATGAACCAGCCGATGCTCTGGAGGATGAACTTCCTCCACGCGGCACCCTTGTCGACGGTCAGTCGTCTCTGGCCGACATGGGAGATGTTGCGCAGCGGATAGGCCTCGCCACCTACCCACAACACGCCTTCATTGATTGTTACTTGGGCCACCAAGGGACCCTCCTGCCCACTCCCGGACGATGAGGTGTGGAGCATAGCGAAGCCGATGGCGGACACGCGGCGGAAATCACACTTTCCGCCCGTCACTTTCGAGTGACCGTCGTGGCGACAAGCCGAGCTCGAGCGAGATCCAGTGGCAAAGAGGAGGATCGACCGTCACGGGGGCACGTGTTGCACCCGCTGCCCGGTCCACCGGCTCCGGCGCTCAAGATGCTCAAGCGCCAGATGTTCGGCCGGGCCTGCCTGGCACGCATCCCCTACGCGCCCACCCGAAGCCACTCCTTCGGGGAGGAGGGGCACGAGTTCCGTCTCGGCCCCGCCTCACCGCAGGGCAGGCGGACGCCTTCGAGGCCGAGCGCGACGTGGAACTTCCGCGGCCCTATCGGGACTTCCTCACCAACATGGGCGGCAGCGGCGCGTCTCCGTACTACGGACTGATCCCCGTCGAGACGGTCTCCGACGCCTGTGCACGCCTCAACACCCCCGCCGGCCTGCCGATCGGCCTCCAGCTCCTCGCCCGCCCGCTCGCCGAACCCTCCTGCGCGTCGCCCACGCCCACGAACCCGACCACCCGCCTCCCCGCCCCCTGAACCACCGGCGGCGGAAACCGGCTGTCCGCCCACTCAAAAGGACGGACTGCCGGAGAGGCCGGGAAGTACGCGGTCGACCTCGATCGTGCCCGCGTCCGGTCGCGGTGCGCACAGCCCGCCGTGCCCGTGTTCACCGGCCCCGTGGTCGGTCTCCGGATCCCTGCGCACGGCAGTGCTCCCCCGCGCCGAGGCGCGGTTCCGGAGGACCCGGTAGTCGTCGGCGCCCAGCCACGTACGGGTGACATGTGCCCGGTTCCCGAGATGTCGAGGGCTGGTACCCGGCACTCTGCTGATGTCCGGTTCGTGGGCGGAGGGCGGCAGAAGTGGTCTTGGACCCGCATCGTCGGCTGGAACTTCGGTGCTTCCGTGGGCTGCACGAGTCCGGTGCTACGCGCGTGTCGGAGTTCTCGAAGGAGACCGGTCCCGATCGCCGTACGACCCGCGGGCGTTCGTGGCCGGACCGAGTGAACGCTCCCGGGTTTCCGAGGCCCGGGCCGCACGGCCCGCTCTCCGGACAGGGCAGGCGACGCCGAGCAGAGGGCCGCACGACATGACGAACGACGACCGACCGCCGCGACCGGCGCCCGCCGCCCCTGCGGCGGTCCGGCTCGAAAGGCTGACGAAGACCTTCGACGGCGGCGTCCGTGCGGTCGACGGCGTGGACCTGGAGGTCGGCGAGGGCGAGTTCTTCGCAGTCCTCGGCCCGTCGGGGTCCGGGAAGACCACGGTGCTGCGCATGATCGCGGGCTTCGAGGCCCCCACCTCCGGCCGGATCCTGCTGGGTGGAACCGATGTCACCCGCCTGCCGCCGTTCGACCGGGACGTCAACACCGTGTTCCAGGACTACGCGCTCTTCCCGCACATGACCGTCGCGCAGAACGTGGGCTACGGCTTGATGGTCCGCCGGGTGCCCAGGGCCGAGCGGGCCCGGCGGGTGCGTGCCGCGCTCGCCAGGGTCCGGCTCGAAGGCTTCGAGCCGCGCCGGCCCTCCCAGCTCTCCGGCGGGCAGCGCCAGCGGGTGGCGTTGGCCAGAGCGCTGGTCAACCGCCCGAAGGTGCTGCTGCTCGACGAACCGCTCGGCGCCCTCGACCTGCAGCTCCGGCACGACGTGCAACTGGAACTCAAACAACTCCAGCGCGAGGTCGGGATCACCTTCCTCCTCGTCACCCACGACCAGGAGGAGGCCCTGACGATGAGCGACCGCCTCGCGGTGGTCAACGCGGGAAGGATCGAGCAGGTCGGGTCGCCGGCCGAGGTGTACGAGCGTCCCGCCACGGCCTTCGTCGCCGGCTTCGTCGGCAGCTCCAACCTCCTGGACGGCCCGGTGGCCGAACAGCTCGTGGGGGAGTCCGGGCCCTTCAGCATCCGACCGGAGAAGATCCGCCTGACGCACCCGGACGACCCCGCCGCCCCCGACGAGCTGTCGACGAGCGGGCGCGTGGCCGAGGTCGTCTACGCGGGCGGCCACACCAGATTCCTGATCGACCTGGAGGCCGGCGGCCGGCTGACCGCCGTACGGCAGAACGCCGAGGACGGCGCGGCCGACGTCCTGCGTCACAGCGGCACCGACGTCGTAGTGGCCTGGCAGCGCAAGCACCTGGTCCGCGTCGGCGAGTAGCCCGCCGAGAACCGCTTCCCCACCCTCCCCCCCCGAAGATCGGACCTCGCGCATGCCCCTCCCCGCCCCGAAACGCGCCTTCGCCCACACGGTGACCGCGGTCGCAGCCGCTCTCCTCCTGATCGCAGGATGCGCCGGCACCACCGGAACGACCTCCGCCCAGGGCCCGAACCCACCCGAACTGCCCGCGCTGCGATCCCTCGGCGCCGGCGAGGGCCAGGTGAACCTGATCGCCTGGGCCGGTTACGCCGAAGACGGTTCGGACGACCACGACGTCGACTGGGTCCACCCCTTCGAGCAGCAGACCGGCTGCAAGGTCCACACGAAGATCGCCGGTACCTCGGACGAGATGGTCTCCCTGATGAAGACCGGCCAGTACGACACCGTCTCGGCGTCCGGCGACGCGACGCTCCGGCTGATCGCGGCCGGCGACGTCGCGCCCGTCAACACCAGCCTGGTGCCCAACTACGCGGACGTCTTCGAGGGCCTGAAGAACCAGCCGTGGAACTCCGTGAACGGCCGGATGTACGGCATCCCGCACGGCCGCGGCGCCAACCTGCTGATGTACCGGACCGACAAGGTCTCACCGGCACCGGACTCGTGGCGCGCGGTCTTCGAGGACGCCCCGGCCCACGCCGGGCACGTCACCGCCTACGACTCCCCGATCTCCATCGCCGACGCGGCGCTGTACCTCATGGCGACCGAACCGGACCTGGGCATCAAGAACCCCTACGCCCTGGACGACGCCCAACTCAAGGCCGCCGTCGACCTGTTGAAGGCCCAGCACAAGTCGGTCGGCGAGTACTGGAGCGACTACCAGAAGGCCGAGAACTCCTTCAAGACCGGCGACACGGTGATCGGAACCACCTGGCAGGTGATCGCCAACATGGCACAGGCCGACCAGGCACCCGTCCGGGCGGTGCTCCCCAAGGAAGGCGCGACCGGCTGGTCCGACACGTGGATGGTGTCGGCGAAGGCCGCACACCCCAACTGCGCCTACCGGTGGATGGACTGGATCGTCTCGCCGAAGGCCAACGCCCAGGTCGCCGAATGGTTCGGTGAGGCCCCCGCCAATGCCAAGGCCTGCGACCACACGTCCGACAAGGCCTTCTGCACCGTCTTCCACGCCACCGACGACGCGTACTGGAAGAACGTCCACTCCTGGACCACACCCGTCAAGAACTGCCTGGACGGCCGCGGGGCGTCCTGCACCGACTACGCGGCCTGGACCGCCGCCTGGACCGAGATCAAGGGCTGACCGGTGGCGAACGACGTGACCGCCCCGCCACCGCGGCGGAGCGGCCTGCGGCGGACGGCCTCCGTCCTGCACCGGCACGCCGGGCTGCGCCTGACACTGCTGCTGGCGGCGCCGATGGCCTGGCTGGTGCTCGCCTACCTCGGCTCGATGGCCGTCCTGCTCCTCTCGGCCTTCTGGACGGTCGACGGCTTCACCTACAACGTCGTCCGGGTCTGGGACACCACCAACTTCACCACCGTCCTCACCGACCCGGTCTACCGCACCATCGCACTGCGCACGCTCGCCATCGCCGCCGCGGTCACGGTGATCGACACCGCGGTGGCGTTCCCCATGGCCTTCGCCATGGCCCTGGTCGTCCGGCCGCGCACCCGCAGGCTCCTGGTGGTGGCCGTGCTGACCCCGCTCTGGGCCGGCTACCTGGTCAAGGCGTACGCCTGGCGGGTCGTCTTCAGCCGGGGCGGCATCCTCGACTGGCTCGGCAGCCCCTTCGGTCTGACCAGCCCGGGATACGGCACGGCGGCGATCGTCGTCGTCCTCGCCTACCTGTGGCTGCCCTACATGATCCTTCCGATCCTCGCCGGCCTGGAGAACCTGCCTCCCGGCCTCCTCGACGCCTCGGCCGACCTCGGCGCCTCCGCCGGGAGGACCTTCCGCTCGGTGGTCCTCCCACTGGTCAAGCCCTCGGTGCTCGCCGGATCCGCCCTCACCTTCTCCCTGAGCCTGGGGGACTACATCGCCGTGCGGATCGTCGGCGGCAGGACCCAGATGCTGGGCACGACGATCGCCGACAACGTCACGCTCAACCTGCCGCTGGCCGCCGCCCTGTCCTTCTTACCGGTGGCGGTCATCGTCGGCTACCTGCTCGCCGTGCGCCGCTCGGGCGCCCTGGACTCGCTGTGAGGGAACCGGACGGCCGTGAACCTCTCCCGCCGCACCCGGATCGTGCTGCGCGCGGCCATGATCGGCGGCCTCGCCGTCATCTACCTGCCGCTGCTGCTGGTCCTCCTCAACTCGCTCAACCGAGACCGCTCCTTCGCCTGGCCCCCGACCGGAATCACCACCGAGTGGTGGGTGCGCGCCTGGCAGTCCGACGGCGTCCGAGACGCACTCGTCGCCTCACTGCAGGCGGGAGCCGGGGCCACCCTGGTGGCACTGGTCCTGGGAACCATGACCGCCCTCGCCGTCCAGCGGTACCGGTTCTTCGGCCGGCGAGCGGTCTCCTTCCTCGTGATCCTCCCGATCGCGCTGCCCGGCATCGTCACCGGCATCGCCCTCAACGCCGCCTTCCGTACGGTGCTCGGTCCGGCCGGCATCGGGTTCGGCATGCTCACCGTCGTCATCGGGCACGCCACCTTCTGCATCGTCGTCGTCTTCAACAACGTCGTCGCCAGGCTGCGCCGGACCTCGCCCTCGGCCGAGGAGGCCTCGGCCGACCTGGGTGCGCACCCCTTCCAGACCTTCCGTCACGTCACCTTCCCGGCCCTGCGGCCCGCACTCCTGGCGGGCGGACTCCTGGCCTTCGCGCTCTCCTTCGACGAGATCGTGGTGACCACGTTCACCGCCGGACCAAGCCTCCAGACCCTGCCTGTCTGGATCTCCGCGAACCTGGCCCGGCCCAACCAGGCCCCGGTCGTCAACGTCGTGGCCGCCGTCCTGGTGCTGATCTCCGTCGTCCCGATCCACCTGGCCCAGCGGCTGTCCGCCGACGGACCCACCGCTGCGCCTTCCCCGCAGTCCCCGTGACCGCCGGCGACACACCGAGCAGGGCACCGCGTCACCACGGGGCCGCACACGCTCCCCGGCGCCCACCCGCCGACCTTCCGCCCGGGGCCACGGGCGGCGCGTCACGAGGCGAGTGTTCGGGCCAGCCGGGAGGCCTCCGCCCGCACGCGGCGGGGTGCGGTCGAGACCGTGAGGGCGTCGAGGGCGGGCAGAGCGGTCCGGATGCCGTCCGCCGCCGCGCATTCGGCGGCCAGCGCGAGGGCGTCCGCCAGTCCGCGCACGCCCGGTTCCTCGGCGGCGAGCACGGAGATCAGGGCAGCGAGCACCTCCCAGACCGGCCGGCCCGCACCGCTGCGCGCGGCGTCGGCCAGGACGGGCAGGAACCGGTTCGGCTTGGCCGCCGTCAGCCGCCACAGCGCCGCGATCCACCCACCGAGCACCTCGGGACGCAACCGCCCGCGCGCGTTCAGGACCAGCAGGGCGTCCAGCGCCACGGTGCGGTTCTCCGCACGGGCGGCCGTCAGCCCGTACCCGAGCGCCAGGTGGTACACCGCCGCGGGCTCACCCGCGACCTCGGCGAGCCGGGGCAGCCAGGCCCGGGTCCGGCACCCGGTCGGCCATCAGGCCCGCCAGCCGCTCGGCGAGGTCGAGCGGGCCGGCGGGTGCGGCGGGCAGCGCGACCTGGCCCACCAACGGTTCGGCGGCGTGCGGTTCGGCGGCTCTCGCCACCCCCGGGGCCTGGACGGCCAGCAGACGGTGGGACTCGGGCCGGAGGGCCGGGCCGAGGGCGGCGGCGGCGCTGCGCACGGCCTCGGCGGTGGCCGGGGCGACGCCGGGCAGGTGTTGGGCGACGAGATGCAGGGCGCGCTCCTGAACGGCATGAGCCGGGTGGGCGAAGGCCACGCCGACGGCGGGCAGCAGGCCGTCCGCCGCGGCGGGGTCGCGGCGCAGGGCGGCGGCGGCGCGGCTCAGCTGGGTGGTGGCGAGGGTCTTCTCCGGGCGGGCCAGGACGGCGGCCGTCAACTCGGTGAACACCTCGGCGGAGAGCCGGTCGTCCACGGGCACCAGCGCCGCCTGGGCGGCCTTGGCGGCGGTCGGTGCGCCGTCGGCGGCCAGCCGGACGTGATCGCCGGCCCGGGCGAGGACCTCCTCGGGGTCGAGCGCCAGCGCGGCGTACAGCCGGAGGAAACCTCGCAGGTTGCCGGGCCGGTCGCCGCGCAGGAGCTTTCCGAGGCAGAGGTCGATCAGCTCGGCGCGGTCGAGCACGCCCTCGCCCGCCAGGGCGGTGAGCACCTTGGGCCACTCGTTGTCCGGCCCGAAGCGGGCGGCGTGGGGATCGGTGAACACGGTTCCCACGTCCGGGACTTCGAACAGACGGCGGACGAACTCGGCCAGCCTGGGCTGGGCACGCAGCCAGGAGAGCAGGGTGTCGTGGTGCGGCACCGGCTCGCGCAGGCCCCGCATGGCGAACCACTCGCCGATCTCGCGGTGGTACGGGTAGTGGATCGAGTCACCCTCGCGCAACCAGCCGATCACATAGCCGTCGGTGACGGGGACTTCGGCGCCCGACCAGACGGCGAGGCCGTGGGCGATCAGCCACCGGTCGTGGCGGCCCCGCGCGGGCAGCCACTCGGCGAGCCGGACCGCGAGTTCACGGTGGAACGCCTGGTCCCGGTGCGGTGAGAGCAGGGCCGTCAGCAGGACGTGGTGGTCCGGGTTGGTGGAACCGCCGCCGGGCAGGGGCCAGGTGATGTCGAGGAGCGGGCGGGCCGTCAGCCAGTCGAGGGCCTGGGCGGCAGTGGCGGAGGAGTGGATCCCGGCGAACTGGAGCGCGGCGAGCTGATCGTAGGCGGCGGAGTACCGGGTCGTGTCGCCCGAGGAGAGCTCGCGCGAGAGCTCGGCGCGGAGCCTGCGCAGCGGAGCGCGCAGATGGCCCAGCTCGGCGGCGGGCACGGGGGAGAGCCGTTCGATCACCCCCTGCGGAACCCGTGCGGCGATGAGTGCGCGCATCTCCTCCCAGCTGATCGTCCCGCTCTCGGGATCCGTCACGATGCCCCCTCCACCAGGTCTGATCGACGTTCGTGAACATAGCGCTCACCCCTGACAGCCGTGCGGCCGTGCGGCCGTGCGGCCGTGCGGCCGTGCGGCCGGGCTGCCAGGGGCGTGACCGGCGCTCCGGGGCCACCAGCCGGAACCGCCCGGCCGACCACCCCGCTCTCCCGTTCCTCACGGCCGACGGCGTTCCTCGCGGCCGACGGCCGGGTGCGGTCGACACCTGTCGGACCGTCGGGCGGTCAGAGTGCGGCCTTCGGCTCCCGAACATCCCCTCCGGCGCGCCCGGCCGCCCGGAGCAGGCGCGGCGGGAGGTAGGGCGACCGGACGTGGACGGCCCAGCCGCGGCTGCGGCGGGCGTGGCAGGCGAGGCCGAGGACGTCGAGGCTGAGCGCGGCACCCGTGTGGGTGGCACGGTCGGCGACGGAGTGGTGGTCGCGGTGGGCTTCCAGGGCGTCCAGCAGGGCGAGGTTGAAGCTGGTCTCGTCGCCCCGGACCAGCTGTGAGAAGAGGACGACCGGAGGCGGGAGGAAGCCGTGGCCCCGGGTTCGTTCCAGCTCCTCCAGGGCCCGTTCGGTGGCCGGGAGCGGGTCGGCTCCGCGCAGGTGGTCGTGCAGGGCGGTGCGGTACGAGGCGAACGGGTAGCTGTCCTCGGCGGCGATCGCCGGACCGGCCAGCACGAGGGGTTCGAGGTCCTCGGAGCTGCCGGTGATCAGGATGAAGGACAGGGCCGTCTCCCAGAAGGTCGGCCCGAAGTCCCTGTCCCGGCGGGCGGGGAAGCGCAGCATCCGCCCTTCGATCGTCACCTCGGCCTCGGTGCCCGGTTCGGCGAGGGCGACCCGGAACACGGCGGCCCCCAGCTGGGAGCCGAGCCGCAGGTTGGCGAGCAGGGCATCGGTGGCGTCGGCGGACTCCGAGGCGCGCGCCGACAGGAGGCGGCTCTGGTAGCGCAGGGCACCCGTGAGCTCCCACGCGTCCAGCGGCTCGCCCTCCTTCGGCGTGATGGCCTCCAGGGTGCGTCGCTCGAACCGCGCCGCGCCGTCCGGGCTGAGCGGCCGGGCCGGGAACGGCCGGTCGAGGACGACGGGCCCGGCGGCGAGCCGGGCCACGGCGTCGGGGCGCGGGTCGCGGCCCAGGGCGCGGACGCGCGGGCCGGGGGTCTCGAAGCCGGTGACCAGGGCGTGGGGGAGGTAGTCGGTGTCGACCGCCGGGGTCCAGCCGTGGGTGCGGTACGCGAGGGCGGCGAGGGCGATCGGGACGAGCGGCAGGAGGCTCGCGGGCCCGGTGCCGTGCGGGCCGTTCTGGACGAGCGTGAGGAGGGCGGCGTCGAAGGCGTCGCGGTCCCCGTCGGTCAGGGCGCGCAGCGCGCGCAGACCGGGCTGTGGTTCGGTGGACGCGGCGGGGAGGCCGGCCTCCTCGAAGAAGTGCGCGACGAAGCCGTCGACGAGCTCGAGGTCGGGGGTGACCGGCTCGTCCGGCATCAACTGCCGTGCCCAGCTGAAGGCCTCGCCGTGGACGGAGACCTTGTCGGCGACGATCGCCAGGCAGAAGGCGTCGAGCCACTCCCGGGCGGTGACCCGGTGGCGGGGGTCGCGCTCCTGCCCGTACTCCGGGTCGTACCCCATCCCGAAGTTCGGGTAGTCGAGGAAGACGCTGAAGCGGTCGTGCGGGTAGTAGGCGGCGAAGGAGACGGCGCCGGCGGCGGCCTCTGCGGCGTCCGCGAGGACGGCCCTGGCCTCGGCGGAGTCCAGGCCGGGCCGGGTGGTGGAGAGCGCTCCGAGGTAGTCGAGGAAGGAGTCGGCGATCAGCTGCCACTCCGTCGTGGTCATCAGGCCGGCGCGGGAGTAGGAGTGGACCTGCCTGCCGATCCGGTTCACGAAGTCCTCGCCGGCCTGCGCCACCCGCTCCCCGTCCACCTGGTGACGTTCGATCCGCACGGTCCTGCCCCCTTGATCGTCGACTTGGACCCAGAGTAGGCAGCGGGTCGGACATCACGGTCCGCCGGGTCCCGCGGCAGACCGTCCCCGTTCCCGCAGGTCTGGTCACGGGGGCGTGGGCCTGACAAGCTCTCAGGCGCCAACGTGCGGGAACGATCGGGAGGATCAAGGATGCGCATGCCCGGACTGAGACGGTTTCTGTCCCGCCGACTGGCGGTGGCCGCGCTGCTGCTGGGAGGTCTGACCCTGGCCGGTGCGCCGGTCGCGCAGGCGGCCGCGCAGACGGCCGGTGCGCAGGTCGCGCGGACGGCCGGGACGGTGAAGGCCGTGCGGACCGCGCCGCAGGCCGGCGGGACGACGACGATCTGTGGCTACACCCCGGTGCCCACCGGCTGGGTGATCGTCAGCGAGCAGTGGTCCGGCTGCAGCGGCTACGGGCTCTTCACCATCGCCGACGCCTCGGCCCTGACCTCGGTACAGGCCTGCTCGAACGGGCCGATACCCGCCGGCTGGGTGATCACGGCGATGCAGAGCGGCGCCGGCACCTGCGGGAGCTACCCGCTGTACTCGCTGCTGAAGGTCACCGACCAGACCGTCCTCCAGGACTGCGGGCAGTCCCCGATCCCGCCGGGCTGGGTGATCACGGCGATCCAGACCGTCTCCCCGGCCTGCGGCACCTACGGCACCTACACCCTCGTGCCGCTGGGCGACCGGACCTCCGTCCAGGCCTGCGGCAACTGGCCGGTTCCGGCGGGCTGGGTGATCACGGCGATGCAGAACGGAGCGGGCTGCGGGAGCTACCCGCTGTACTCGTTGCTGAAGGTCACCACCCAGACCACCC
>NZ_JBSFKF010000006.1:159230-252701 GCF_053598415.1 Kitasatospora sp. NPDC001132 | reverse complement strand
CCTCCAGGACTGCGGACAGTCCGCCGTCCCCGCCGGCTGGGTGATCACCGCGATCCAGACCACCTCCGCCGCCTGTGGCACCTACGGGACGTACACGGTCGTCCAGTTGACGAACCAGACGAGCATCCAGGCCTGCGGGAACTCCCCGGTTCCGGCGGGCTGGGTGATCACGGCGATGCAGAACGGAGCGGGCTGCGGCAACTACCCGCTGTACTCGCTGCTGAAGGTCACGGACCAGACCACCCTCCAGGACTGCGGACAGTCCGCCGTCCCCGCCGGCTGGGTGATCACCGCGATCCAGACCACCTCCGCCGCCTGTGGCACCTACGGGACGTACACCATCGTCAAGGTCACCGACCAGACCAGCATGCAGGTCTGCGGGCCGTCCGCGATTCCGGCCGGCTGGGTCGTCACCAAGCAGGGCTCGGGTTCCCAGTGCGGCGTTTACGTCGTTTACACCATCACCAAGTCGTCCTGATCGCGGAGGTGTTCGATCGAACCCGCCCCCGGCCGCCCGGGGGCGCCGTCCAACCGGTAACTCCGCCGGGCTGCCCCGGACGCACCCGGGCCGGCTGTGGCCGGCGGCGGGTGGGTTCGGCCGGCAGGGCCTCGGCGGCGGCCGTCGCGACGACCTCGGCGACGGCGGCGGCACCTCACCCTCGCCGTGGTCCTCGACGCCCACCGCATGGTGGACGACCGGTGGCTGCCATCGCCAGGGTCGTGCACGGCCGCAGGCCGGGGTCGGTGATGCGTGCAAGGATCGCCGACATGACCGAGGAGACCTTCGACTGGCGCCCGTTCCTGACGCGGTGGAGCGAGGAAGGGGCCGGTACGTACGGGAGCCCGGACGAGCTTCCGGCCGTCGGCGACGAGACGGCCCGGCACGCGCGGTGGCTCGGCTGCGGGCCCGCGTCCGGGGCTGGGTGCGGAGCCTGACCTGACCGCTTCGAGGCGGCGGCCCCGCGCGTGGGAAGTCGACGGGCGGCCTTCCCGCGCGCGGGGTGGGAGCCGGTTCTTCCCGTCAAGGGCGGGATTGCGGGCATTGGACGCGCAGTTCCGGACAATATGGTGATGTGTCCATGCCGTGAGCAAATCAGCTGCGCCGACCCCGTTAGGGTCGTGGCAGCTCCACGAACCGGCACCGTACGGCCGTCGTGCGGTGCCGCACGGACCTGCCGATGGGACTGGTGTGACGTGATCAGAGGACATCACCGACTGCTGGACCGTTCGTCCTGGGCGGCCCTCCGGGGGCGGCTCGCCGCCGTGGCGGGGGTGGTCGCGCTGCTGGCGGCCGTCCTCACCGGCACCGCGGCGGGCACGGCGAGCGCCGCGCCCGCCGCGCCACCCGCTGCCTCCGTTTCCTCCGCCCCGTCCGCCCAACTGGCCGGCGCCGGCTGGATCTGCCGGGGGACGCCCGTGCCGCCCGGCTACGTCATCACCGTGTACGACGCCGGTCGCTGCAACGGAGCCGGCGGCTCCTACGTGCAGCCCGCGCAGGACCCGCTGTGGATCTGCGCCAGCTCGCCGATCCCGGCGGGCTACGTGCTCACCGACCACAACCCCAGCAGCAGCCCCTGTCTCGGCGACGCCTGGCTCATGCGGCTGGTCACGGACGGGATCTGGACCTGCGCGGGCTCGCCGATCCCGGCCGGGTACGTCATGACCGGCCACTACAGCACCGGCTGCCGCGGCATCGGCTCCTGGTTCCAGCAGCTGGCTGCGCCCGGGCTGTCGATCTGCCCCGGCAACGCGGTCCCGGCCGGCTACCACCTGGGCGCCTACAACAGTGCGGGCTGTGCGGGCCTGGGCTCCTGGGTCCTGCTCCGCAACTGACCCGGACCCGGGGGCGCCGCCCCGGCCCGCCCGGATTCCGGGTGCGGCACGGGGTGGCGTCCGGGCGCAATGGGCCCACGGCACGGACGGTGAAGGGCGCGGCGGCGGGGTCACGTCACAGCGTGGTCAGCTCGGTGAGGTCGGCGATCACCTCGGAGGCGATCACCGGGTCGAGCTCGGCGAAGGTCGGGAAGGTGCGGTTGTGGGGCCAGTAGTCACCCGGGCGCCTGTCGAGCCACACCGTTTCCACCCGCTGCTCGGGGTAGGAGTCGAACATGCCGACCGCGATGCCTTCCTCCGGGGCGATCACCACGTAGAGGTCGGGCCCGACCCGGCGGGACAGCCACTGCTCGACGCCGTTGTCCTGGGGCTCGCCGCGCCGCCAGCCGCGCCGTTCCATGCCGACCAGCCGGGTGGTGGGCAGCACCGGACCGTTCTCGAAGCGGGACAGGCGGTGGCCGGCCCGCTCCTCGTCGGTCAGCGCGCGTACCGGGCGGTGCGCCCGTCACCGGCTGTTCACTGCGGGCCGGGCGCAGCGAGACCGAGCCTTCCTGCAGCTTCGGCCACGGCCTCCACCACTGCATCGGCGACACCCTTCAGTGCGTCACCTCGACCGGGTGGGCGCTGCCGGATTCGGTACGCGCCAATTGAAGACCCACACCCCCACTTCAGGAGCGCCGGCCGACCCGGGGCGGGGTGGCTGCCGAACCCGCCCGGCCCGAGGAAGCCGGGCCGGGCGGGCTCCCGGTGTCAGTGCGACCAGTAGGGGTCGTCGACCGTCGCGCAGGTGGCGGCGTAGGCCTGCCCTCCCGGTCCGAACCTGTCGATCCACTCGCGATCGCCGATGTCGGTGACATTGAACACGGAAGCCCACACCTCGGCACAACCCTCCACTCCCGAGACGAACCGGAGGCTGAACCCTGAGCCCTTCACCTCCACTGAGCCCTTGTTGCGCTCGACCGAGTAGCCCTTCCCGGTCCAGAGTGCCTGGACGACGTCGAGCGGCTCCTGATTCCGGGTAGGGGTGATCCGCACTCGGGCCGCCTGGCGGGCGGACATCTCCGCCCGGCCCGTCCTCTTGCACCCGGACGTACCGCAGAGTCCGGTCAGGTCGGGGTCGCTTTCGTACCTCGCCACGGCCCACTGGAGCCCCGGGTGGAAGGCCCCCGCGACGTCGGCGAGCTCGGCCTCGATCCGGTGCTGTGCCTGGTCGACCGGCACGGTGGGTTCCTCGGGCTCCGGCCAGGCGTACCAGCCGACCAGGAGTGCCAGCAGTACCCCCGGTACGGCCATGCGCCATATCGCGGCCCTCACCTCGGATCCTCCCTGGTGATCGTGTTCCCGTGGCCGCTCACGATCTTCCCGATGTTGGAGAGCGAGTCGCCGCCCTTGTGGTCCTTCCCGAAGTAGTTGTCGTGGGAGTCGGTAGTGGTCCCGTCCGCCACCGAGAAGCGCTGTGCGCCGAAGCCCTGGCTTGCCGGGTCCGTGCCGTGCCACAACCCGTCGGGATTCGTGATCGCCTCGACCGCGGCCCAGCCGGGAATGAGCATCCCGGGAGCCGGCGCGGCCGCGACGGGGTCGTACTTGGCCGTGCCGACGTACACGTGATCCGCACCGATCCCGAGCTGCGACGCCTTGTCCACCCCGATACCCGGGCTGCCGACCAGGACGATGTCATCGACGGGTAGGCCACCGGGCTGCTGGGTCGCTTTCCCGACCACCAGGGAGCCGTAGCTGTGTCCCTGCGCGGTCATGTGCGCCGGCGCCCCCTCGTGGGTGGCCCGGAGTCCGGTGAGGAACTTGTTGTACGCGGCCCCGCCCCCCTCCGCCCGGTCCTGCATGAGGACCGAGGAGCCAGTGCCCTCCAGCTGCGGGGCGTCGTCGTACCCCAGCCAGAACACGGACGCGACGCTCGGCGTCGTGTCGAAGGCGTTCTTCGCGATGGTGATGTTGATGATGTTGGCGTCGTACAGCGTCTTGATGTCCATCGGGCTACTCGGCAGCCTTCGCACTGGAGGGCTTCACGGGGCCCGGGACGACCGTCGTGCCGAACGGGTCCGGCTCGTCCGGGACCGGGGCGGCCGGGTTGCGCATGCCGTTGTGGGCGTTCTGCTCGGCCTGACGGTAGTAGGTGGCCGTGGTGGCGAGCTTGGTGCCGACGTCGCCCATGTCACCGGCGAGCTGGTCCAGCAGCGTCTTCCAGTTGGCCCCGCAGTCGCGCACCGCCGCGGCCGTCAGCCACCCCTGCAGGGTGCCGGCGGCCTGGTTGCACGGCTCCGCGAGCTTCGACGTCTCGCCCGGTACCAGGCCCCCGATGTGCTGCGCGCTCTGTCCGCAGCCGTCCAGCCGCCTCAGGATCTGCCATGCATGCCCCCCATGCGTTCGGACTGACGACCGGCCAGTCCGTGTGTTCGAAAATCAACGACGCATGCTAACGGATCCTATACCGAGGAAGATCGACTGGTCGGCGTCCGCCGGGCGGTAGACGTGCTCGCGGGCGAGCAACTGCCCGGGATCTGCTGACGGAACGCGTTGTGACGCGGACGCACGACCGGGTGGGTGTGGTGTGCCGAAGGCCGGATGACGCAGGGCAACCGGCCGAATGAGGCCGGTCAGCGGTGGGGCGGGCGCTGTTCGCCCGAGCCGCGGGCGATGAGGCGGGTGTCGACCACTGTGGTGCGGGCCCGGCCGCGGTCGCCGTCGAGGCGGGCGAGGGCGGTGCGGGCGGCGGCGGCGCCGAGCGCGGCCGGGTCCTGGGCGACGACAGTGAGGGCGGGTTCCAGGATGTCGGCCAGGGGGATGTCGTCGAAGGCGACCAGGGCGACCTCGCGGCGCCGCGCGTGGGCGAGGGCGGAGACCGTCCCCATCACGGCGAAGTTGTTGGCGGCGAACAGTGCGGTCGGTGGTTCCGGGAGGGAGAGCAGCCGGTCGGTGGCGGCGGCCGCGTCCGGCTGGCCGTGGGCGCCGACCACCAGCGTTCGGTCGTACGGGAGGCCGGCGGCGGCCAGGGCGTCCTTGTAGCCGGCCAGGCGTTCTCGGCGGGTGTAGAGGGTGGCCGGAAGGTCGCCGATGAAGCCGATCCGGCGGTGGCCGTGGGCGATGAGGTGGGCGACGCCGGTGCGGGCGCCGTCCCGGTTGGAGGAGACCACGCAGTCGGCGGCCAGGCCGCTGCCGGGGCGGTCCAGGAAGACGACCGGCAGCCCGGTGATCCGGGCGGACCTGAGGTGGGCGTGGTCCGACCCGTCGGCCGGGACGACCATGAGCGCGCTGACCCGCCGGGCGAGGAAGGCGGCGATCAGGTCGCGCTCGCGGGCCGGGTCGTCGCCGGAGGAGCCGAGCAGCAGGGTCAGTCCGCGTTCGCGGACGGTGGACTCGATCCCGCCGGCCACCGTGCCGAAGAAGGGGTTGCCCATGTCCGGGACGACCAGGCCGACAGTGGTGTCCGGGCCGCCGGTGCGGATGTTGCGGGCCATCAGGTTGGGCTGGAAGCCGAGCCGTTCGACGGCGGCGAGCACCTTCTCTCGGGTCGAGGCGGAGGTCGGTCCGTCGTTGTTGAGCACCCGGGAGACCGTCTTGGCGCTCACGCCGACCTCCTGGGCGACGTCGTGCAGCGTCGGACGACGGGTCGAGGCCATGGACCACCGTTTCTGTCGGGCGGCGGCCCGGCCTCCGGCCCGGGCCGCCCAGGACTGCTCAGCTGGCGCGGACCCCGGCGGCCCTGGCGGCGTCGGCGTCCGCCACGACAGTACCGCTGCCGTCCTCGGCGACGGTGAGCGCACCGGTCATGATGGCCACCACCTCGGACATCGAGTGGTCGCCCGGCTTGGTCAGCGCGAGCGCGGCCCGCCGCCCGAGCCGGTGGACGTGGATCCGGTCCGCGATCTCGAAGACGTGCGGCATGTTGTGGCTGATCGGCACGACCGGCAGGCCCCGGTCCCGTACCCGTCGGATCAGGTCGAGTACCTGACCGGACTCCTTGACCCCGAGCGCCGCGGTCGGCTCGTCCATCACCACCACGCTGCGCGCCCAGGCCACCGAGCGGGCCACCGCGACGGCCTGCCGCTGGCCGCCGGAGAGGGTCGCGTGGGCTCCCTGATCTGCGTGGTGCGGAGGTCCCGAGGCGGGGTCAGGTCCGGCGGCCAGAAATGTCAACGTTGACACCAGCTTGCCGAGGATGATGAAGTCATCCCTGCGCGACGGGCAAGCCCTCTGGGCATAGCAACTGGGTAAAATGGTTGAAATCCGGTGAATCGGACCAGAGTTGACGCCCCGTTCCGCGCGACGTTCCGTCACCGGCCCATGAGAGGCGGTCCTTCGTGTCCCAGCGATTCGTCGCGGTCCTCGGCGAGTGCGTTGCCGACGCTTTCGCCGACCCGGCCGGCGCCCTTCCGGGTGAGCTGGCCCTGCGCGTGCTGCCCGGCGGCGGGCCGGCCAACACCGCCGTCGCGCTGGCCCGGCTCGGCACGCCCACGCGCTTCCTCGGCCGGATCTCCGCCGACGCCTTCGGTGGTCTGTTTCGCGCCCACCTGGGCTCTGCCGGGGTCGACCTGGGCGCGGTGGTGACGGCCGCCGAGCCGAGCGTGCTCGCCATCGCCACCGTGGACGGCCTCGGCCAGGCGCGCTACGCGTTCCACGCCGATCGGGCCGCCGACTGGCAGTGGAGCGCGGCCGAGCTGGCCGCCGTGCCTCTCGCCGACGCGAGCTGCCTGCACACCGGCTCGCTCGCGCTGGTCCGCGAGCCCGGCGGCGCCCTGGTCGAGCTGCTCCTCGAACGGGCGCGGGCCGGTCTCACCGTCTCGATCGACCCCAACGTCCGCCCGCAGCTGGTGGATCCGGATGTCTACCGGGCCCGGCTTGGCCGGTGGTGCGAGCTGGCGGACATCCTGCGGCTCAGCTCGGACGACCTGGAGCTGCTGCTGCCGGGCGTCTCGCCCGAACGGGCCTGTGACGGCTGGCACGCGGCCGGCGCCCGGCTGGTGGTGATCACCCTCGGCGGCGCGGGGGCGCTGGTCTCGCTGGACGGCGAGCGGGTGCGGGTGTCGGCACCCGAGGTCGCGGTGGTGGACACCGTCGGGGCGGGCGACTCGTTCACCGCCGGGCTGCTGCACCGCCTGGCGCACCTCGGCCGGCTCGGCGGCCGGCTGGCCGGACTGAGCCTCGCCGAGGCCGCCGCGGCGTGCCGCTTCGCCGCCGAGGTGGCGGCCCTGACCTGCTCGGTCACCGGCCCGAATCCGCCCTGGGCGGCGCAGCTCAACATACCCAGGCAGCGCAAGGGATCTTGACGTGAAGTCAAGGCAAGGCCGTCATCTTCCGCGGCCGCTGTCATCGATGACATGAGTAAACGATGACACCATTCCGGAGGAGCGCGCCCCCACCATGCCACTCCGCCGCCGTCCAGTACCTCGTCGGCGACTTCGACGGCACCAGCCGGGGCGGCCCTGGCGCCGGCCCCGACCTGCCGGTGCGCCACACCCGACTCCCGCTCCCGGTGAGCGGCGCGGCCCTGGAGATCAACGCCCGGCTGCGGGCCGGCACCGCCCGGGAGACTCCCGTCGCGAGTCCGGCAGGAGTCACCGGATCTCCGGTGCCGATGGTCAGACGCGGAGGACCTCCGGGCCGTGGGTCGAGATCTCGGCTGCCTGCCGGTCCGTCAGCCCGGTGTCGATGACCAGGATGTCGACGTCATCGAGCACGCCGAAGCGGGCGAAGTGCCGGACGCAGTACTTGGAGGAGTCGGCGACCAGCATCACCCGACGGGCACCGGCCACCATGGCGCGCTTGACGGCCGCCTCCGCCAGGTCGGGCGTGGAGAGCCCGACCTCGGGGGAGTGACCGTTGGTCGCGATGACCGCGACGTCGGTGTGGACGGCCGTTGTGCCCCACGGGCGCCGACGCCGTCCGCGCCGGTACGGCGCGGAGAGCCCGCGCCGGCGGTTGTCACCGCGACGCTCAACGGTCGCACGGGCGCAGTGACCGACGACGGCGACGGCATGGTGCCCGTCCGGGACCTGCTCAATTCCGAAGTACTCCTGACAGGCCGCCATCTGTCCACAGCACCAGGCCGACTGGAGCCCGACACGGTCGTGCCGTTTGCTCATGGCAGTATCGCCGCCGCCGAAACGCCCGGGCCGTCCGCTGGGTGCACCTCCTCGTCGGCCGGGCCAGGCCAGATGGCCGAGATGTCGTCGCGGTGCTCGTGCGGCAGCAGTACCGGGCGTACGGACACCGGCTCGGTCGCGCCGCGCCGGGTCGCGGTCCAGGGGCAGCAGCGGCCGGTGTAGCTCATGGTGACCAGGACGAGGACCTCGTCCGCGTACACCTCGACGTACTCGCCGATCGTCAGGATCCGCAATGAGCTTGGCTCATGGCCGAGTTCGGCTTCAGTGAGCAGGCTGCCGCCGGGGCCGTGCACCTGGACCCGGCCGTCCGTGCAGTCCACGGTCAGCGCCGGCTTGCCATCGTCGGACCGCAGGACGACCGAAGTCGGCCCGTCAATCGCCACGTCCCCCGCCGCGTGCAACACCGGCCGGTCGGTGGGCTGGCCGAGCCAGCGGTCCAGGCCGTGCCACCACTGCAGTCGAGGAGCAGCGCCGTCCGGAAGCACCAGGGCCTTCGGCTGGGCGAGCATGCCACGGCAGGACGCCCCCTGGTCCTGCAGTCCGACCCGGCGGGGCACGGTGTGCAGCACCACCCGGGTCCCGTCCGGAGCGCCTACCACGCGTGGTGCGTAGGCGCCGGACGGGCCGAGGGGGCCTCGGCGCTCCCATGGGCCGTCCAGGCGCGGCGCGGTCCAGGCTTCGACCTGCCGGGTGGCGCCGATGCTGCCGAGCAGCAGCCAGCCGTCGTCCACCCGTTCCAGCACCGGGCACTCCAGCTCGTCCACGTCCCCCGGAGAGATCAACGGCGGGTGCACCTCCCAGTGTTCGAGGTCCGTGGAGGTGGCCAGCCCGACGCAGCCGCTGCGTGCCACCGGGAGGGAGGCGTCGCTGGCGCAGACCACCATGGTCCAGCCGGTGCCGTCGTCGTTACGGACCACGAACGGGTCGCGCCAGGCCATACCCTCGCCGGTGCGGTACCAGCGCGCATCGGCGCGGACCACCGGCTCGGCGCCGTGCCGCCGCCACCCGGTGCCGTCCGTACGGTCCGACCAGGCCAGGCCCACCGCCTGAAGAGGCCAGCCGGCGGGCGTGAGTCCTGAGACGCCGGTGTAGAACATCGCCATCCCATCCCCGTGCGGGATGGGATGCATGGTCCACACGGCCTGCTGGTCGAAGCGGCCGGGCAGGCCGGCGCCGAACGCCGTGCCCTGGGCCTGCCACCGCACCAGGTCGCGGGAGGTGGCCCGGCCGTAGGAGGTCTCCATCCGGGTGGCGTCGAAGTGCTCCGTCCACGGGCCCTGGAGGTGCAGGACGGTGTAGCCCTCACCGTCCGGGAGCACGGCGAAGTCGTTGAGGCAGAGGCCGGGCGGTGCGTAGCGCAAGGAACAGCTCCTGTCGGGCGATGGAAGCAAGCGTGTGCGTACGGAAGTACCTCGCATCCTTGCCTCCGGTGAAGTGCCCTTAGTAGATCCGAACGCAAACGCTTGCGCAACTGCCTTGCCCGGTTTACGGTCTGGTGACCCGCGGATCACAGCGACGTGTCCGCGCCGAAAGGAGCCAGAACCGTGACGGTGAGCATCACCGATGTCGCGAACGCGACGGGTGTCTCCGCCTCGACCGTTTCCCGCGCGCTGCGCGGACGAGAGGGCGTGTCGGAGGAACTCCGCGCGCGGATCGTGGCCGTGGCCGCCGAACTCGGCTACACGGCCTCGCGCAGTGCGTCGAGCCTGGCAAGCGGCCGGACGTACAGCATCGCCGTCCTCGCGCCGTACGTCGGCCGATGGTTCTTCGGGACGGTGCTGGACGCGGCCGAGCGGGTGTTCAGCACCGCCGGGTACGACGTGGTGCTGTACAACCTGGGCTCGGCGGAGACGCGCAACCGGTTCTTCGCCGAACTCCCGCTCCGCAAGCGGGTGGACGCGGTGTTCTCGATGCTGCTCCCGACGGAGGACGAGGCCGAGCGGCTACGCTCCCTCGGCATCCCGCTGGCGATCACCGTCGGCGGCCCCCGGCCCGGCTTCACCACCGTCGGCATCGACGACCGCGCGAGCGCCGAACTCGCCGTCCGGCACCTGGTCAACCTCGGCCATCGCCGGATCGGCCTGATCGGCACCCGCGCGACCGCCCCGCTGCACTGGACCACCCCCGACCTGCGCCGCCGCGCGTACCTGGACGTGCTCGCCGATGCCGGCATCGAGTACGACCCCGCCCTGGAGGCGGACGGCGAGTACACGGTCGACGGCGGCGAGCGCGCGATGACCGATCTGCTCGCCGCACGGCAGCCACCGACCGCCGTGTTCGCCGAGTCCGACGAGATGGCCATGGGTGCGTTGCGCGCCCTGCGCGCGCACCGGCTCCTCGTACCGGACGACATCTCGATCGTCGGCTTCGACGGCCACGAACTCGCCGACGTCGTCGGCCTCACCACCGTCGCTCAGCCGGTCGCCGACCACGGCACCGAGGCCGCCGGTCTGCTGCTGCGGCGGCTCCAGGCCACCGACGACGTCCCCGACTACCTCGAACTCCCCACCCGTCTGATCGTCCGCAACACCACCGCCCCCCACCGCAACTCCCTTGACGGAGGCACCTCATGACCGAGTCCAGACGAACCCTCCGGCTGGGCCTGCTGCTCACCCTCCCCGCCGTCACCCTCACCGCCTGCGGCGGCACCGGCACCGCGGCCAGGACCACCGCAGGCAGCGGCACCGGCACCATCAGCGTCTGGGCGCACCAGGGCCAGGACAGCGAGAACACCGCCCTGCAGAACGCGGTCGCCTCCTTCAACAGCTCGCAGAGCGAGATCAAGGCGACCCTCAAGTTCGTTCCCGAGAAGGACTACACCAAGACGCTGACCGCCACCAGCGCCTCCGCCCTCCCGGACGTCCTCGAGTTCGACGGTCCGGCCATGGCCAGCTTCGTCTACAACCACAAACTCGCCCCCGTCGCCGACTACCTCTCGCCCGGCACCGTCGCCAACGCCACCGACGCGATCAAGGCCCAGTCCACCCTGGACGGCAAGCTCTACGGCCTCGGCACATACGACTCCGGTCTCGGCATCTACGGCAACAAGAAGCTGCTCGACGCCGCAGGGGTCAAGTACCCCACGGGACTTGACGACACCTGGACCGCCGCCGACTTCACCGCCGCACTGCAGAAACTCGCCGCCGCCAACCCCAGCCACAAGGCGCTCGACGTCAAGGAGGACTACGGCCTGGCCACCGAGTGGGGCAGCTACGGCTTCTCCCCGATCGTCTGGTCCGCCGGCGGGGCGCTGATCAAGCAGGGCAAGGCCGCGGGCGCTCTCGACACCCCGGCCGTGGCAGACGCGTTCAAGATCTTCCAGTCCTGGAAGCCGGCCATCGACCCCGACACCGACGGCAACGCCTTCGCCAACGGCCGGGTCGCCCTCAGCTGGTCCGGCCACTGGAGCTACCCCGCCTACAGCAAGGCGATCGGCTCCGACCTGGTGGTACTGCCGCTGCCCGACTTCGGAAGCGGCCCCAAGACCGGCCAGGGTTCCTGGGCCTGGGGGATAGGCGCCGGATCGAAGAACGCCAAGGCCGCCGGCAAGTTCCTGGACTACCTGATGGGCGACACCAACGTCAGCGCCATGACCAACGCCAACGGCGCGGTGCCCGCCACCAAGACCGTGCTGTCCAGCAGCCCGCTGTACAAGCCCGGGGGCCCGCTCCACCTGTTCGCCCAAGGGCTCTCCCAGCCCTGCGGCGACAGCAACATCAACAAGTCCTGCGTCGCGGTCACCCGGCCCGTCACCGCCGGATACCCGGTCATCACCGCCCAGTTCAGCCAGGCGCTCAACGCCGTCTACGGTGGCGCGGACCCGCAGAGCGCCCTGACCAAGGCCGCCCGGGCGATCGACCAGGACTTCAGCGACAACAACGGATACTCCCTCAGCAAGTAGCCCCACGCGGCCGGGCGGCCCGTCCCCTCGGGCCGGCTGCCCGCCGGGAACAGGACCCTGTCCATGTCCATCACCGCCAGATCCCGAACCGTGCCGACACCGGCACCCGTCGCCGTTCCCGAATCGACCGGCCGGCGCCGGGCGGGCCGAGACGGACTGCACGGCCTGCTGATGTCGGTCCCCGCCCTGGCCGGACTGATCGCCTTCGTCGCCGTCCCCTTCGGCTACGCCGTCGTGCTCTCCCTCTACAACGCCCGGCTCGGCTCCGACCGACCGCCCGTCTTCCTCGGCCTGGAGCAGTACCGCCGGATCTTCACCGACCCGGACCTCTCCGGCCAGTTCCTGCACGCCCTGCTCAACAACCTCACCTTCGCCCTGGCCGTCGTCCCGGTCCAGACAGGCCTCGCCCTGGCCCTCGCCGTGCTGCTCAACCGCAAGCTCAAGGCGATCGGCCTGTTCCGCTCGGTGTTTTTCCTGCCGGTGGTCTTCCCCATGGCCCTGGTGGCCGTCATCTGGCGGCTCATCCTCGCCCGCAGCGACCAGGGCATGCTCAACTCCCTGCTCCACCACCTGAGTCTGGGCCATTGGGGGGCCTTCGACTGGCTGGGGTCCTCGCTGACCGCCATGGCCTCGGTCGTCGTCCTGTCCATCTGGCAGGGCGTCGGCTTCCAGATGGTCATCCTGCTGGCCGGGCTCCAGTCCATCCCCGGCGAACTCTACGAGGCCGCCACCCTCGACCGGGCGTCCCGCTGGCAGCAGTTCCGGCACGTCACCCTGCCCGGCATCCGCAACACCCTGGTGTTCGTCGCGCTGCTCACCTCGGTGCTGTCCTTCCGGGTGTTCGACCAGATCTACATCCTGGTCCGCGGCGGCGGCCTCAACGAGAACGCCACCCGGACCGTGATGTACGAGGCGGTGAGCACCGCCTTCGACCAGAACAACATCGGCCGGGCATCCGCCGTCACGGTCGTCTTCTTCCTGATCGTCCTGGCGCTGACCCTCGTCCAGCGCCGCCTCGTCCGACCCGAACAGGAGGACGCATGAACCCGCCGATCGTCGGCGGCTCCACGGCGGGCAGGACGGCCCGTCGGATCGCCGACTACACCGTCCTGAGCGTGCTCAGCCTGGTCTTCGCCCTGCCCGTGCTCTACCTGCTCATCGGCAGCCTCAAGCCGTCCGACCGGGTGCTCGCCGGCCTGTCCGGCTTCCTGCCGACCCACCTGTCCTTCCACAACTACGCGGTCGTGCTGCGCAGCCTGTCCTCGGACAGCACCGGGTACTTCTGGCGGTTCATGGCCGTCTCGCTGATCGTGGCGTGCACCGTGGTGGCGGGCGGACTGGTCGTCAATTCGATGGCCGCGTACGCGTTGTCCAGGCTGCGCTGGCGCGGCCGGAAGCTGGTGCTCACGCTGGTGCTGCTGCTGATGCTGATCCCGTTCGAGTCGGTGGCCGTGCCGCTGTTCTACCTGTTCGGCGTCCAGCGGAACACGGTGTGGATCCAGGCCGTGCCGTTCATCGCCAACGCCTTCTCGATCTACCAGTTCCACACGTTCTTCCGGGCCATCCCGGCCAGCATCGAGGAGGCGGCGCGGATCGACGGCGCGGGACCGTGGCGCATCCTCTTCCGGATCGTCTACCCCATGAGCAAGCCCGCCTTCGCTTCGGTCGCGATCCTCACCTTCCTCACGCAGTGGGGCTCGTTCCTGTGGCCGGTGCTCATGGTGGACGACCCGGCCGTACGGCCCCTGCCGCTGGAGATGAGCGTCTTCCAGGGCCAGCAACCACCGGACTGGGGACAGATCCTGGCCTTCGGCGTCCTGCTCGTGCTACCCGTGCTGATCGTGTTCGCCTTCTTCCAGCGCTGGTTCATCCAGGGCGTCGCCAGCTCGGCCGTCAAGGGCTGACCGGCGAGTAGTTGTGACGTGTATGGCGGGAAGGGGTGACGCGAAGTCTGTCTCTGTAGGCGTGGTGCTTGCTCCCCGCTGGGCCCTCCGGTGGCGCGGTGGCCCCGCGCGCCCCAGAGGGCCGGCCCTTTGGTGAGTCGTGACGGTCAAGACGTCCGGGTGGAACCCCCAGCCTTCAGGGACGGGTCGGGAGAGACGGGGCCACGCTCTCCGGGGGCGGGCAGAGTTCGCCGGGCCAGTCGGCGTCGTCACGCAGCAGGGCGCGGGCCAGGCTGCGGTAGAAGAGCAGGACACCGGGCTCCTTGGGGGAGAGGTGGCCGCGCTCGGCGAAGCGCGAGGCGGCGCCTCGTTGGACTGCCTCCAGGCCGTGTCGGTCCTCGCCGTTGATCCGGGCGGCGTACGCCTCCGCTTCCTTCCGTACGGCCTCGCGGTCCTGGCCGTCGAGCAGGGCGGAGGGCATCAGCACCCCGCCCCGTACCAGGGTGCGGTCGATGGAAGTCGGAACGAGGCTGAGCCAGATCACCATGTCACCGGAGGCGGCCAGGCTGCCCGACGGGAAGACGAAGAAGCCGTACAGGTGCGCGCGTTCCTCCTCGGTGAGGTCGAGGACCACCGGCTCCAGCGGCTCCGCGTAGCGCACCCGCATGCTGTCGGCCCACGGCGAGTCCGCGCGGACCGTCGTCCGCGCGCCCCCGGGCGTGGTCGGTTGCAGGGTCTCCGGGTGGAAGCCCATGACGTGGTAGTTCTCATGCGCGTTCTCGACGGCGATCTTCCAGTTGCAGTGCCATTCCTCGGTCCAGCCGGCCACCTGGGTCAGCTCCGGGAGCCGGTAGTTGACCAGGTCCTCGCCGATTCGCCGCAGATGGGGCCCCAGCGGCTCGGCCGAGGCGTCCAGGTTGACGAAGACGAACCCCTGCCATTCCTCCACCGCGAAGGCGGGCAGCCGGCACGTGGACGGGTCGAAGGCCGGATTGCGCTTCATGTGGGTGGCACCGACCAGGCGGCCGTCCAGAGCGTAGCGCCACAGGTGATAGGGGCACGTGAAGACGTCGGTCCGCCCCGCGCCCTCCTCCACCACCGGCATCAGCCGGTGCCGGCACACCGGCGAGAGCCCGTACAGCGAGCCGTCCTCGCCACGCACCACGACCACCGGCTCGCCTGCCACCGACAGGGACACGTAGGACCCGGTCTCCGTCAGCTCGTCCACGTGCGCGACCAGCACCCAGGAGCGACCGAACACCAGCTGCCGCTCCACCTCCCACAACTCGGGCGATGTGAACGCCGCCGGCGGCAGGCTCAGATCCTCGGCGTCCGGCCCCAGATACCGCTCCAGCTCCGCCGTGATATCCCCGATGTCCACGTCGGTCCTCCCTTCGGTCCGGCTTCGTCCGGTTCCGGCCGAGGGTGGCCGCGCGCACTCGTGAACCGGTCGGATCGCGGTGGACTCGGCCCCGCCGCCGCCGCGCGCCGCCTCCATCCGCCCTGGGCGATTTCTCCAGCGCGGCTTCCGACGATCCCGTTCATGTACGGGGCTGACCTCACCGAGATCCACGACCTCATCCACGAGAGCCGCGGCAAGGACTACGCGGCCGAGGCGCACGACCTCACCCGGCGGGTGCGCGCGTTGCGGCCGGACGCCGACTCCCTGCTCGACGTGGCCTGCGGCACCGGGGCGCACCTGCGCCACTTCGCCGGCCTCTTCGACCGGGTCGCCGGTCTCGAACTGTCCGAGCCGATGGTCCGTGCCGCGCGCCGGGCGCTGCCCGACGTTCCCGTCCACACCGGAGACCTGCGCGACTTCCGGCTCGACACCCGCTTCGACGTGATCACCTGCCTGTTCGGGTCGCTCGGCTACGCCACCGACCCGGCCGAACTCCACGCCGCCCTGGCCGCCTTCGCCAGGCACCTGACGTCCGGGGGAGTGGTGGCCGTCGACCCCTGGTGGTTCCCCGAGACCTACCTCGACGGATACGTCTCCGGGGATGTCGCCACCGTGGCGGGGCGCACCATCGCCAGGGTCTCGCACTCCGCACGGGCGGGCGACGCCTGCCGGATGGACGTGCACTACGTGGTGGCCGACGCCCGCACCGGCGTCCGGCACTTCACCGAGACCCACCGCATCTCGCTGTTCCCCCGCGCCACCTACGAGGCCGCGTTCCGCGCGGCCGGCCTCGACGTCACGTACGTCCCCGGTCCGCACGCCGGCCGCGGTCTCTTCCTCGGGACCGCCCCGGTGGTCCCGTGACACCCGCGCCGCGCCCGACGACGACCGATCCGACACCCAACCTGGGAGCAGCATGCGCGTCCTGTTCGTGACCTCCCCAGGCCTCGGCCACCTCTTCCCGACCATCCCCCTCGCCCAGGCCTTCCGCGCCGCGGGCCACCGGGTCCGCTACGCCACCGGAGGGCTCAGCCTCGCCGCGGCCGAGGCCGGGTTCGACGTCGTGGACGTCACCCCGGACCTGGACTACCTGCCGGTCTACCTGCCCCAGGAGAGCGGGGATGGCGTTCCCACGGACCACCCGATGTTCGCGGAGGACCCCGACGACGCCGAACTCGCCACGCTCTTCGCCCGGGTCTCCGGGGTCATGGTGGACGGTGTCCTCGCGGCGGCCCGCGACTGGTCACCCGACCTGGTGGTCGCGCCACCCCTGCAGGCGGCCGGCCGGCTCGTCGCCGCCGCGCTGGGCGTGCCGCTGGTCGAGCCCCGGCTCGGTTCGTACGACAGCGGCGCCCGGTTGCGCACCCTGCTCCGCGCCGGGACGGCACCGCACTGGGAGCGCCACGGCGTCACCGGCGAACCCACGGCCACGGTCGCGCTCACCACCCTCCCGCCGAGCCTCACCGAGCTCCTCCCCGAAGACCGCCGCACCCCCGGGGCCGGGTTGCTGCGCCACGTGCCCTACAACGGCGGGGCCGTGCTGCCCGGCTGGTTGACGGAACGCCCGCGGGCACCGCGGATCGCCGTCACCCTCGGCACCATCGAGGCCCAGTGGGGCGGCATCGCCATCCTGGAGCCGTTCCTGAAGGCCGCCCGGGGCGTGGACGCCGAGTTCGTGGTCACGCTCGGCGGCGGCGACCCGGCGCTCCTGAGCGATGTCCCGCCCAACGTCAGGCTGGTCGAGTGGGCCCCGCTCGACCAGCTCCTGGACACCTGTGCCGCGATCGTCCACCACGGGGGCAGCGGGACCCTGCTGACGGCGGCCGCCGCCGGGATCCCGCAGTGCGTCATCCCCCGCGGTTCGTACCAGCAGACCGGCGCCGACCTGCTGCCGGCCCGGGGCATCGGGCTCGTGGCCGAGGCCACCACCCTCGGCGCGGCCGAGTGCCGGGCCCTGCTCCGGGACGACCGCCTGCGCGAGAACGCCCGGCAGGTCCGGGCCGAACTGCTCGCCATGCCCACCCCCGCCGAGACGGTGGCCCAGCTCGCCGAGTCGCTCGGCTGAACGCCCGGCCCGCCATCCCTGCCCCCGCCCACCCGATCCAGGAAGCCGAACAGATGCAGACAACCACCGATCTGACGAAGGCCGGGCGGCCCACCGAGGAGGCCCTGCGCCGCTACCGGGAGCAGGGCTTCGTCCACTTCAAGTCCGTGCTCCCCGCCGACGAGGTGGCCGTGTTCCGGGCCGCCGCCGACCGACTCCTCGCCGAGGAGGGCCCGCAGACCTGGGGCGCCTCCGAGGAGCAGGCCCAGGTCCACTACGTGGAGGCGGCCTGGCGCAAGCACCCGGACCTGCGCCGACTCGCCCTGCACCCCGCGGTCACCGGGCTCGCCGAGTCCCTGGCCGGCGGGCCGCTGCGCCTCTACGGCACCGACGTGCTGAAGAAGGAGCCTCGGGTCCACCTGCCCACCGTGGTCCACGACGACGAGCCGGGCCTGCCGCTCGCGGGCCTCACCCGGACGCTGACCGCCTGGATCCCGCTGGTGGACGTGCCCGCCGACCGTGGCTGCCTGGTCTACGTGCCCGGCTCGCACCGGCGCCCGGCGGAGCACCGCCAGGTCCACCTGGCCGGGTTCCAGGACTACCGGCCGATGGAGGAGATCTGGCCCGAGTTCCCGTTCAGCCCCCGGGTGGCCGTTCCGATGCGCGCCGGCGACGTGGTCTTCCACGACTTCCGCACCGTGCACATGGCCGCCGTCAACACCGACGGCGAGCGCCGGCTCGCCTTCGCCGCCGTCTACATGGACTCCGACGCCACCTACCGCCCCGGGGTGCAGGACCACCCGGTGGCCCACCTGGAGCCGGGCGCGCCGGTCGACGGCGAGCTCTTCCCGCTGATCGCAGTCGGTCCCGGGGGCGCCTCGTGACCACGGCGCCGGCCCGGCTCAGGGAGCGGCTCCAGCACGAGCACGGACTGCTCTGGCTGCACCGGATGAAGGGCGACCCGTACGCGGCGCTGCTCTGCGACGTGGACGAGGACCCGGGGCCGCTGCGCGAGCGCGTCCGCGCCGTCGGACCGCTGTGGCGCTCCGCCACCGGCCCGTGGGTGACGGGGGATCCGGCCATGGGCGCCGCGCTGCTCGCCGACCCCCGCCTCGCGCCCGCGCCGGTCCTGCCCGGCGACGACGGCGACGGCGACGGCTCGCCCCCGGCTGGGCCGGTGCCCCCGCCCGAGGCCGTCCGGGTTCGCGTACCGGACGCCCTGGGGCAGGAGTTCGACCTGGTCACCGAGGTGGCCGAACCGCTGGTGGCGGCGGCCCTGGCCGAGGCGTGCGGGATCCCCGCGAACGAGCACGAGCGGTTCGCGCGGGCCGTCACGGCCTGCGGCACCGCCCTGGACGCGACGGTGTGCCCCCAGCGGCTGGACACCACGCGGAGCCTGCACACGGCCGCCGACGCGCTCCGCTCCCTGCTGGCCGCGGTCCCCGGCGCCCCGGTACCGGCGACGGTGGTGGCCGCCGCCCGCACCGGCGCCGACCTGATCGTCCGGACCCTGCTCCGGGCCCGGTTCCCGCTGCCGCCCGCCGCGGTCGGCCCGACGGTCTCGGACGCGCTGCGGGAACGGCCGCCGGTGTGGATCGCCCCGCTGGTGGCCCGCGCCGAGGTGCCGCTCGCCGGAGAACGGATCGCCGCCGGCGAGCGGGTGGCGGTGCTGATCGGCGACGGCCACGGGCACGGCCAGGACCACGGCCAGGATCTCGCCCCGTTCCGCCGGGCCCTGGCCGAGGGCGCCCTCGCCGCCTTCGCAGCCCGGTACGCCGAGCTGCGCCCCGCCGGCCCCGCGGTGCGCCGCCCCCGGGCGCCGCTGACCCGGGGACCGGCCCGGGTGCCGGTCCGCGCCACCGCGGCCGCGACGGGCGGAGGCGGCCGATGAGGGTCCTGTTCGCCTCGCTGGAAGGCAGCCACTTCCAGCTGCTCGCCCCGCTGGCGTGGGCGCTGCGCACCGCCGGGCACGAGGTCCGCGCCGCCTGCGTCCCCGACGTGGTGGAGACCGTCACCCGGACCGGGATCACGGCCGTCCCGCTCGACTGCCCGCCGTGGTACGAGGGCCTCGGGCCGTTCCACCAGGAGGCCATCGCCCACTTCGGCACCGTCGACCAGCAGCGGGAGCCGGACCGCCAGGACACCTGGGCGGACCAGCTCGGCTACGAGAGCGTCATCGTCCCCGCCCTGAACTCCCGCCTGAACTCCGACCGGCTGATCGACGAGCTGGTGGCCTTCGCCCGGCACTGGCGGCCGGACCTGATCATCTGGGAGACGCTGTGCTTGGCCGGCCCGGTCGCCGCGCTCACGGTGGGGGCGGCCCACGCCCGCGTGGTGTCCGGCCCCGAGCTGGCCATGCAACTGGGCACCCGTCGGGAGTTCCTGCGACTGGCGGCCGAGCAGCCGCCCGAACACCGCGAGGACCCGACGGCGGAATGGCTGGACTGGACCCTGGAGCGCCTGGGCGCGCCGGCCCGCTTCGACGAGTCGGTGCTCACCGGCCAGTGGACCGTCGACACCCGCCCGGCCGGTCTGCGCGAGGACCTGGGCGTGCCCACCGTCCCCGCGCGCTACGTCCCGTACAACGGCCGCTCCGTCGTGCCCCGTTGGCTGCGCGAGCCGCCGGCGCGGCCCCGGGTCTGCCTCACCCTCGGGGTGAGCATCGACGGCGGCTACGGCCTGTGGGACCTCGACGCGGTGCTCGCCGGCATGCTGGACGCCCTGGCCGACCTGGACGTCGAGGTGGTCGCCGCGCTCTCCGAACGGCAGCGCGCCCACCTGCCGCGGCTCCCGGGCACCGTGCGGGTGGTCGACCACGTGCCGATGCACGACCTGCTGCCGACCTGCGCGGCCGTCGTGCACCACGCCGGCTACCAGACCAAGGCCACCGCAGAGTTCCACGGCGTGCCCCAGGTCCTCCTCACCGGCTGGGAGTGGGTCACCGAGGCCATGGGCGAGGAGTACGAGAAACAGGGCAACCTCTCTGCCCTGCCGCTGCGTTCGTTCACCCGCGACCGCTTCCGGGAGACGGTCGCGCGGGTGCTCGACGAGCCGTCGTTCGCCGAACACGCACGACGGCTGCGGCGGGAGATCCAGGAGATGCCGACACCGAACGAGGCCGTCACCGTCATCGAACGGCTCACGGCCCGTCACCGGAAAGGAGAAGGAGCAGCATGACGCTCACGGAGATGGTGGCGGAGCTGGGGCGGTACCTGGACGAGGACGCCCCCCGGGTGAGCCTGTCCCCGGCGGCCTTCACGTCGCCGGAGCTGTGGGCGGCCGAACGCGAACGGGTCTTCGGACGGTCCTGGCTGCTGGCCGGTCACGTCGGCGACCTGGTCGAGGCGGGCGCGTCGGTGACCCTCGCACCCGCCGGCCGGCCCGTCACCGTGACCAGGGAGGAGGACGGGGTCCTGCGCGCCAGGTCCGCCACGGGCGCGCGCCGCCCGCCCGCGTCGGTGGAGGAGTGGCAGGGCTTCGTCTTCGTCAACGCAGACCCGGATGCCGAGCCCCTGGCACCCCACCTGGGCCGGATCGGTGAGGAACTCGCCGCCTACCGGCTGACGGAGATGACGCCGGTCACCGGCTTCACCGAAGTGTGGCGGTGCAACTGGAAGATCGCGGTGCAGAACGCGCAGGAGAACTACCACGCGATGGGGCTCCACCCGACGACCGTCGCGCTGATCACCCCGCCCGGCGGAGCGATGGAGGTGCGCACCGAGTCCCGCTGGGTCACCCGGCTGCTCAGCCCGTTCCGGGAACCGCTGGCGTCCACGGCGCTGCCGCTCAGCGCCGATCAACGGGCCACCATGTACAACTGCGCGGTGTTCCCCTCCGCGAGCCTCGCGGCGTTCGGGGACTCGGTGGTCTGGATCAGCATGATCCCGCTCGCCATCGACCGGATCGAGGTCCGGGGCGGGGTGCTGATGCATCCGGCCGCGCTCGACGGCCAGGACCTGGACGCGCTCCGCGAGGAGAACGCGCGCAGCGCCGCGGTGGTGAACCGGGAGGACCGGCTGGGCATGGAGGCCGTCCAGCGGGTGGCCGGCTCCCGGTTCGCCGAGCGCGGCCACCTGTCCCCGAAGGAACCCGGGGTCCTGGCCTTCTACCGCGCCCTCGCCCGCGCGCTGCTGGCCGGCTGACGCCCCGGGGCGTCAGCCGGTCGGCCGCTCGGCGGCCGCGGACTCGAAGGCGGCGGACTCGAAGGCCCGGGGGTCGAAGCCGCCGACCTCCGCCAGCGGGATCACCTCGAAGCGCAGGTGGGGGCTGAGCGGGTTCCCGTACAGCAGGGTGTTGAGCTCCTCGTGCGAGTCGACCCGGTAGATCAGCAGTCCGCCCGAGGCGCCGACCCGGATCCAGTTGTGCCGGATGACGCCCTTGTCCACCAACTCCTTGATGTACGCGAAGCCTTCGGGGAGCCGCCGGCGGAAGTCGTCGGCGGAAATGCCGGTGGGGGACTGGGTCGCCAGGACCGCGAACAGCGCCATCGCTCCTCCAGGATCGGGATCTCGACGTCCGAGTCTGGGCGGCCCCGGTCACCGATCGGTCGACGACCGCTGGAGCGGACGGTCCGGGGGCGACCAGGGCACGTCGCCGGATGCTCGACCGGGCGCGGGCACGCTCGGCCGGGTGAACTCCTCGCTCCCTGCCAACCGCCGGCCCAAGACGCTCCTCCCGCCCCCGACGAGATGGCTCGTCACCGGGGCCGGCGGGTTGCTCGGGCACGAGGTGACGGCGGCGCTGGCCGCCGAGGGCGTGACCGCGGTCGCCCTGGACCGGCGGGCCCTGGACGTCACCGACCCCGACGCGCTCGTCGAGGCCTTCGCCCGGCACCGCCCCGACCTGGTGGTCAACTGCGCGGCCTACACGGCGGTGGAGGCCGCCGAGGCGGACGAGGCGCGGGCGCTGCGGGTCAACGGGGACGGGCCGCGGCAGCTGGCCGCACTGTGCGCCCGGCACGGCACCCGGCTGCTGCACCTGTCCACCGACTACGTCTTCCCCGGCGACGCCGACTCCCCGTACCCGGAGGGGCATCCGACCGCCCCGTGCAACGCCTACGGGCGCAGCAAGGCCGCGGGCGAGCGGGCCGTCCTCGCACTGCTGCCGGACCTCGGCGCGGTGGTCCGCACCGCCTGGCTGCACGGCGCGCACGGCCGTAGCTTCGTCGGGGTGATGGCCGAACGGGCCCGGGCCGGCCGGACCGTCGACGTGGTGGCGGACCTGGTGGGGCAGCCGACCTGGGCGGCGGACGTCGCGAGGCTGCTGCTCGCGCTCGGCCGGACCCCGGGCGCGCGGGGCGTCTTCCACGCCACCAACGCCGGCCGGGCCAGCTGGTACGGGCTGGCCCGCGAGGTGTTCCGGCTGGTCGGTGCCGATCCCGGCCTGGTGCGGCCGGTGCCCGCGGCGGCCGTCGCCGGCCCCGCCCCCCGGCCGCGGTACACCGTCCTCGGCCACGACCGCTGGCACGAGGTGGGCATCCCGGCCCCCCGGCCCTGGCGGGAGGCGCTGGCCGAGGCGCTGTCGGCGGCGCCCCGGGAGGAACCGGACCGGCCCCGCTGACGGCGGGGTCGGGTGCCGATCCGGCCGGCTCAGCCGGTCCAGGCGGCCCGCCGGTGCCGGTGGGTCAGCCCTTCGAGGACCGGGACCAGATCGGCGGGCGAGGGCATGGCCCCGATCTCGTCCCGGAGCCGCGCCGCCCCGCGCGCGAACGACGGTTCGTCGAGCACCCGGGTCACCAGCCCGTGCAGCTCCGCCGGGGTCAGCGGGCCGGTGCCGGACCAGCGCACTCCCGCCCCCGACGACTCGATCAGCTCCGCCCGGGGGCGCAGGTCCCACAGGTCGTTGGGGACGACGACCTGCGGGACGCCGTGCACCAGCGCGTTCTGCGCGGTGCCGAAGCCGCCCTGGTGCACGATCGCGGAGCAGGACGGCAGCAGCGCGTCCAGTGGGACGAAGTCCACCGCCCGCACGTTGTCCGGCAACGGGCCGGCCTCGGCCAGCTGCGCCGTGTCCAGGGTCGCCACCACCTCCGCGTCCAGCTCGGCCAGTGCCTCCAGCAGCACCGGCACGGAGGTCCGTTCGCCGCCCATCACCTCGCGGAAGGAGATCCCGAGGGTCAGGCAGACCCGGGGCCGGCGCGGTGGTTCGAGCAGCCACGGCGGCAGCACCGCCCGCCCGTTGTACGGGACGTGCCGCACCGGTACCCAGGGCAGGTCGGTGGGCGTGCGCAGCGCGGCCGGCGCGGGGTCGAGGGTCCACTGACCGGTCACCAGGTCCTCGCTGAACCCGCCGCCGTACCGGGCCGCCGTCCAGTCCAGCCACTCGGCGAGCGGGTCCTCGCGCAGCTCCCCGGGCCGGGCGGTCAGCGACTCCCGGTGCCGTTGTCGCATCGTGCCCACCAGGTCCAGGCCGTAGAGCAGGCGCGCGTGCGCGGCGCCGGCGGCGCGGGCGGCGACGGCCCCGCCCATCAGCAGGGTGTCCCAGACGACGAGGTCGGGGCGCCAGCGCCGGGCCAGCGTGACCAGGTCGTCGACGGTCTCCTCGGCCGAGAAGTTCTGGAAGATGGCGGAGGTCATCACGGTGAACAGGCCGTCGAGGAAGTCGGGCGTCAGGTGCTCGGGCCGGTCCTCCGTCATCCGCATGAGCTCCTGGGCGTCGGGCGGGTCCGTCAGGCGCTCGGCCGCCCGCTCCTGCCGGCGCCGCAGCTCCGCCACGGACTCCTCCTGGGCGAGCGGCGGTCCCACCGCGGTCGCGGGCAGGCCGGCCGCGACGATGGTGTCCAGCAGGTCGGGCTGGCTGGCCACGCGCACCTCGTGGCCGGCGGCGCGCAGCGCCCACGCCAAGGGCACCTGGACGTGGAAGTGGGCCTTGGCGGCCACGGTCACAAATAGCACTCGCATGGGGGCGAGCGTAGGAAGGCGGCCTCGACCCCTCCTCGACGCGTTCTCGACCCCCGTTCCCGGCCCCCGTCCGTCGCGGGACGTCACCGGGCGGGCAGCCACGCCTCGTCGTCGGTGGCGTGCGCCAGCACCCGCTGGAGGAGCTCGCGTAGGGTCTCGACCTCGTCCGGGTCGAGGTCGCCGAGCAGGTCCGCCTCCACCCGGGCGAGCGGGCCGTCGATCCGGGTCAGCATGTAGCGGGCCGTGTCGGTGAGTTCCAGCCGCCGCGAGCGGTCGTCGGCGCCGGGCCGGCGGCGCACGTGGTCGGCCTCGACCAGTTCGTCGACGAGCCGGTGCACCGACTGGCGGGCGATGCCGAGCTGACGGGCCAGGTCTGCCATGGTCAGCCCGGGTTCGTGGGACAGCTGGGTGAGCAGGCCGTACTGACGGGTCGTCAAATCGTAGTGGTGCAGGCGCTCGTCCACCCGGCGCGTCGCCACCGTGCTGGCCACGGCCAGGAGATAGGGGATGTGGGTCCTCAAGGGCGGTTCACCTCAACCGGGGGAGCCGTGATCGTTTCCCCTCCGACGGTACGTCATGTCCCGCTGCGGTGATGACCGGCGCGGTGCTCGGCGACCAGGCGCTCCAGGACCGGAACCAGCTCCCGGGGGGCCGGCGTGCCGAGCAGCTCGGCACGCACCCGGGCCGCGGCGCGTGCGAACGAGGGGTCCTCAAGGACGCTGGTCACCATCGCGCGCAGCCGGCCGGGGGTCAGCTTCTCCGGCGGGCAGGTCAGGGCCAGGCCGGCGGCCCGGGCCCGCTCCGCCCGCGGGGTGTTGCACCACATCCGGGCCGGCACCACGACCTGCGGAACCCCGTGGGCCAGCGCGGTGAGGAAGGTGCCGGCGCCCCCGTGGTGGATGACCGCGGAGCAACTCGGCAGCAGCTCGTTCAGCGGGACGAAGTCCACCGCGCGCACGTTCGGCGGCAGCGGCCCGATCGAGGCCAGCTGTTCGGAGTCGAGCGTGGCCACCACCTCCACGTCCAGGTCGGCGACGGCCGCGAGGAGGTCGCCGACCGACGCCTGGTCCCCGCCGACCACCTCGCGGAACGAGACGCCCAGGGTGAGGCAGATCCGGCGCCGGCGGGGCGCCTCGTCCAGCCAACCGGGCACCGCCGCCGGGCCGTTGTACGGCACGTAGCGGACCGGGACGCGGGGCGTGCGGAGCGGCAGCGCCAGGGAGGTGGGCACCGGGTCGATCGTCCACTGCCCGACCACCAGTTCTTCGTCGAAGCCGCGGCCAGGACCGGTCATCCCGTACCGTTCCAGGACCTGCCCCAGCCACTCCTCCAGCGGATCGTCCCGCAGCTCGGCCGGCCGCCGGCCGAGCACGGCCAGATAGCGCTCGCGGAGCAGGCCGACCAGGTCGAGGCCGAACATCAGCCGGGCGTGGGCGGCGCCGCAGACCCGGGCGGCGACCGGTCCCGCGAAGGTCATGGTGTCCCAGACCACCAGGTCCGGCCGCCAGTCCCGGGCGAACGCGACCAGGTCGTCGATCATCCGGTCCGGCACCGTGTTGCGGTGCACCAGCGGCGTCCAGGTGGCGAAGACACCGTGCAGGTGGTCGGCGGACAGCCGGGCCGGGCGGATCTCGCCCGGATCGAGGACCCGCAGCCAGGCGTCGTCGCGCAGTTCCGGCGGCAGTCCCGTCTCGTCGGGGTTCATCTTGGCCGCGACGTGCAGCGGTTCGCCGACCGGCACCGCGGTGAGGCCGGCCCGCGCGATGGACTCCGCCGCGTCGGGCTGGGTGGCGACGCGCACCTCGTGCCCGGCGGTGCGCAGCGCCCACGCGAGCGGCACCTGGGCGGCCACGTGGGTGGCGGCGGCGAACGGCTGGAACAGGACCCGCATCTGGGCGTTCCCCTCTCGGACGGGCCGGCGCGGTGGTCGGCGGTTCGGCGGTGGTCGGCCCGGGTCTAGGTGAGCGAGAGGCCGCCGTCCACCGGCAGCACCAGGCCGTTGGTGTACCCGGCCTCGGGCCGGGTGAGCTGGACGATCCACCAGGCGATCTCCTCGGGGCGGGCGACCCGGCCGCTCGGTGTCCGGGCGGCGGTCTGCTCCAGGAAGGCCGTGTACCGCGGATCGGCGCCCGGGCCGCCCGGCGCCGGCGCGGGGGCGGTGTCGGTCACCCCGGGCGCGAGGCCCACCACCCGGATGCCGTGCGGGGCCAGTTCGACGGCCCAGGACCGGGTCAGGAAGTCCAGGCCTGCCTTGGTGGCCCCGTACAGGCTGTTCTCCGGCCAGGAGCGCAGGCCGAGCGCGCCGGCCGAGCCGATGTTCACCACCGTGCCGGAGCGTGCGGCCAGCGGCGCGAGCGCGGCCCGGGTGAGCAGCACCGGCGCCAGCAGGTTGGTGTCGAGCTGGCGCCGCGCCTCGGCCCGGTCCAGGGCGTCGAGCGGGCGGTACCCCAGCGCGGCGGCGTTGTTGACGAGGACGTCGATGCCGCCGAGCTCGCGCACGGCGGCGTCGACGATCCGCTCCGGGGCGTCCGGGGCGGTGAGGTCGGCGACCAGGGTGTGGACGCCCGGGTGCCCGTCGGCGGCCTCGGCCAGGGTGGCCGCGGTGCGGCCGACGACGAGCACCCGGTCCCCGTGCGCGGTGAAGGCGCGGGCGGTGGCCCGGCCGATGCCGGTGCCGCCGCCGGTGACGACGATCCCGCGCGGGGCATCGGCCCCGGACCGCCCCGGGTGGTCGGTGTTCTCGGTTCGTGTGGTCATGCCGGACAGGATCGGGAGCGGGCCTCGCATCCGCCTCGACCCTCGCGCAGCGGCGGGGCGTGTCCGACGATTCCAGTCGGACTCGCGAATCGTCGGACACGCCCCGGGACCCGGTGGTCAGCCGCCGGCCGCGAGCCCAGCCAGGTCGGCGGCGAGCTCGGCCGGGGTCGGGGCCGCCGCCACCTCCTCGCGCAGCCGCCCGGCCGCGGCCCGGTACGAGGGGTCGTCGAGCAGCCGCTCGATGCCCGACCTGATCGTCGCCTCGTCGGCGAGTTCCCCGGAGACGTGCAGCGCGGCCCCGGTGCCGGCCACCCGCTCGCCGGAGATCCGCTGCTCGGCGGCGAAGCTCGCGATGAACTGCGGCACCCCCGCCCACATGGCCGTCAGCGAGCTGCCGCCGCCCCCGTGGTGCACGACCGCCGAGGCGCCCGGCAGCAGGGTGGCCAGCGGTAGGCGCTCGGCCACCCGGACCGGGGGCGGCACCGGCCCGAGTTCGGCCAGGTCCCGGGCGGTGGCGGTGACCAACACCTCCGCGTCCAGGCCGTCGAGGGCGGCGACGATCCGGGGGAGCAGGCAGGAGTCCGGCCCCGAGACGGTGGACAGTGCGGTGGACCAGGTGACGACGACCCGGGGCCGCTCCGGGCGCCGCGCGGTCCACGCGGGCGCGGCCGCGGCGCCGTTGTACGGGACGAAGCGGACCGGCAGCCGTTCGGCCTCGACCGGCACCTTCAGCGACGCCGGGTTCGGGTCCACCACCCGCTCGATCATCGACACGTCGAACGCGCCCAGGCCGTACCGGGGGAACGAACCGCTGTGGTCGGTGGGGACGATCCGCATGTGGTCGGGGTCGTGCGGGCTCGCGGGCCCCCACAGGCACAGTGCCGACGGCACCCCGAGCAGCTTCGCCACCAGCAGCCCTTCCAGGCTCCCGGGGTCGTGCAGGACCAGCTGCGGCCGCCAGTCCCGGGCGTGGGCCACAGCCGCGTCGAAGCCGCGGGCGGCCTCGTCGGCGAGCCCCGGAGCGGTCCGGCTCTCGAAGTGCGCGAAGTCGAACGCGTCGAGCCGGTTCAGCCGGTCACCCGTCACCGGGTGCGGCGGAAGCCACGGGTACGGCCAGTTCCCGGCCACCGCCTCCGCGTGGTACTGCAGCCGCAGCCGCAACACCTCCGGCATCCCCGACAGGACCGGTACGGGCAGCAGCCCGCACCGGGCGACCGGATCGGTCTGGGACGGGTCGCACAGCACCCGCACCTCGTGGCCGGCCGCCTGGAACGCCCACCCGAGCGGCACCAGCGCCGCGTACTGGGTGGGCCAGGACGACACGGTGAACAGCACCCGCACGGTCGGTTCCCCCGTCTCACTTCGCGCCGAGCGCGGTCCACACGTCGGCGTCCATCCACCGGGGCAGGGTGTCCTCCCCGTTGGTGCCCTTCTCGACGAAGACCATGTTGTGGTACGCGTGCACCCCGACCACGCTGCTCTGGGTGGGGGTGGGGCGGGTGACGGTGGGGTCCCGGTGCTCACGGTGGTGCAGGTCGTCGATCAGTTCCTTGACCAGCCCGAGCGAGGTGTCCGGGCCGGCGACGCCGCCCGGGCTGCCGCCGAAGTCGGAGTAGTAGGCGGTCTGCAGGTCCTCGATGACGTACAGGCCGCCGGGCCGCACGTGCGGGAAGAGGGTCCGGAACGAGGTGCGCACGTGCTCGTTCAGGTGGCTGCCGTCGTCGATGACGATGTCGAACGGGCCGTGCTCCCGGGCGAGTCCGGTCAGGAAGTCGGGGTCGTTCTGGTCGCCGACCAGCGCCGTGAGCCGGGGCTCGGAGAGCGAGGTCTTGTCGTACAGGTCGAGCCCGAAGACGGTGCCGCGGGGGAAGTAGCGCTTCCACATCTTCAGCGAGCCGCCGCCGAGGTCGTCCTCGAACCCGCCGATCCCGATCTCCAGCACCCGTACGGGCCGGTCCCGGTAGCGGGCGAAGTGGTGCTCGTAGTGCGCGGTGTACCAGTGGAAGCTGGCCCACTTGTCGGAGCCGTACCGGATGGACAGCTCCCCGAGCTCCGGGGCGCGCCCGGTGCAGCCGGCCATCAGGGTGGCGGTGGCCTGGGCCGCCGCGCGCAGCACGATGTCCATCTCGCCGAGGAGTTCGCGCAGTTGACCGGGGTCCTCGGGGGTGGGCATGAAGGTGTTGTGGAAGTCCCCGGTGCGCGGTGAGTCCACCGGCCCGAAGAGCCGGCGGAGCAGCCCCGCGGCGGTGAAGGTGATCCGCGAGCGGACCTTGGCGGACTCCTCGGCGACCAGGCGGACCGGCTCGTCGCGCACCACGCGCAGCGCGGCCGAGTGCCGCTCCCCGCCGTGGGTGAGGTCGAGCGCCACGTCGACGGGGGCGATGTTGGCCGGCTCCGGGCAGCGGAACCGCACCTCGTCGACGAGCACCCGGGCCACCTCGGACAGGCCGACGTCCTTCAGCAGGGCGTCGATCTCGTCGTCGGAGCCGGATCCGGCTCGGATCAGGCGTCGGATCAGGGCGTTCTCTGCGGCATCCACCATGGCGGCGTCCCATCGGTCCACGAAGCGGTCCCGACCACCGTCGACGGAACGCCTGGAGAGTGGCTCGACCGCCGCTGAACGCCGCCGGGCCCCGGCCTCAGAAGTCCGCGCGGTGGTCGGCCACCCACTGCGCGAACGTGCGGGCGGGCCGACCGGTGACCCGCTCGCAGGTCGGCCCCACCGGGACGTCCACCGGGTCCTGGAGCAGCCAGTCCACGGCCTCGGCCGGCATGCCCTGGCCGAGCCACAGTTCACGGGCCGCGGGCACGGTCAGCTCCTCGAAGCCGATGTGCCGGCCGAGGACCTCGCCGAGCACCCGCACCTGCTCGTGCTTGGACAGCGACTCCGGGCCCGCGAAGGCGTACGCCCGTCCGGCGTGCCCCTCCTCCAGCAGGGCGGCCAGCGCCACGTCGGCGATGTCGGCCTCGTGCACCGGGGCGCTGCGGGCCGCCCCAAACGGGGCGCGGACGGTGTTCTCGGCCCGGATGGTGGGGGCCCACCAGGACAGCAGGTTGGTCATGAACTCGCCCGGCCGGACGTGCGTCCACTCCAGTCCGGAGGCCTCCACGGCCCGCTCCACCACGCTGTGGTGGTCGCCGCTGTAGTCCCCGGCGGCGTACTCGGCCGCGATCGAGGAGAGCACGACGATCCGCCGCACCCCGGCCTTGGCGGCCCGGGCGGTGAACTCCTCGGCGGTACCGGGGAGCGGGAACAGGAAGGCCCGGTCGACCCCGGCGAGGGCCGAGTCCAGGCTCGACGGATCCGCGAGGTCGCCGCGGACCACCTCCACTCCCTCGGGCAGCGTGGCGTGCTCCGGCGTGCGGGTCATCGCGCGCACCGGCACGTCCGCCGCCAGCAGGCCCGCCACCACGTGCCGGCCCACGTTGCCGGTGGCTCCGGTCACCAGAACGGTCATGGTCTCGTCTCCTTCTGCTTCTTCTCGGGTACTGCGCTTCGTCGTGTTCAGGGGGCTTCGGGCGCGGCTTCCGCCGCGACTTGAGCGCCCGTCGAGCGGCCGTTGCCATCGTCGGGGCGCCTACGTACGTTCCACGTCACGATCCGGGAGGAACCATGAGCGGCACGGATGGACGGGTGGCCGTCGTCACCGGTGCGACCAGCGGGATCGGCCTCGCCGTGGCCCGAGCGCTGGGCGCCGGGGGGCTGCGGGTCTTCCTCTGCGCCCGGGACGGTGCGGCGGTCGCCGACACCGTGACACTCCTGCGGGAGGAAGGGGTCGACGCCGACGGGCGGAGCTGCGACGTGCGTTCCACCGAGGAGGTGGACGCCTTCGTGCGCGCCGCCGTCGACCGGTTCGGCCCGATCGACGTCCTGGTCAACAACGCGGGCCGCAACGGCGGTGGGGCCACCGCCCAGTTGACGGACGAGCTGTGGCTGGACGTCGTCGACACCAACCTCACCAGCGTGTTCCGGGTGACGAGGGCCGCCCTGACCAGCGGCGGCATGCTGGATCGAGGCCGGGGCCGGATCGTCAACATCGCCTCCACCGGCGGCAAGCAGGGCGTGGTGCTGGGCGCGCCGTACTCGGCCTCGAAGCACGCCGTGGTCGGTTTCACCAAGGCGCTGGGCCTGGAACTGGCGAAGACCGGCATCACCGTCAACGCGGTCTGCCCCGGCTACGTGGAGACGCCGATGGCCGAGCGGGTCCGGGCGGGCTACGCCGAGGTGTGGGGTACCACGCCCGAGGCGGTGCTCGAACGGTTCGAGGCGAAGATCCCGCTGGGCCGGTACACCACGCCCGAGGAGGTCGCGGGGCTGGTCGGCTACCTGATCACGGACACGGCGGCGCCGATCACCGCCCAGGCCCTCAACGTGTGCGGCGGGCTCGGCAACTACTGAGCGTGGCCCGGTCACGGCAGCTCGTCCCCGCCCCCGTCCCCTGCGCCGACGTCCGGGTCCGGGGGCGCGGGCGTTCCCTTGAGCTCGTGGAAGCCGGGGGTGCCGGCCAGCAGCAGGGTGGCGTCCCACAGCCGGCCCGCCTCCTCTCCGCGGGGCACGCGGGAGAGGACCGGCCCGAAGAAGGCCACCGGAGGACGGCCGGGCCGTGCCGGGTCGGTGACGGCCACCACCGGGGTGCCGGTGCGCGGGCCCAGCACGCCGAGGGCTTCGGCGTGTGAGGCGCGCAGCGCCGCGTCGTGCGCGGTGGAGGTGCCGGCCGCCGCCAGGGCGGCCGGCAGACCGGCGGCGGCCAGCGCCGTGGCCGGGTCGGTGATCCAGCGCCGGCCGCTGCCGGCCCACAGGGCGCGGTGGAAGCGGACCAGGGCGTCCTGGCCGTGGGCCTGCCGGACGGCGGTGGCGATCCGCACCGGCACCAGGAGGTAGCCGTCGGGATCCCCTTCCGGGTCGTCGTCGCGGCCCTCGTTGAGGAGCGCCAGGCTCATCAGGTGCCAGCGCGGCACCAGCGGGCGGACCCGGGTCGCCTCCCGCAGCCAGCGGGAGGTCAGCCAGGTGTAGGGGCAGGCGGGGTCGAACCAGACGTCCACGGTGCGGGCGCCGGGGCCCGGAGCGCTGCGGTCGGTCACGGTGACTCCTTCAGACGATCTGATGTTCCGTCAGAAGTGCCACTATGCTGAGGCGTTGCGCATGCCGCGGATCCCGGCCACGACGCCCAGCATCGCGATGGCGCCGGCCGCGAGGAATCCGTACAACACCACCGAGTCGCTCAACTGCCCGTCGAACAGGGCGCGTTCGGCCTCGACCACGTGGGTCACCGGGTTGATCCGGCTCAGCACGTAGAGCCAGGTCGGCGCGGCCGCCTCGGTGATCGGCAGCAGCACCCCGGAGAGCAGCAGCAGCGGGAAGAAGACCACCTGCTGTACCCCGTAGAACAGGGTCTGCTGGCGGCGGGAGTGGAGCGCCAGGGTGAAGGACAGCGCGCCGATGCCGACGCCGAAGACGCTCAGCAGCACGAGCCCGGCCAGGGCGCCCGGCAGGTGCAGCCGGAAGTCGGTCGGCAGCAGCAGGAGGAGGATCAGCAGGGCCTGGGTGAGCAGGACCACGACCTCCTTCAGCGTCCGGCCGACCAGCATGGCGGCCCGGTTGAGCGGGGTGACGAGCAGCCGCTCGAAGGCGCCCGAGGAGATCTCGCCCAGCAACGAGGCGCCCGCGCCCGCGGTGGCGGACAGGCCGAGCAGGACGAGCATGCCGGGGACGAACCACTGCCAGGGCGAGCCCGCGCCGGCCGGCCCGCCGCCCGCGCCCGAGCTGGAGAGCAGTGGCGCGAAGAGGGCGAGCAGCAGGAACGGCAGCATCATCGTGAAGAGCAGGCCGACGGGCTGGCGCAGTTCGGGCTTGAGTTCGCGGACGAACGCGGTGCGGGTGTCGGTGAGCACCTTCATGGTCAGGCTCCCTGGTGAGGGCTGGTCGGGATGCCGGCGTCGGCGCCCTCCCGGAGGGTGCGGCCGGTCAGGGTGAGGAAGACGTCGTCGAGGGTGGGGCGGGCCAGCCGGGTGCTGTGCACCCGGATCCCGGCCGCGTCGAGGTCGCGCAGAAGTTCCGGCAGCCGGACGTCGCCGTCGGAGGTCCGGACCCGCACCTCCCGGTCCTCGACGGTCACCTCCCGAACGGCCCGCAGAGTACGGGCCCGGGTGGCGGCCGGGCCGGTGTCGGCGGGGTCGGCGGTCGTGAAGGTGATGAGGTCACCGGCGAGTTCGGCCTTGAGGCGCTCCGGGGAGTCGTCGGCGATCACTCGGCCGTGGTCGACGACCAGCACCCGCCCGGCCCACAGGTCGGCCTCCTCCAGGTAGTGGGTGGTGAAGACGATGGTGGTGCCGAGGTCCTTGTGCAGGCGCAGCACGTGCTCCCAGATGTTGGCGCGGCTGTGCGGGTCGAGCCCGGTGGAGGGCTCGTCGAGGAAGAGCAGGTCCGGTTCGTGGACCAGGGCCATGGCGATGTCGAGCCGGCGGCGCTGGCCCCCGGAGAGGGTGCCGACCGTCCGTCGGGCCAGTCCTTCCAGTTCGAGGGCGTCCAGCAGGCGTTCGGCCCGGGCGTGGGACTCGGCGCGGCTCAGGCCGTAGGCGCGGCCCTGGGTGACGAGTTCGTCCATCACCCGGAAGCCGGTGCCGGCGCTGTTGCCCTGGCCGAGGTAGCCGATCCGGCGGCGCACCCCGGCCGGGTCGGCCACCACGTCGTGCCCGGCGACGGTGGCGGTGCCCGCGGTCGGCGGGAGCAGGGTGGTCAGCATCCGCAGACTGGTGGTCTTCCCGGCGCCGTTCGGGCCGAGGAAGGCCACCACGGAGCCGGCCGCGATGTCGAGGTCGAGACCGCGGACGGCTTCGACGGTCTCTCCCTTGGCGCGGAAACTTCGGGTGAGTCCGCGGGTGTGGATCATGAGGTCTCCCGTACGGGGGGCGTGGAGGGCGGAGCGGAGAGTGGAGCGGAGGTCACGGCTGCCGGGGGCCGATCGGAGCGGCTCCGGCCAGGCGGAGGAGAAGCCGGCTGCTCCGGGCTCTTGACTTCTGAGAGCTTAGAAGCGTCAATAACGTCACTGTCAGGGCTGCTGACGGTCTTCTTCCCGCCCTCGGAACCCCGTTCGAGCGCGCCGCGTACCAGCGACCCTCCACCGGCCCGCCAGCGACGGACCCCAGGCTGATCGCCGACGGACGATCGGCCGCAGGCCGCACGGGAAGGTCGGGGAACCCCATGGCAGGACTCACGCGCAGACGGTTGATGGAACTCTCCACGATGGCCGGGGGAGCCACGCTGCTCGGCATTCCGGCCGTCGCCGCCACGCCGGCGACCGCAGCGCCGGTCACCCTGGGACCGGTGGTCCTCGGCCCGGACGACCCCCGCTACACCGAACTCACCACCCGCGGGCACAACGGCCGCTTCACCGGCTCCCCGGACGTGGTGCACCTGGTCGGCTCGCCCGGCCAGGTGGTCGCCGCGGTCGAGCAGGCCGCCCGGGACCGCAAGCGGATCGCGGTCCGCAGCGGCGGCCACTGCTTCGAGGGCTTCGTCGACGACCCCGCCGTCCGGGTCCTGATCGATGTCTCCGAGATGACGGACGTCTCCCACGACCCGGAGCGGCAGCTCTTCGCCGTCGCGGCCGGCGCCACCCTCGGGCGGGTCTACCGCACGCTCTACCTGGGCTGGGGCGTGACCCTGCCGGGCGGCAGCTGCCCCGGCGTCGGGGTGGGCGGCCACGTCGCGGGCGGCGGCTACGGGGCACTGTCCCGCCGGTACGGGCTGGTCGTCGACCACCTGTACGGTGTCGAGGTCGTCGTCGCGGACCGGTCCGGCCGGGCCCGCCTGGTCACCGCCACCCGGGACTCCACCGGGCCCGAGCGCGAGCTGTGGTGGGCCCACACCGGCGGCGGAGGAGGCAACTTCGGGGTCGTCACCCGCTACCTGTTCCGGTCGCCGGGCGCCGCCGGCGCACCGGGCGACCTGCTGCCGAAGCCGCCGACCGCCGTACGCTCGGTGTCCCTCGGCTGGCAGTGGCAGGACCTGAACCAGGAGGCGTTCGCCCGGCTGCTGCGCGCCCACGGGGACTGGCACCAACGGCACGCCGGTACGGACACGCCCTACGCCGACCTGTCGAGCGGCCTCACCCTCGGCCACCGCGCCGCCGGGCGGGTCTCGGTGGACGCCGCCCTCGACGCCTCCCGCCCCCGCGCCCGGGAACTCCTGGACGCCTTCGCCGCCGAACTGACCGCCGCGGCCGGCGTCCCGCACACGGCGACCACCGCCGAGACGCCGTGGCTGAAGTCGGTGCTGGGCGTGGTGCAGTGGCCGGGCGGCGCCCGGTTCAAGTCCAAGTCCACCCTGCTGCGCAAACCCTGGTCCGACCGGCAGATCGCGGTCCTGCACGACCACCTGAACCGGGGCGGCGAGGAGTTCGCCACCGCCGGCGTCTACCTCACCTTCCTCGGCGGACGGATCAACACCGTGCCCCAGGACGCCACCGCCCTGCCCCACCGGGACAGCCTGTTCAGCGTCGTCCACGAGACCCTGTGGGGCGAGCCGGAGCAGACCGAACGCCACCTGGCCTGGGTGCGCGGCCTCTACCGGGAGTTGCACGCCGACACCGGCGGCGTCCCGGTGCCGAACGAGGCCAACGGCGGCGCCTACGTCAACTACCCGGACACGGACCTCGCCGACCCCGGCTGGAACACCTCGGGCGTGCCGTGGAGCGCCCTCTACTACCGGGACAACCACCGGCGGCTGCAACGGGTCAAGGAACGCTGGGACCCGCTGGACCTGTTCCACCACGACCTGGGCGTCCGGCCGGCCGGCTGACGGACGGCGGTGAGCCCAGCCCAGCGGTTCTCGAGTGACCGACCAGAGCCGGCCCCGACCCTGGCTCCGCTGACCGACAGCGGAGCTGGAGGAGGACCATGTCACGTCCCGGAACCCACCACACCGAACACTCGATCACCGTGTCCGCGTCCCCGCGGCGCGTCTACGACCTGATCACTGACGTCGACCGCTGGCCGGAGACCTTCCCGCCCACCGTGCACGTCGAACACGTCGAACGGGGCGACACCGAGGAACGCATCCGGATCTGGGCCACCGCCAACGGCGAGGTGAAGACCTGGACCTCGCGGCGGCTGCTGGACCCCGGCCGGCTCAGCGTCCGCTTCCGGCAGGAGGTCTCCCAGCCCCCGGTGTCCGCCATGGGCGGGGAGTGGATCGTCGAGCCGCTCACCGACACCGAGACCCGGGTGCGTCTGCTGCACGACTTCCGGGCCGTCGACGACGACGCCGAGAACGTCGCCTGGATCCAGCGGGCGGTCGACCACAACAGCGGCGCCGAACTTGCTGCCCTGCGCACCGCCGTCGAGCGCGAGGAGGCCGGGGCCGGCCTGGTGCTCACCTTCGAGGACACCGTCGCCTTCGACGGCGACGTCAAGGCCGCCTTCGCCTTCGTCGACGAGGCGCACCGCTGGCCCGAGCGACTGCCGCACGTGGCCCGCACCGAACTGACGGAGGAACAACCCAACCTCCAGGTCCTGGAGATGGACACCCGGACACCGGACGGCTCCACCCACACCACCCGGTCCGTCCGGATCTGCTTCCCGCACGACCGGATCGTCTACAAGCAGCTGCGCACCCCCGCGCTGATGACCGCCCACACCGGGCAGTGGCTGTTCCGGGCGGACGGCGAAGGGGCCCGGATCACCTCCGCGCACACCGTGGTCCTCAACGAGGAGGCCGTCCCGGCCGTCCTCGGACCGGAGGCCACCCTCGCCGACGCCCGCGCCTTCGTGCGCGACGCGCTGGGCCGCAACAGCACCACCACCATGGAGCACGCCGTGGCGCACGCCGGCCGACCGCGGGCGTAGCGCGACCAAGGGTGAGGGGAGGGCCGGGACAGCCGGCCCTCCCCTCACCCGTCACTCACGCCTTCGGGCCGCCGAGCACCGCCTCGGACAGCCAGTCCACCGCGTCGGGATAGGTGAACGGGTGCATGAACGCGCCCGCCCGCACGTCCCGGTAGAGCCGCGACAGCGGATGCGCCCCCGCGTAGGAGGCGCCGCCGATCACCACCAGGCAGTCCGAGACGATGTCGGGTGCCAGCCGGTTCACCATCAGCTTGGCGCACTGGAAGTCGGCCATCATGCGCCGCCCGCGCTCCGCCGGATCACCGTCGAAGCCGTACGCCAGCCAGTCCGCCACCGACAGCGTGCCCGCCACCGTCGTGCGCAGCGCGTACAGCCGGGCCTCGATCTCCGCGAGCAGCGTGCGCGTCCCGGCCCCCGCCGCCGAAAGCCCGCCCCGCTTGGCGAGCTCGGCCACCACGACGTCCCGCGCCGCCTGCGCCACCCCCGCGTAGATCCCCAGCATGGTGATCGAACTGACCGTCTGGCCCGCCAGGGACGCGTCCGACTGCTCCCCGACCGGCCCGCGCAGGAACACCTCCCCGGCCCGGATCGGACAGTCCTCCAGCACGACGTCCACGGTGCCGGAGGCCCGCATGCCCAGCCCGTCCCAGTTGTCCAGGACGGTCAGGCCCGGGGTCTCGCGCGACAGTACGGCCGCCGCCGAGCGGGCCACGCCGGCCACCTCCACCTGCGCCGAGACGACGAAGTCGGTCGCGAACGGCGCCATGCTCGCCAGGGTCTTGCGGCCGGTCAGCACCCAGCCGCCGTCCGGGGCCGGCCGCAGCCTGGTCACCACCCGGCCGCCGGGGGCGTCCTTGACGGTGGTGCACACCACGGCCTCGCCCGAGCCCATGCCGCGCAGCAGCCGCTCGGCCAGCGCCCGCGGCCCGTCGTCGCCGTGCCGCCACTCGTGGGTGAAGGTCAGCCCCCGGCTGAGCTGCATGTGCAGCGCCAGCGCGGTCGACGCGTCCGCCTCGGCGACCGTCGTCAGCGCCAGGGCGACGTCGTGCAGGGAGGTGACGCCCAGGCCGCCCAACTCCCGCGGCACGGTGGCGCCGAGCACGCCGCCGGCGCGCAGGGCCGCGAACACCTCGGTGCGGAAGACCCCCTCCCGGTCGGCCTGCCGGGCGCCGTCCCGGATCGCGGGCAGGTGCCCGGTGAGCTGGTCCAGCAGAGCCCGGCCGGCCGCGGTCCTCGGCGTGCGCAGATCCGCCGTGACCGCCCGGTGCCCGTCGTGTGTCGCCATCGCGTTCCCGCTTTCTTCGCTCGAAATCCGGCCGCCCGGTGCGATCGGGACGGCCTCGATGATGTCCGGTGCGGTTCGACGACCGTTCGAGAGCCGCTGCCCCGTCCCGAAAGTCGCTGTCCCGTCCAGGAGTTCGGTCCGGCCGGTCAGGCACCGGTCTCCCGCAGATAGCGGTCCAGCGCCCGCCGGTGGTAGCCGGGCCCGAAGGGCGGCTCGGCCGACCCAGGCACCAGCCGCCGCAGCTTCGCCATCGACGGGCAGTGCGAGAAGGCGCTGTCCCCGCCGCCGACGAGTTCCTCGGCCGCCTCCAGGCCCAGCCGCCGCTTCAGATGGGCCACCAGGTCCCGGACGTCCACGCAGTCGCCGGAGGCCACGTTCACCGTCTCGTTGCGCACGCCCGCGGCGAGCAGCCCGTCCACGAGCCGGACGAAGTCCGCCACGTGCAGCAGGTCGCGTCGGGCCCCCGGGTGCACCCGGACCAGCCCCGCCCTGACCTGCGCCAGCAGGGCCGGCACCAGCCGGAAGTCGGGCTCGTGCGGCCCGAGGACGTACGCCAGGCGCAGCACCAGGTGCTCGACGCCGGACTCTCGGATCACGGTCTCCAGGGCGTGCTTGTGCCGGCCGTAGCGGGTGCTGGGGACGAGCGGGTCGTCCTCCCGCCCCCGGCAGCCCGGGCTGCCGTACATGCTCACCGTGGAGAGGAAGACCAGCAGGTCACCCCGGTTGTGGCAGCGCGCGACCGTGTCCCGCACCAGCGCGGCCTCCCGCTCGTGCTCGGAGTCCGGAAGGTGCTGGCGGGGCACGCCCGCAGCCAGCACCGTCACCCCGGGGTGGGCCTCGCGCAGCGGCCACAGGTACCGGGCGATGAATCCCTTGCCGATGATGTCCATGACCGCGTCACCTTAGGGCGCGGGTGCCACGCCCCCCTCGTGGCCGGCTCGACGGCCCGCCCGGACCCGGCCACGGGAAGTCGAGGGGTGATCGAGGGGACCTGCCTAGCGTCCTTCCCCATGACAGCGAGCATGACCGACGGCGAGTTGGGGCGTGTGCTGCTGACCCTGCGCGGCGTGCAGTGGATCCTGGGCACCAAGGGCGATCCGTACGCGCTGCTGCTCCGTGCGGCCGGGGACGACCGCGCCGAACTGGGCCGGCGGGTCCGCGAGCGTGGCCCCCTGTACCGCAGCAGCGCCGAGGCGTGGGTGACGGCGGACCACGAGGTGGCCACCGCAGCGCTGGCCGACCGGCGGCTGACGCCCCGGCCCCCGCGGACCGCCACCCCGGCCGGTGAGCCGGCCGGCGAACCGGCGCCCTGGGACGTTCCCGCCCTGCACGAGGCGCTGCCGCTCGCCGAACTGCCCACCGGACTCGACCGCGAGGAGTACGAGCGGCTGGCGCGCTGGGCCGAACCGGTCCTCGGCGAACGGGCCGTGGGCCGCCTGCGGGCACCGGCCGTACGGGCCTACCGGAGCCGGGCGGCCGCCCTCGGCGAGCGGTTCGACATGGTGGACGACCTGATCCGGCCGGCCACCACCGAGACGGCCCGGGTGCTGCTCGGGCTGCCGCGACACCGGGCCGAGCGCTTCGCCGAACTGTGCGGCGCGACCGCCGGAGCGCTGGACGCGACGCTCTGCCCGCCCAGGCTGGACACCGCCCGCCGGCTGGGCGCCGCCCTGCCCGAACTCCGCGCCCTGCTCGCCGAGACGGTCGCGGACGCCGAGAAGGCGGTCGCCGGGAACACGTACGCCGGGAAGACGGTCGGGCGTGCGACCGGGGGCGGCCTGCCCGGCCGGCTGCTGCGGCTCCCGCCCCCGGACGGGCGTCCGGCGGCCGCAGCCGGCGACGTGCTGACCGTGAGCGTCCTGCTCGCGACGGTCGGCGTCGACGTCACCACCACGCTGGTCGGCAACGCGCTCGCCCTCCTGCTGGACCACCCCGAGCAGTGGCGGGCCCTGGTCGAGGACCCCGGGCTCGCCACCGCCTGCGTCGCCGAGACCCTGCGGCACACGCCGCCGGTCCGGCTGCGCCGGCTGCACGCCCGGCAGGACCTGGAACTCGCTGGGACCGGGGTGGCCGCCGGCGAGGAGGTGGTGGTGCTGGTCGAGGCAGCGCACCGCGACCCCCGGCGGCACCCCGACCCCGACCGGTTCGACCTCCGCCGGCCCGCCCACGACCGCCGGCTGCTCCCCGAGGACGGCCACCACGGCGGTCTCGTCGGCCCGGCGGCGCGGCTGGCGGCCGACGCGGCCCTGCGGGCCCTCGCCGCTGAGCTGCCCGACCTGACCCGTACCGGCGAGGTGCTGCGCCGGCTCCGCTCACCGATCACCAGCGGGGTGCTCCGCTTCCCCGCCGCCCGCCACGGAACCGTCCGGCGGCAGATCCCGCCCCGGGCCCGATGAATCCCGAGGAAGGCCCCATGTGCCGTGTCTGTGGAGGACCCGTCCGTCAGTTCTTCGACTTCGGGCGCCAGCCACTGTCCGACGCCTTCGTGGACCCAGAACGCGTCGACGAGGAGTACTTCTTCCGGCTCGCCGTGGGCGTCTGCGAGTCCTGCGGCATGACCCAGCTCCTGGAGGAGGTCGCCCGGGACCGCATGTTCCACGAGGCCTACCCCTACCACTCGTCCGGCTCGGCCCACATGCGGCGGCACTTCGAGCAGACCGCCGCCCGGCTGTCCCGTGACCACCTGCGCGGGCCCGACCCGTTCGTGGTGGAGATCGGCTGCAACGACGGGGTGATGCTGCGCGCCCTGGCCAAGGAGGGCATCCGCCACCTCGGCGTCGAGCCGTCCGGCGGCGTGGCCGAACTCGCCCGCCAGCAGGGCGTCCGGGTCCGCTCCGAGTTCTTCGAGGAGGCGACGGCGGCCGCGATCCTGGCCGCCGACGGCCCCGCCGACCTGGTCTACTCCGCCAACACCATCTGCCACATCCCCTACCTCGACTCCGTCTTCCGGGGCCTCGACACCCTGCTGGCCCCGGACGGCGCCTTCGTCTTCGAGGACCCGTACCTCGGTGACATCCTCGAACGCACCACCTTCGACCAGATCTACGACGAGCACTTCTACTTCTTCACCCTGACCTCGGTGCGAAACGCGGCCGTCCGCCACGGCTTCGAGGTCGTCGACGTCGAACGGCTGCCGGTGCACGGCGGCGAACTGCGCTACACCCTCAAGCGGGCCGGCTGCGGCACCCCGAGCCGGGCCGTGGCCGAACTGGCCGCCGAGGAGCGGCGCAGGGGGCTGGACAACCCCGAGGTGTTCGACGAGTTCGCCGTCCGCATCGAACGCATCCGCACCGAACTGACCACGCTGCTGAGGAAGTTGCGTGCGGAGGGCAAGCGGGTCGTCGGCTACGGCGCCACCGCCAAGAGCGCCACCGTGACCAACTACTGCGGCATCGGACCCGAGTTGATCGAATGGGTCTGCGACGTGACCCCGGCCAAGCACGGCAAGCTCATGCCCGGCTCGCACATCCCGGTCCGCCCCAGCGAGGCCCTGGCCCACCCCTACCCGGACTACGTGGTGCTGTTCGCCTGGAACCACGCCGAGGAGATCATGGCCAAGGAGCGGCTGTTCCGCGAGTCCGGCGGGCGCTGGATCGTCTACGCGCCGGAGGTCCGCGTCATCTGACCCCGCACCACCCCACCGCCGGTCCCCGCCGGCGCCACCACCAGCAACGAGGACGGTGACATGGAGTCGCGACAACTCGCCGTGGCCGGCGCGTTCGAGTTCCGGCCGAAGGTCTTCACCGACGAACGGGGGCTCTTCGTCTCCCCGTTCCAGGAGACGGCCGCCCGCGAGGCCCTGGGGCATCCCCTGTTCCCCGTGGCCCAGACCAACCACAGCCGCTCCCGGCGCGGCACGATCCGGGGCGCCCACTACACCCTCACGCCCCCGGGGGTCGCCAAGTACGTGTACTGCGCGCGCGGCCGGGCGCTCGACCTGGTCATCGACGTCCGGGTCGGCTCGCCCACGTACGGCCGCTCGGACGCCGTCCTGCTCGACCAGGAGGACTTCCGCGCCGTCTACTTCCCGGTCGGCGTCGCCCACGCCTTCGTGGCCCTGGAGGACGACACCGTGATGTCGTACATGCTCTCCGGCGAGTACGTCCCCGAGCACGAGCTGTCGCTCTCCGTCCTCGACCCGGCGCTCGGCCTGCCGCTGCCGCGCGACGTCGACCCGGTCATGTCCGAACGGGACCGGGCCGCGCCGACCCTGGAGGCGGCCGAGAAGAGCGGCACCCTCCCGGAGTACCGCGCGTGCCTCGACCTCGAACGGGCACTGTGCGGCCGCCCGGCCCGATGACCGCCGGGCCGCGGACGGGCGCCGTCGCCGTGATCGGCGCCACCGGCTGGGTCGGCGGCGCGGTGACCGCCGCGTTCGGCCGGGCCGGCCGACCCGTGGTCGAGGTCGCGCGCCGCCGGCCCCCGGACACCGTCGGCCGGCGCTTCCACGCCCTCGACGTCGCCGCCGCGGACCCAGCCGAGCTGGCCGCACTGCTCGCCGAGGCCGACGTGGACACCGTGGTCAACGCGGCCGGCGGCTGGGTCACCGGAGCGGCCGAGAACGAGCGCGCCCACGTCCGGCTGGTGGAGAACCTGCTGGCCGCGTGCGCGCGCACGCACCGGCCGCCGCGCCTGGTGCAGATCGGCTCCGTGCACGAGTACGGACCGCTGCCCGCCGGCACCGCCGTCGACGAGATCCGGGTGCCGAACCCCGGCTCCGTCTACGCCCGCACCAAACTGGCCGGCGCCGAGGCGGTGCTCCGCGCCACCCGTGAGGGTGCGGTGGACGGAGTGGTGCTGCGCGTCGTCAACCTGTGCGGCCCGGGCGTCGCGGCGGGGTTCCTGGGCGCCGCGGTCCGCCTGCTGCACGCCGCCACCCCGGACCGCCCGGCCGAGCTGACCGTGGCCGACGCCCACCGCGACTACCTCGACGTCCGGGACTTGGCCGGCGCCGTCCTCGCGGCCGCCACCGCCCCGGTGACCGGCCAGGTGATCAACGTGGGTCGCGGCGAGGCAGTACCCGTGAGCCGCCTGATCGACCTGCTCGTCGCCGCCGCGGCCCCGCCGCCCGGCGCGGTCCGGCGGCGCACCGCCCCGGTCGACTCCCGGGGCGGTGACTGGACCCTCGCCGACATCGGCCGCGCGGCCCGGCTGCTGGGGTGGCGACCGCAGGTGGACCTGCCCGCCTCGATCAAGGACATGTGGGACGCGTCCCGCACGGACCACCTGGAGCGAGCATGACCGAAGCAACCGCACGACCCGCGAGCCGGCGGCGCACCGCCGCCACCCCCCTGCGCGTCGCCGCCTCGGCCCGCGCCCGGCCCGACGGGCCCGCCTTCCGCCAGGACTTCCGCGACTGGTTCGCCGAGGCCGCGAAGCGCACCTTCACCTGGGTGGAACGGGCCCCGCTGGACGAACTCGCCGGCTGGCGGACCGACCCCGGCACCGGCAACCTGCGCCACCACACCGGTGGCTTCTTCACCGTGGAGGGCCTGGAGGTGCGGATCCCGGGCGGCCCGGTGCCGGCCTGGAGCCAGCCCATCATCAACCAGCCCGAGATCGGCGTCCTCGGCATCCTGGTCCAGGAGTTCGACGGAATCCTGCACTGCCTGATGCAGGCCAAGGTCGAGCCCGGCAACGCCAACGGGCTGCAGATCTCGCCGACCGTGCAGGCCACCCGCAGCAACTACACCGGCGTCCACGGCGGCCGGCCCGTACCGTACCTGGAACTGTTCCGGGACCCGGGCCCGGACGGCCCGCTGGTCGACGTGCGCCAGTCCGAACAGGGCTCCGCCTTCCATCACAAGCGGAACCGGAACATGGTGGTCGAGGCGTACGGGGACGTGGAGGTGCACGACGGCTTCCGCTGGTTCACCCTCGGCGAGCTGCACCAACTCCTCGCCGAGGACGACCTGGTCAACATGGACGCCCGGACCGTGCTGTCCTGCCTGCCGTTCGCCGACGCCCGGCTCGCCCGCGAACTCGGCCCGCCCGAGGACGAGTTCCGGGCGGCCCTGTTCCGCTCCTGCGACCCGTCCGCCGGGGCCCGGCACTCGCTGGACTCCGTGCTGAGCTGGATCACCGAGGCCCGCACCCGCACCGAGGTCCGGGTGCGCCGCGTCCCGCTCGCCGGACTGCCCGGCTGGCACCGCACCCCGGAGCGGATCTCGCACGAGAGCGGCGCCTTCTTCGACGTCATCGGCGTACGAGTGGAGGCCGGCGGCCGGGCGGTCGCCCAGTGGTCCCAGCCGATGATCGAACCGCACGGCACCGGCGTGGTCGCCTTCCTGACCCGGCCCATCGACGGGGTGCTGCACGTCCTGATGCACGCCCGGGTCGAGGCCGGCTACATGGACGTGGTGGAACTGGCCCCCACCGTCCAGTGCACCCCCGACTCCTACGCGCACCTGCCGGGCAGCGCCCGGCCGCGCTTCCTCGACGCGGTGGAGGCGGCTGACCCGGGCCGGATCCGCTTCCGGTCCGTGCTCTCCGAGGAGGGCGGACGCTTCCACCACGCCCGCAACGGCTACCTGATCGTCGAGAGCGACGCCGACACCGACGTCGCCCCCGACGACCCCGACTACCGGTGGATGACCGTGCACCAGCTCGTCGAGCTGCTGCGCCACAGCCACTACCTGAACATCCAGGCCCGCAGCCTGGTGGCCTGCCTGCAGAGCCTGCTCGTCCCCGGCGAGCCGGCGCCGACCGTGGAGAGGAAGGTGCCGTGATGCACCCCGACAACGTACGCCCGGTCACCCGGTGCCGGGTCTGCGAAGCCTCGGACTGGCAGGAGGTGGTCTCCTTCGGCGACGTGCCGCTGGCCAACGCCTTCCTGGAACCGGCCGCCTCCTACGTGGACGAGCCGGCGTACCCGCTGGGCGTGGTGTCCTGCCGCTCCTGCCGGCTGATGAGCGTCACCCACGTCGTCGACCCCGAGGTGCTGTACCGCACCTACAGCTACGTCACCTCGGACTCGGAGACCATGACCCGGCACATGGCGAAGGTCGCCGACCTGTGCCGGGAACGGGCCGGCCTCGCCCCCGGCGACCTGGTGGTGGAGCTCGGCAGCAACACCGGCCAGCAGCTCGCCGCCTTCGCCCCGCACGGCGCCCGGCTGCTCGGCGTGGACCCGGCCCGCAACCTGACGGCCGCCGCCGACCGGCTCGGAGTCCCCACCGTGCCCGAGTTCTTCACCGCCGGCACCGCCGGGTCCATCCGCCAGGACCACGGCCCGGCCCGGATCATCCTCGGTCGGCACGTCTTCGCCCACATCGACGACCTCGCCGGGGTGCTCGCCGGGGTGCGGGAGCTGCTCGCGTCCGACGGCGTGTTCGTCATCGAAGTCCCGTACGCGGTCGACCTGTTGGAGAAGAACGCGTTCGACACCATCTACCACGAGCACCTGTCGTACTTCCTGGTCCGCACGCTGGACACGCTGTTCACCCGGCACGGCCTCAGCCTGTTCGACGTGCAGCGGCTCCCGGTGCACGGCGGTTCCCTCCTCGCGTTCGTGGGACGCCCCGAGCAGGGGCGGCCGGTCGGCGCGGCCGTCGGGGCGCTGATCGCGGCCGAGGAACGGGCGGAGCTCGGCAGCGAGGCCGGCTACCGGGAGTTCGTCCGCGGCGTCCAGGCCGTCCGGGAGGAACTGCCCGCCCTGGTGCGGTCCCTGGTGGAGGAGGGCAACCGGGTCGCCGGGTACGGGGCGTCGGCCAAGGGCACCACGATCCTCAACATCTGCGGACTCGGCCCGGACGAGGTGGCGTACTGCACCGACACCACCGCCCTCAAGCAGGACAAGGTGCTGCCCGGCACCCACATCCCGGTGCGCAGCCCCGGTTGGGCGCGGACCGACCCGCCGGACGTCTACCTGATGTTGGCGTGGAACTACGCCGACGAGATCCTGCGCAAGGAGGAGGCCTTCCTGCGGGCCGGCGGCCGGTTCGTGCTGCCGTTCCCGAAGCCCGTCATCGTCTCGGCGGACTCGCTCCGCTGACGGCACGGCGGCCCGGGTGGCCCGGGCGGTCCGACGTGCGAGGCCCGGCGGAACGTCCTGGTGACGTTCCGCCGGGCCTCGCGCCGTGCTCAGGGCCGGTCGTCGCGGGTCACGTACCGTTCGCGCACCCGCCACTGCCCGTCCTCGACGACCAGCAGGTCCTCGCACACGCACATCAGCAGCAGCCGGGGGTCCTCGCCCCGGCGGGTCGCCACCACCTGCACGTACGAGCGCACCCGCACCGAACCGTCCGACGCCGGGTGCTCCACCGCCGCCGTGGACAGCACGTGCCGGCGGACCTCGCCCCCGGCCACCAGGGCCGCGTGCGCGGTGCGCACCCCGGCGGCCAGGGCGGCGTGCCCGCGGACCGGCTCGGGCAGCGACGGCGGCGCGAACAGGCCGTCCGCGGTGAAGGTGGCGGCCCAGGCCTCGGCCTCGCCGGAGTCCAGCAGCTGCATCTGCCGGGCGTAGAAGCGCCCCAGGTCGGCGCAGAGCGCCGGGTACGCCTGCTGTGCCGGGCCGACGGTGTCCGTCATGGTTCTCCCTCCTCGCCCGCGGGATCGCGGGACGCTGCCCGGATGTTCGCGCCCGCGCTTGGAGCCGGGCTGGTGCCCGGGCCCGCCTCCGGCTCCAGCCCGGCTCCACCGTTGTTCCGGAGCCGGCCGGAAGGATCCGGAGCCCGACGCCGCGGCCGGCTCCGACCCGAGGCCCCGGTCCGAGGCTGCGGCCCCGAGGTTGCCGCCCCGACCCCACGGAGGTGCCCTGTGCGGCTCATCGACCTGTCCTCGCCGGTGGACGCCACGCTCTGGGAACCCGATCCCGTGGAGCACGAGGTCCTCACGCCCCGCGAGGGTGCCGTGCACATGAGCGAGGAGATGCGCACCCACTTCGGCATCGAGGTCGGCCCCGACGAACTGCCCGACGGCGAGTTCCTCTCCCTGGACCGCCTCACCCTCACCACCCACACCGGCACCCACGTGGACGCGCCCTCCCACTACGGATCGCGGGCCGGCTACGGCGACGGCGTGCCGCGGCACATCGACCGGATGCCGCTGGACTGGTTCCTGCGGCCCGGCCTGCTCCTCGACCTCACCGACGCGCCCACCGGCGTCATCGGCGCGGACCGGCTGGAGCGCGAGTTCGTCCGGATCGGCCGCCGCCCCGCTCCGCTGGACATCGTCCTGCTGCACACCGGGGCACAGCGCCACCAGGGCACCCCGAAGTACTTCACCGAGTTCGCGGGCCTCGACGGGCCGGCCGTCCACCTGTTGCTGGACCTCGGCGTCCGGGTCATCGGCACGGACGCGTTCAGCCTGGACGCGCCGTTCGGCGACATCATCGCCCGCTACCGGGCCACCGGGGACCGCTCGGTGCTGTGGCCCGCGCACGTGATCGGCCGGGACCGCGAGTACTGCCAGATCGAGCGGCTCGCCAACCTGGAGGCGCTGCCCGGCCCGGAGGGTTTCCGGGTCTCCTGCTTCCCCGTCAAGGTGGCCGGGGCCGGGGCCGGCTGGGCCCGCGCGGTGGCGATCGTCGACGAATGAGCGGCCGCCGCCCGTGACCGGGCCCGCACGTGTACCCGCACCCGCATGTGTACCCGCACCCGCACCGAAGGAGTCCGATGTACGGTCAGGACCTGGCGGAGGTCTACGAACTGGTCTACCGCTCGCGAGGCAAGGACTGGGCCGCGGAGGCCACCGAGATCACCCGCCTGATCCGGGAACGGCTGCCCGGGGCGGACTCCCTGCTGGACGTCGCCTGCGGCACCGGCGCCCACCTGGAGACCTTCGCCGGGCGCTTCGGCCACACCGCGGGCCTGGAACTCGCCCCGGCGATGCTGGAGCGCGCCACCCGCCGGCTCCCCGGGGTGCCGCTGCACCGGGGCGACATGCGCGCGTTCGACCTCGGGCGCCGCTTCGACGCGGTGGTCTGCCTCTTCACCGCGATCGGCTACCTGCCGAACCTGGCCGGTCTGCGGGCCGCGGCCGCCGCGATGGCCCGCCATCTGCGGCCCGGCGGGGTGCTGGTGGTCGAACCCTGGTGGTTCCCGGAACGGTTCCTCGACGGGTACGTGGCCGGTGACCTCGCCAGTGACGAGCGGCGCACCGTCGCCCGGATCTCGCACTCCACCCGACACGGCCGCACCACCCGCATGGAGGTCCGGTTCGTGGTCGGCGAGGCCGACGGCATCCGGGAGTTCACCGAGATCGACCTGCTCACCCTGTTCACGCAGGAGGAGTACCTGGCCGCGTTCGCGGACGCCGGCTGCCCGGCGGAGTACCTCCGGCCGGACTGGACGGCGCGGGGGCTGTTCGTCGCCCGCCGTGACTGACACCGGCAGCGGTGTCGAACCGGGTGCGAGACGGATGCGAGTGCCGTCGGCTGGGATCGGAGCCCGTCGGCGCCCGTCCGAGCCCGGTCCGAGCTCCCCCGGAGCTTGTCGGAGCTTGTCGAAGCCTGTCGAAGACGAAAGGAAGAGAGTTCCTGTGACCATTCGCGTATGGGGATATCTGGACGAGTACGCCGCGGAACGGGAGGACATCCTCGACGCGGTGGACACCGTCTTCGGCTCGGGCCGGCTGGTCCTCGCCGACAGCGTCCGATCGTTCGAGGAGGAGTTCGCCGCCTGGCACGGCGTCCCGCACTGCGTCGGGGTGGACAACGGCACCAACGCCGTCAAGCTCGGCCTGGAGGCCCTCGGGGTGGGACCCGGGGACGAGGTGATCACCGTCTCGAACACGGCCGCCCCGACCGTGGTCGCCATCGTCGGCACCGGGGCGACCCCGGTCTTCGTCGACGTGGGCGAGGACTACCTGATGGACGTCTCCCAGGTGGAGGCCGCCATCACCCCGCGGACCCGCTGCCTGCTGCCGGTCCACCTGTACGGCCAGTGCGTGGACATGGCGCCGCTGGAGGAACTCGCCGAGCGGCACGGCCTGGCCGTGCTGGAGGACTGCGCCCAGGCCCACGGCGCCCGTCACCACGGCCGCCCGGCCGGGACCATGGGCCGGGCCGCCGCCTTCTCCTTCTACCCGACGAAGGTCCTCGGCGCGTACGGCGACGGCGGCGCCGTCCTCACCTCCGACGCCGAGGTCGACGGCGCGCTGCGCCGGCTGCGCTACTACGGCATGGAGGAGCGGTACTACGTGACCGCGCTGCCCGGCCACAACAGTCGGCTGGACGAGGTCCAGGCCGAGATCCTGCGGCGCAAACTCCGCCGCCTGGATAGCTATGTGACGGCTCGTCAGGACATCGCTCGGCGCTACGCCGTGGGGCTCGCCGACACCGGGCTGGTCCTCCCGGAGGCGGCCCCGGGCAACGAGCACGTGTACTACGTCCATGTGGTGCGCCACCCGCGCCGGGACGAGATCATCGAAGCGCTGCGGCCCCGGGGCATCGAACTCAACATCAGCTACCCGTGGCCGGTGCACACCATGACCGGCTTCGCCCACCTCGGTCACGGGGAGGGCTCGCTCCCCGTGACCGAGCGGCTGGCCGGTCAGATCTTCTCGTTGCCGATGTACCCCTCGCTGACCGCGGACGCCCAGGACCGGGTGATCGAGGCCCTGCGCGAGGTACTCAAGAACCTGTCCTGACCGGCCGGTCCGTCCCGTCCGCCGCCGGCCGGGAGAGCCGGGCCGCGTAGAGCCCGTTCTCACTCCGGCTCAGCGACCGCAGCGCGGTGGCGTGCGGGACGAAGTCCGGGTGCCCCACCGCGCGTCGGAAGGAGTCCCGGTCCCGCCACACGGCGAGGTTCACGTAGCCGGCCGGATCGTCCACCTCCCGCAGCAGGGTGTGCCGGACGAATCCCGGCTGCCGGGCCATGAAGGCGGAGGTGCGGTCGAAGACCTCCTCGAACTCCTCGGCCGGCCCGTGCACGGTGAACCGGTTGACGAACGTCACCTCGGCGCCGCCGGACGCTTCGGGGGACACGTGCTCTTCGTTCGGCATGGCGGGATCGTCCTCGTCTCGTGTGGGCGGATCGGCGGGCGGAGTGTCCGGCACCCCGCCCGGGCGCCTGCGCGCGGCAGCCGCGGACGCGTGTCGCCGAGCCTGACGGCTGGCTGTGGAGGATGCCTCGACAGCCGCTGACCGCCGTCGCGGGCCCGGTGGGCCGTGTCGGACGCGCCTCAGTGCACCGCCGCCTGCTGGACCAGCGGCCGGGCGACCAGCGCGTCCTCCTGCCGCTCCTGCGCGTAGGCGCGGGCCAGCCGGTCGAAGACGTAGCGGCCGATCCCGTCCCCGCACCGGTCGGTGGCCAGCAGGTGGTGGTCCGCCAGCTCTTCCAGGATGGTCTCCAGGTCCTGGACCGGGCGGCACAGCAGCTCGGCGGCCCGGCTCGCGGTGAACGGCGTCTCGTCCACCTCGCTGAGCAGCCGGAAGACCTCCTGCTCCGCGCTGGTCAGCCCGTGGTAGCTCGCCTCGAACCGGGAGCGCACGTCCAGCTCGCCGAGCCGGGCCACGTCCAGGATCCGGGGCGTCGCCCCGAGCCGGTCGGCGAGCACCGCGAGCGAGAGGCCCGGACCCGCCGCGAGCCGCCCGCCCACGCAGCGCAGGGCGAGCGGGTGACGGCCCAGCAGCTCGACGATCCGCAGCGCGGCCTCCGGCTGCCGCTCGACGCGCTGGCGGCCGGCCAGGGCCGCCAGGATCTCCAGGGCCTCCTCCAGGGGCGGCGCGTGCAGTTCGACGTGTTCGGCCTCCACCAGGGCGGCCATCCGGCGGCGGCTGGTGACCAGCAGCGCGCAGCGCGGGTCGGCGGGCAGCAGGTGCCGGATCCGGGCCGAGGACTCGACGTCGTCCAGCAGCACCAGGATGCGCCGCCCGGAGGTGCGGGAGCGGAACAGCGCCCCGCACTCCTCCAGGCTCTCCGGGATGCGTGAGGTCGGGACTTCGAGGGCCCGCAGGAAGCCGCGCAGCACGTCGGCGGGGTCGCGCGGCTCGGCGGAGGAGCCGCGCAGGTCCGCGTACAGCTGTCCGTCGGTGAAGCGGGTGCGGAGCGTGTGGGCGAGGTGCACGGCCACCGCGCTCTTGCCGATCGCGGGCGGTCCGCTGATCACGCCGATGCGGGCCGCGGTGCCGTGAGCCTCGGGGCCGTCCGGCTCGCGCAGCGCCGCGTCCAACTCCTTGAGGACGGCCTGTCGGCCGACGAACCCGGCCAGTCCGGCAGGCAGTTGGGCGGGTATCCCGATGGACTCGGACGGCGCGAGGGGCGGCGCCGGGAAGACCGCGGCGGGCGGCAGGAGGGTGGGGGAGGGGGCGTGCGCGGGCGTGCGCTCGCCGGCCGGGGCGAGGGCGGGCGCCACCGGTGCGGGCTGCGGGCCGCGCGGATCCGGGGGTTCGGCGGGCGAGTCGGAGAGCAGGGTGTACTGGAGCCGGGCGAGGTCGCTGCCCGGTTCGAGCCCCAGCTCGTCGATCATCTTCTGGCGCAGGATCCGGTACACCTCCAGCGCCTCGTGCCGGCGGCCGGACCGGTGCAGGGCCAGCATCAGCAGCCCGTGCAGGTGTTCGTGCAGCGGGTGGGCCAGGACCAGCGCCTTGAGCTCGCTGATGAGTTCGCGGTGCCGGCCGGTCTCCAGGTCGGCCTCGATCCGCAGTTCGAGGATGCGGAAGCGCAGCTCCTCCAGCCGGGTCACGTAGGAGAAGAGCCGTCCGCCGGTCTCGACGTCGGCGAGGGCGGGGCCCCGCCACAGGGCCAGGGCCCGCTCGAAGTTCTCCAGCGCCGCCACGGAGTCGTTCCGCAGGAGGAGCTCCTGGCCCCGCTCGGCCTCCCGCTCGAAGAGGCTGACGTCGATGCTGTCCTCCGGGATGCTGAGGATGTAGCCGCCCGGCTGGGTCTGCAGGAGGTTCCCCAGGCCCTGCTTCAGCAGGAGCTTGCGGAACTTGTAGATGTACGTCTGAAGGGTGGTGACCGCGCTCGGGGGCGGGAGTTCGGGCCATAGCTCGTCGATCAGTTCGGGCGCCTGCACCACGGTGTCGTGCCGCAGTATCAGCAGGGATATGACCTGACGCGGCTTGGGCGCGGTCGGCATGATGTTGCGCCCCCGCCACAGGATCTCGACGGGGCCCAAAAGCCGGAACTCCAAGATGTTCCTCCCGTTCAGGTGGGTCCTGACATCTTGTCGTGCTCGTAGCGGAGCATTGGGGGCGCTCCGGATGAGATCGAGCACGCATCTCGTCATCAGGTGATCGTCGCGACTTCACCGTAAGTCCTTGAATACATCTGGTCAATGACGGGCGGGGGGCCCGGAGGCGGCGAGCGAAGTCCCTGCCAAAAGGGTGAGATGTCCTGTTTGTCTGGTTTGACATTGCTTGCCAAAAGAAAAGTTCCCGTAAAGTCCGACCGATCGGGAAGTGGCGGATATTCGATCCCGGTGGGCGCGGTCGCGGTCGCCGCCCGGTGCTCGCCAGCTCGTGGGTTCCGTCCTTCGACCGGGGTCGACAGTTTGAACGCCGAGCGATCCCTTCCCGCCACCACCGCCGCGTCCGCCACCCGCCACGACCGGCGTGGGCAGCGCCTTCCCGGCCCCGGGCCGCACCGCCGCGCAGGTGTAGTCTCCGGCCAACGGGCCCCGTGCGCCCGTCTGTTCGAGTGATCCTCCAGCGGGATTCGAACGGGGGAGCGTCCCACCGGACGACCGGATCGGACGTCGGGCCCGCTTCCGGAGCCGCCGCCGGGCCTCGTGACGACCCTCCACGGGCCATTGAGCCGAATGCGAGCCGCTCCGCGCACGATCCCTCCGTGGACATTACCGCTGACGCCGGCCCGGAGATCCGCAGCGTCGGGACCGGAGCAGAGAACACGGATGAACGGCCGAAGGTAAAGGGGGGGTCGAAATGAGAGCGCCGGAGAATCGCCGCGCGGTAATCACCGGAATCGGGATCGTGGCACCTGGTGCGATCGGCGTGAAGCCGTTCTGGGAGTTGCTGACGTCCGGTCGGACCGCCACCCGCACCATCACCGCGTTCGACCCCTTGCCGTTCCGGTCCCGAATGGCGGCGGAATGCGATTTCGACCCGGCGGCGGAAGGGCTCACGCCCCGGCAGATCCGGCGGATGGACCGGGCCGCGCAATTCGCCGTCGTCGCCGCCCGCGAAGGAATCCAGGACAGCGGCATCGACCCGGACGCCCTGGACCGTTCCCGGGTCGGCGTCGTCATCGGCAGCGCTGTCGGCTGCACCACCAGTCTGGAGAACGAATACGCCGTCGTCAGCGACAGCGGGAGCCGGTGGCTGGTCGACCACACCTACGCGGTGCCACATCTGTTCGACTACTTCGTCCCCAGTTCGATCGCCACGGAGGTCGCGCACGACCGCATCGCGGCGGAGGGCCCCGTCTCCCTGGTGTCGACCGGCTGCACCTCCGGCCTGGACGCGGTCGGCCGGGCCGCCGATCTCATCGTGGACGGCACCGCCGACGTGATGGTGGCCGGCGCCACCGAGGCCCCCATCTCGCCCATCACCGTGGCCTGTTTCGACGCCATCAAGGCGACCAGCCCCTACAACGACCGGCCAGCCGAGGCGTCCCGGCCCTTCGACCGCACCCGGCGCGGCTTCGTCCTCGGCGAGGGCGCCGCGGTCTTCGTTCTGGAGGAGAGGGAGCACGCCCGCCGCCGGGGCGCCGAGGTCTACGCCGAGATCGCCGGGTACGCGGCCCGCTGCAACGCCTTCCACATGACCGGACTGCGCCCCGACGGACGGGAGATGGCGGAGGCGATCCGGGCGGCACTGGCGGAGGCCCGGACCGACCCGTCGGAGATCGACTACGTCAACGCCCACGGCTCGGGCACCCGCCAGAACGACCGGCACGAGACCGCGGCCTTCAAGCTCAGCCTCGGCGAACACGCCCGCCGCACCCCGGTCAGCAGCATCAAGTCCATGATCGGCCACTCGCTGGGCGCCATCGGCTCCCTGGAGATCGCCGCCTGCGCCCTCGCCATCCGGCACGACGTCGTGCCGCCCACCGCCAACCTGCGCGAGCCCGACCCGGAGTGCGACCTCGACTACGTGCCGCTGGAGGCCCGTTCGGTGGCCGTGTCCGACGTCCTCACGGTCGGCAGCGGCTTCGGCGGCTTCCAGAGCGCCATGGTGCTGACCGAGCCCGGCAGCCGGGGACGGGCCGCCGCGTGAGCGGGGCCGACCCGGTCGTCACCGGGATGGGCGTGCTGGCCCCGACGGGCCTGGGCCGAGACGAGCACTGGACGAACACCCTGGACGGCGCCTCGGCGATCGGCCCCGTCACCCGCTTCGACGCCGACCGCTACCCCAGCCGGCTCGCCGGTGAGGTCCCCCGGTTCGTCCCGGAGGAGCACCTGCCCAGCCGGCTCCTGCCGCAGACCGACCACATGACGAGGATGGCGCTGGTCGCCTCCGACTGGGCGCTCGCCGACGCCGGGGTCGATCCGGCCGCCCTGCCCGAGTACGGGGTCGGAGTCGTCACCGCCGCCTCCGCGGGCGGCTTCGAGTTCGGCCACCGGGAGCTGGAGAACCTGTGGGGGCGCGGCCCCGAATACGTCAGCGCCTACCAGTCCTTCGCCTGGTTCTACGCCGTCAACACCGGACAGATCTCCATCCGGCACGGGCTGCGCGGCCCCGCCGGCGCGCTGGTCACCGAACAGGCCGGCGGCCTCGACGCCCTGGGCCAGGCCCGCCGCGACCTGCGCCGCGGCCAGCGGATGGTCCTCGCCGGCGCGGTGGACGGATCCCCCTGCCCCTGGGGCTGGGTGGCCCAGCTCAGCACCGCCCGGATGAGCCGGCGGACCGACCCCACCCGGGCCTACCGCCCCTTCGATCCCGAGGCCGACGGCTACGTGCCGGGCGAGGGCGGCGCGTTGCTCGTCCTGGAGCGCGAGGACGCGGCCCGCGCGCGGGGAGCCCTGGACGACGGCCGCTGGTACGGCCGGATCACCGGCTACGCGGCCACCTTCGACCCGCCGCCGGACTCCGGCCGACCCGCGAACCTGCTGCGCGCCGCCCGAGCGGCCCTCGACGACGCCGGGCTGCGGCCCGGCGACATCAGCGTGGTCTTCGCCGACGCGGCCGGCACCCGGGCGGAGGACGCGGTCGAGGCCGAAGCCCTGCGCAGCCTCTTCGGCCCGTACGGCGTACCGGTCACCGCCCCCAAGACCATGACCGGACGGCTGAGTTCGGGTGGCCCCGCGCTCGACGTGGCCACGGCCCTGCTGGCCCTGCGCGACGGCGTCATCCCCCCGACCGTCAACGTCGCCCGGCCGCTGCCCGAGCACACCCTCGACCTGGTGACGAGCCCGCGCCGGGGCCCGCTGAGTACGGCGCTGATCCTCGCCCGCGGGCACGGCGGGTTCAACTCGGCCCTGGTCGTGGCCGGACCCGGCGGGCCCCCGTCCGATCCCACCCAACCGTGACCGGAGAAGAGACCACCATGACCCAGCTGACCACCGACCGGCTCCTGGCGATCCTGCGCGAGTGCGCCGGCGAGGGTGACCCCCTGGAGCCCACCGACCAGCCCGAGGAGCTCGACTTCGCCGTCCTGGGCTACGACTCGCTGGCCCTGCTGGAGGCGCTCAGCAGGCTGAAGCGCGAGTTCGGCATAGACATCGAGGAGGATGAGTTCGCCGCCGTCAGGACCCCCGCCGAGCTCACCACGCTCGTCAACCGCCTCCTGGCTCGGTCTCCCTCCGCCTGACGGCCCTCGCCACACCCGACGGCCGCACCCCCGACGGTCATCGGCGGCGGCACCACCCCACCCTGACACTCCCGAGTGACCACCCTCCGGGCCACCGGATTGGCTGCCTCCGATGCCGTCGACCACGTCCTCGGCCAACTCTCCCCAACAAGCCGAAGATGAGCGATAAGTTGGTCGAGCGTCGGGCACTGTAGTCATCGAGGAGTTGGCCACGATCAAGCCCGGATCTGCCGAATCATCCAACCGAGGAGTCCTGGGCTGGCAGGATGGCCGGACCGGTAGTTGACGCCGGTGCTGGACGAGGAGCATGTGTGGGACCGCATGTGATCAACGATCGCTTCCTGCTGGTGGGAGACAGCGCGCGCAGCGGCGGTCTGTCGAAGGTGCGCAAGGCCGTCGACACGGCAAATAGCGACAGTGGCAGGCAGTTCGCGGCGATCAAGTGACTCAAGCGGCGCGACGACGAAATCACCAAGGTCTTCCTGGAACCGGAGACCGTCGCACTCGAAGCTGTCGAGCACCCTCATATCGTGCGGATGCCGGAGTCGGGCTGGGACCCGGTGCTGGAGCGGTACTACATCGCCCTGGAGTGGATGGAACGCAGCCTGAAGGACGATCGACGATCTACAGGCTCGTCGGCCCGTCGGCTGGGACGCCTACTTCGAGAAGATCGTGTCACCACCTTGTAACAGTCAGCGATGATCAAGGAGCGGCACAGGTTCGGGCCCACCGGCCGGGACCGCGCGGCGAAGCCCCGGACGGGCATCGCTCCGGGTGAGAGGTTCGCCTGTTCGGCTCAGCGAGGATGACGGCCAGGAGACGGCGCCCGGAGACCTTCCTACCGTTGGACCCCGGGAGGCTGCATCCCCGCGGAGCCCGGCCGAGGACCTCTCGCCCGTGGGCCACCGCTCACACCGAACCCGGCAGTCGACTTCCACCGTGACCACGCAGGGTCCGGGTCGAAGGAGATGAAGGACATGAACAGCACGCGCACCGCCCGCACGCCCGCGACACCCGCACTGAACGGGTGCCGGACATCACGCCGCCGCCTTCGGGCACGGACCGGGCTCGCCGCGACCGCCACGGCCCTGTCGCTGCTGCCGATCGCCCCGTCCACCGCCAGCGCGGCACCCCACCTCCCGCTCACACAGATCGTGCGGGAGGCCAAGGTGAAGGCGCAGCAGGAACACCCCGGCTCGCAGTTCTACGACGCGTACGCCGTCCTGCTGACACCCACGACCAACCCCAATGACGTCCAGGCCTGGTGGATCCGCTTCCGGGCCAAGGGCTCGGAGCCGTCCTTCGAGTACAAGTACTCGACCACCGGTCAGTACCAGAGCACGCAGCCGTGGAGCGTCCCGATCGGGATCCAGGCCATCTCCCCGTTCACCATGACGGAAGTCCAGGCCCACGATCTGGCCGTCAAGGCCGGGCACACCGGCGCGTTCAAGCCCCTGTACCTCAATGAGCCCGTCGTGCAGAACCCGCATCCCACCTACTACTTCTGCATTCCCAGCGAGGGCAGGACGGTGGCGGTGGACACCGTGACGGGCCACGTCACCACGCCGTGGTCGTGCTAGTGACCACGGTGTGAGCCCTGTTCGGTGGCCGTCACCCAGCGGGGGTGACGGCCATCGGCAACTGGCGACCCCTGCCGTCCGCCCGCTCGGTGCCGCCGACCGGGCGGGCGATAAGGGTCGCCAGCCTGGAGCGTGAAGGGCGGCTGCCGCCGGTCAGCCGGGCCCGGGTACGAGCGGGGGCCGTGCCGGTTCGGCCGGTCGCCGCGGATCCGCGTCGGCCGTTGCGGCCACCATGCTCTGTGTCGTTGGCATCGCCCCGGTGGCGCTGTCCGGGACCGCCCCCGCGCAGGGCACCTGCACGGTCTCGGGCCCACCACCACCTGTACGTTCGCCTTCACGGGCGCCGAGCAGACGTTCGCCGCCCCGAGCGGCGTCACCCAGGTCGACGTCACGGCGATCGGCGCGGCCGGCGGCCTGGAGGGTGTCAACAAGACGCCCGGCCACCTCGCCGCTGCTGATCTCGGGGATGCGGCGAGGCAGCATGGTGGTCTGGAGTGTGGTCGCGAATTCGCGTTCCTGTAGCGGAGCCTCGCGCAGCCACGGCTCGGGCACGGTGAGGCTGAGGTCGGCGAAGCTGGCGCGGACGGCGTCGGTGTTGACGGTGCTGGTGTCGACCAGGGTGCCGTCGGAATCGAAGATGGCCGCCTCCGGCCCCAGGGCGCTGGAGTGTCGACAATGCCACCGGAGCCGGCGATCGACTCACTTTGTAAAACGCTCCAGCGGGGAAGTCCGCTGGAGCGTGAGGCCGGTGTCGCGTCGGCCTGCAGATGAGAGGGAATTCTGGCACGGCCGGGTTTTAGCGGCCTCTGGCGGCCTCTCGGTGCTGCTGAACTATCGCCGGCTGTCGGCCGGTTAGTCGAGATCGAACACGGCGGTGACGGGCGCGTGGTCGGACCAGCGGTCGGCGTGGGTGGCCGCCCGCTCGACGTAGGCCTCGACGGCCTTGTCGGCGAGATTCTTGGTGGACACGATCAGGTCGATGCGCCAGCCGGAGTCGTTGTCGAAGGCGCGGCCGCGGTAGGACCACCAGGAGTAGGGGCCGGTGCGGTCGGGGTGGAGGGCGCGGACGACGTCGACGTAGCCGGCCTCGTCGTAGACGCGGGAGAGCCAGGCGCGCTCTTCGGGGAGGAAGCCGGCGGACTTCTGGTTGGACTTCCAGTTCTTGAGGTCCTCGGGGCGGTGGGCGATGTTCCAGTCGCCGCAGACGACGACCTCGCGGCCGTCGGCGGCGGCGCGGGTGCGCAGGGCGGTGAGGTGGACGAGGAACTCCGCCATGAAGCGTTCCTTCTCGTCCTGGCGCTCGGTGCCGACCTCGCCGGAGGGGAGGTAGAGGCTGGCGACGGTCAGGCCCGGCAGGTCGATCTCGACGTATCGGCCCGAGTTGTCGAACTCCTCGGAGCCGAACCCGATCACCGTGCGCTGCGGCTCCTGCCGGGAGAGGATGGCGACGCCGGCCCTGCCCTTGGCGGCGGCGGGGGCCCAGACCGCGTGCCAGCCGTCCAGGTCGCGCAACTCCACGGGCAGCTGCGCGGGTTCCGAGCGCACCTCCTGGAGGCACACCACATCCGCCTCGGTGCCGGCCAGCCACTCGACGAAGCCCTTCTTGGCCGCTGCCCGGATTCCGTTCACGTTCACACTCGTCACCACGATCACCCGGGCAGCCTACCGACTGGTGGTTGCCGACCCGAATCGTGACGCGCGGGCCGACGGCCCCGGCGGGCGCGGACGCGGCCCCGGACGCGGCCCCGGATCCGGGTGCCGACGTGGATGGTGACAGCGGCTGCCAGGAGCTGTCGTGAACGCGGCATGAAGATGTGCGGCCGCCCCATCAAGCCGCGCCATTGGTCTTGACCATCTCCGGACGGAACGCCTAGGGTCACTTACTGCAAGGACCTTTAATAAAGAAGGACGGATAAAGGCCCGCTCTCCCACCTGCCGCGACAGCGGACAGTGGGCCCGGGATCCGGCCTCCTTGCCGCAGGGCGGACAGCATCAGGGTGGAGGACACGGTGGGGACGACAGGACAGCTTTCTGCGGTGCCGGAGCCGAAGTACTGGCACCTGCGCACGGTGCTGCTGCGGGCCATCGACTCGGAGTTCTCCACCGGTCAGGTCCTGCCCAACGAGCGCGAGCTCTCGGCCCGTTTCGGCGTCGCCCGGGCCACGCTGCGGCAGGCGCTCGACCAGCTGGAGCTGGAGGGCCGCCTGGTGCGCCGCCGGGGGATCGGCACCCTGATCGCCGCCCCGCGGGTCGGCGTCCCGGTCAGCCGGCAGGACGAGGGCTGGCCCGGCGCCGCGCGCAGCCAGTCCTGGCGCACGATCGACTGCACCACCGCCCCCGCCCCCGCCCAGCTGGCGAAGGCCCTCGGCATCGCCGAGGGTGCCACCGTGCACACCGTGCGCCGGGTCCGCCTGGTCGAGGGTCGCGCGGTGGCCACCGAGGCACTGCACGTTCCGGCCGCCGCCCTGCCGCACCTGCCGGGCTTCCGCGCCGAGAGCGACCGCGCCCGTTCGGTGCTGCGCCAGCTGGAGCGCCTGGAGGTGGACGGCGAGTCCCGCTCGGTGGAGCTGGGCGTCGCCGAGGCCGAGCAGGCCGCGCTGCTGGAGCGCCCGCCCGGCGCGCCGGTGCTGGTGATGACCACCCAGTACGCCTCGGCCGGCCGGCTGGTGGCGCTGGCCGTCTCCACCTACCGGGCGGACACCTGCAAGCTGACCTTCGGCGAGGCCGGACTCGTCGAGGTCACCCCGGTCGGCGCGACGGCCGAGGTCCGTACCGCCTCCTGAACCATTTTCCGAACACCCTCAGGTAGGGGCCCGGACGCCAACTGGCGTCCGGGCCTTTGCTGTTGGCCCGCATGGCCCGTGTGGCTCGCATGGCATCGGAAGATCCGGCAGTGGGGAGGGGGAAGGGCGGGGCCGTGAGCCTTTGACGAGCCGCTCCGCCCACCAAGGAGCCGCTCCGCCCACGAGGCAGCCGCCCCACCGGCGTGACGAGCCGCCCCGCCGGGGCGTCAGGCCCGGGGCGGGTCGACCGCGAAGAGCTGCTCCTCGACGTGGTCGAGGGCGACGCGCAGTGCGCCCATCGCCACCACCTCCGAGCCGAGGGCCGCCAGGGCGACCTCCGGGGCGCGCAGGGTCAGCTGGGCGAGGCGTTCGCGCAGCGGGTCCAGGACGCCGTCGAGGCCGGCCGCCCAGCCGCCGATCACCACCAGCTGCGGGTCGATGGCCAGGACGAGCGCGGCGACGCCCTGCACGAGGCGGGTCAGGAAGCGGTCCATGGCGACCTTGGCGACCTCGTCGCCCTCCCGGGCCAGCCGCAGCACCCGGGCCACGGCGGCCTCGTCCAGCGGGTTGAGTGGCTTTCCGGTGGTGGAGAGCAGGCGCTCGGGGGTGACGTCCTGCCCGAGCAGGTGCAGGGCGCCGATCTCGCCGGCCGCGCCGCCGAAACCGCGGTGCAGCTTGCCGCCGATGAGGGAGCCGGCGCCCGGGCTGAGGCCGGCCATCACGAACACGACGTCGTCGGCGCCGACCGCCGAACCCTGCCAGTGCTCGGCGATGGCGGCCAGGTTGGCGTCGTTCTCGATCAGGACCGGGCAGCGGAAGGAGCGCCGCAGCCGGGCTCCGAGGTCGAGCCCGGTCCAGCCGGGCATCGCGGTGCCCAGCCGGACGGTGCCCTCGCGGTCCACGATGCCGGGGGTGCCGATGCCGACCGACCAGAGGTTGTCCCGGGAGATGCCGGCCTTGCGCAGCACCTCGGCGACGGCGGTGCGGACGGCGGCGAGCCGGTCCTCGGCGTCGAGGCTCTCGTCCACGGGCTTGAAGTGACTGCCCACCACCTCGCCGGTGAGGTCGGCCAGGATGACCCGGATGTCGTGCACGCCGATCTCGATGCCGAGGATGTGTCCGGCCTCGGCGCGGAAGCGGAACCAGCGGGCCGGGCGACCGCGGCGGCCGGTGCCCGGTTGGCCGTCGTCCCTGGGCTGGTCGACCTCGGCGACCAGCCCGGTCTCGACCAGGCCCTCGATCACGCCCTCGACCGTCGGGCGGGAGAGTCCGGTCTCGCCGACGAGCTGAGTGAGGGTCACGGAGTGGCCGTTGCGCAGCGCCCGGAGCGTGACCGCCGCGTTGATCCGCCGCAGCAGCGAGGAGTCTCCTCCGGTGAGCCGATCCGCCAATGCGATGCCCTTCGCCGTTCGCGCGACTGCCCTGGCGCGCGGTGTCGAGTGCGCGGTGCCCACCGAATGGCCCGCGGGGTTGCGCCCCCCGGAGAACGCGGCAGGGCGGCAGGGGGCCGCCTGCGCGAGGGCCGGAGGACAAGCGGAGCCTACCCGGGGACCGGCCGGGGCGGCGAGGATCTTCGCAGCTCATCCCGGCTTCGGTATCGAAATGGTACGGATCGGGTGGCGGTGCGTGATCCGGACTTCACCGCCCGGCCACGGTGGGCGGGTAGGCGAGTCGCCGGGGCCCCGCCGACCGGCGGGAACGTTCCGACAGCAGCGAGCCGAGGCCGAGCCGGGAGCCGGCCGACAGGGCACTGAGGGTGGAACAGGCCGACCTGATCGAGCCGATGGAGCCGACGGACAGGATGGACCCGATCGAGCCGAGAGACCCGATCGACCCGATGGAGCCGAGGGACCCGATCGAGCCGAGGGACCCGATCGACCCGATGGAGCCGAGGGACCCGATCGATCCGATGGAGCCGATGGAGAGGACGGACCCGATCGAGCCGACGGAGAGGATGGACCCGATGGACCCGATGGACAGGACGGACCCGATGGACCCGATGGAGTCGATCGACAGTAGCGATCCGAGGGAGCCGAGGGAGGCGAGGGACCCGCGGGCGGGTCGGGCCGGACGCGTGGAAGCGGTCATGACCCTTGAGCGTAGCCAGCCCCGCCCTCGGCGTCTCCCGTCAGTCCACCCGCGCCGCGAACAGTCGCCGCCCCAGCAGCGCCATCGGGTGCCCCTCCTCCGGCAGGGTCAGCACCGTCGGGCAGCCCGCGGTGGTGAGCGCGGCCCGCCAGTGCTCGGCCGGGCGGGCGGTGAGGCCGTGGGGGTCGCCGGTGATCAGCAGGTCGAGCTGTTCGGCGGTGGGCGCGAGCAGCAGCAGCCGACCGCCGGGGGAGAGCAGTCGGACCAGCTCGGGGACCTCCCGCTCCGACTGCCCGGTCACGCTCGCGATGACGACGTCGTAGCGGCCGCCGTCGGGGGCGGTGTGGTGCTCGGTGTTCGGTCGGGGCCGGGCGGCGAGGGCACGGGCGACGGCGGGTTCGCCGCCCTCGGCGTCGAGTTCGAGGACGCGCAGCGGCCCGGGCCCCTGGTGGGCGTCGGCGGCGCCGCGCACCAGCGCGCCGAGCGCGGCGCCGAGGAAGCCCCGGGCGGCGGCCCAGCGGACCGGGGAGGCGGCCGGCCGGGGGGCCTCCGCGCCGGTGATCAGCCGGGGCAGCCGCAGGGCGCCGCGGCGGACCCGGTCCAGGGCGGCGGCCGGGCCGAGCCCGTCCGCCCAGGTCTCGACGGCCGGGCGCCAGGTCTCCCGGACCTCGGCGGCGGCCGGTCCGGGTCCGCCGCGGAAGACCGGGCCCTGGGCTCCGCCGTCCTGACGGGTGAGCAGTCCGTGCCGGGCGAGCGCGTCCAGCCAGCGGGTGACCAGGGGGCGCTGGGCGGGGGTGACCATGGCCGCGGCCAGGACCTCGGCCTCGGGGTAGCCGCGCGCGGGGTCGGTCAGCGCGCCGCTCTGCTGGAGGGTGTGCAGCAGCGAGGCGAGCACGGCCCGGTCGAGTTGGGCGCCGAAGTCGCGGACCTGGGCGGCGGTGATGCCGATGCCGTACTTCCAGGCGGCGGCGGAGGCGTTCTCGGCGTCGGCGCGCAGCCGGCGGTCGGCGGCCTCGGCGTTGCTGTCCGGGGCGCGGACGTGGGCGAGGACGGCGCCGAGCGCGTCGACGGCGGCGTACACGTCCTCCTGGCGGGGTTCGGGGCCCACGTGCAGGACCAGGCGCAGCGCGCCGAGGTCGTGGGCGGCGAGGCCGGGCTGGCGGCTGAGCGGCCAGAGCAGGGCGGAGGGCAGGCTGAGGTGGGTGGCCCGGGCGGCGGCGACGGCTTCGAGCTGCTGTTCGGGCTGCTGCTCGGGGTCGCCGCAGTGGACGGTGCCGCCGGCCAGCAGGGTGGCCAGGGCGAGTTCGACGGCGAGGTCGGTGACGGGGTGCAGCACGGTGTGCCGGATCGGGGGCGCGCCGAGGACGCCGGCCCAGTAGCGCAGCCGCTGCTCGGCGGCCCGGGCGGCGGAGGGCGCCAGCGCCGCGTGCTCGGCGACGCGCCGGGCGAGGGCGCGGGGCAGGCCGCCCGGCGGGGAGACGCCGAGCAGCAGGCCGATGCCGCTGATCGCGCGCCCGTCGGCGACGACGGCGGGTCGGTCGCCGAGTTCGCGCAGCGCGCTGACCAGGGCGGGAGTCGTGGGCACGGTGATCACTCCGGGGTGCGGGGCAGAAACCGCACTACTGAACCACGGGGGCGGGGCGCGGGAGGCCGGTAGCAAGTCAAGCTTCTGTAATGATTTTCATATCGGACAGCCAAGCTGACGAGCTGAAGTCACCGCGAAGTGGTCGGAACCGCACATTCCGGAAGCTCTGTGCGATCCCTTGACAGGTGGTTCGGGTACTGGATCAATGGACCCGAACGGGCCTGACCGAACGATCGGTAGGCAGCCTGGGGTGGCTTGGACGGAACACGGACCGATCCCGGCAGGACACAGGCGGCGCCCGGTGGGACGCGGCCGTAGCCCGACAGGACGCAGGCAGAGCAGCAGCGAAGGAGCGACGATGACCGGCACCGCACCCGTCCCGCGCCGACCCCTCGGGGAGCCGATCCCGCCCGAGCTCCTGGACGCCGGCGAGCGGATGACGCCGGACGAACTGCGCGCCCACCAGCTCACCCGGCTACGGGCCACCCTGCGGCACGCGTACGACAATGTCGAGCTCTACCGCCGCAAGTTCGACGCCGCCGGGGTCCGCCCCGAGGACTGCCGCACCCTGGACGACCTCGCCCGCTTCCCCTTCACCACCAAGGCCGACCTGCGTGAGGGCTACCCCTTCGGCATGTTCGCCGTCCCGATGGAGCAGGTCCGCCGGATCCACGCCTCCAGCGGCACCACCGGCCAGCCGACCGTGGTCGGCTACACCGACAACGACCTCTCCGTGTGGGCCGACGTGGTCGCCCGCTCGATCCGCGCGGCCGGCGGCCGACCCGGCCACAAGGTGCACGTCGCCTACGGATACGGGCTGTTCACCGGTGGCCTGGGCGCCCACTACGGCGCCGAGCGGGCCGGCTGCACCGTCATCCCGGCCTCCGGCGGCATGACGGCCCGCCAGGTGCGGCTGATCCTGGACTTCGAGCCTGAGATCATCATGGTCACCCCGTCCTATCTGCTGACCCTGCTGGACGAGTTCGAGAAGCAGGGCATCGACCCGCGCAGCACCTCGCTGCGGATCGGCATCTTCGGGGCCGAACCCTGGACGGAGGAGATGCGGCGCGAGATCGAGGAACGGCTCGACCTGCACGCCGTGGACATCTACGGCCTCTCCGAGGTCGTCGGCCCCGGCATCGCCCAGGAGTGCGTGGAGACCAAGGACGGGCTGCACATCTGGGAGGACCACTTCTACCCGGAGATCGTCGACCCGCTGGCCGATCAGCCGGGGGCCGACGCGGTGCTGCCCGAGGGGGAGGGCGGTGAACTGGTCTTCACCTCGCTCACCAAGGAGGCCCTGCCGATCATCCGCTACCGCACCCGCGACCTCAGCCGGCTGCTGCCCGGCACCGCCCGGCCGGCCTTCCGGCGGATGGAGAAGGTCACCGGGCGCAGCGACGACATGATCATCCTGCGCGGGGTGAACGTCTTCCCGACCCAGATCGAGGAGATCCTGCTGCGCACCCCGGGTGTCGCCCCGCACTTCCAGCTGCGGCTCGGGCGGCAGGGGCGGATGGACAGCATGACCGTCCGGGTGGAGGCCCGGCCGGAGGCCTCCACCGAGCGGCGGGAGTCGGCGCGGGCCGGTATCGCCCGCGCGGTGAAGGACGGGGTCGGGATCACCGTCGCGGTCGAGGTGGTGGACCCGTACACGCTGGAGCGCTCGGTCGGGAAGATCAAGCGGGTGGTGGACGAACGGGGTTGATCCGGTGTGCGGCTGACGGGATGGCGGCGGTGACGGGACGACCGGGATGACGGACGATGGGGATGACGGGATGACGGGATGGCGGGGTGACGGGCGGAAGCGTGGCAGCGTGGCAGAGCGATCCCCGCGCGGGCTCTATGCTGCGGGGCATGCCGAGTGAGCTGCGCACTCTTCAGCCCGCCGAGGACCTCGCCTTCATCCGGCGGGAGACCGAGCTGAAGCCCGTCCCGTTCGTGCCCGAGATCCGCCTGCACATGGCCGAGGACGCCATCGCCCTCTGGGAGACCACCGAGCGGGCACGCGGGGAAGCCGGACTGCCGCCGCCGTTCTGGGCCTTCGCCTGGGCGGGCGGTGTGGCGGTGACCCGCTACGTCCTTGACCACCCCGAACTGGTCGCCGGCCGTACGGTGTTGGACGTCGCGGCCGGCTCCGGGCTGGTCGGGGTGGCCGCCGCGCTGCGCGGGGCCACGGAGGTGCGGGCCGCCGAGATCGACGCCTACGCGGTGGCCGCGATCGGGCTGAACGCCGAGGCCAACGGGGTGCGCGTGGACGGCGCCCTGGTGGACCTGGTGGACGGCGACGGCGGGCCCGCCGAGGTGGTGCTCGCGGGCGACGTCTTCTACGAACGGGCTATGGCCGCCCGCTTCCTGCCCTTCCTGGAGCGGGCCGCGGCGCGCGGCGCGACCGTGATCGTCGGCGACCCGGGCCGGGCCTACCTGCCGCGGGAACGGTTCACCGCGGTGGCGGCGTACCAGGTGCCGGTGGTCGCGGACCTGGAGGACACCGCGGTCAAGACCACCACGGTGTGGCGCCTCGGCTGACGGCCGCTCATGCCGAGGAGCGATCGTCCGAGCGCCGCGGGGCGGCCGAACACCGCGGGCCGACCGAACACCGCGGGCCGGTCGTCCCAACGCCGCTCGACGGCCGTCCGGCCCGCGAAATTCCCGGCGGCGCGGCGGGGCCGGCTGCTAGACAGGCGCGCATGACCGACCAGATCGCCCTGCGTACCGCCGGCCCCGACGAGATCCCCGCCCTGCTCGCCCTCTGGGCCCGGGCCGCCAGGGGCGCCAGCATCACGGACGACGAGGCGGGGGTGGCCGCGCTGCTCGCCCGGGATCCGGACTGCCTGATCGTCGCCACCCCGGCCGGCGACCCGGCGACCGTCCTCGGCACGGTGATCGCCGGCTGGGACGGCTGGCGCTGCCACCTCTACCGCCTCGCCGTCGACCCGGAGCACCGCCGCCGGGGCATCGGCGCCGCGCTGCTGGCGGCCGCCGAGGAGCGCTTCGCCGCGCTCGGCGGGCGGCGTGCCGACGCCATGGTGCTGGACGACAACGCCCTCGGCCACCGCACCTGGCAGGCGGCCGGTTACGCGCCCGAGCCGCAGTGGAGCCGCTGGGTCAAGCCGCTGCCGGCCTGACCGCCTGCCAAGTCCGCCTGAGGAGTCCGCCTGCCGAGCGCGTCCGCTCCCGTCCCCGTCAGGACGGGAGCGGACGCGCTCGGCAGGCCGTCCGTCAGCCGCGCAGGCGGGCCAGCCAGGCCTCGACCTCGTCGGAGCGGCGGGGGAGGCCGGCGGAGAGGTTCTCGTTGCCGTCCTCGGTGACCAGGATGTCGTCCTCGATCCGCACCCCGATGCCCCGGTACTCCTCCGGCACCGTCAGGTCGTTCTCCTGGAAGTAGATGCCCGGCTCGACGGTGAGCACCATGCCCGGCTTGAGCGGGCCGTCGACGTGCTCCTCGGTGCGGGAGTGGGCGCAGTCGTGGACGTCGATGCCCAGCATGTGGCCGGTGCCGGCCAGGGTGAAGCGGCGGTGCAGGCCCAGCTCGTACACCTTGTCGGCGCTCAGGTCGCCGAACAGGCCCCAGGAGGTGAGGTGTTCGGCGAGTTCGCGCTGGGCGGCGTGGTGGAAGTCGCGGAACTGCCCGCCCGGCCGCACGGCCGCGATGCCGGCCTCCTGGGCCGCGTACACGGCGTCGTAGACCTTGCGCTGGAGGTCGGTGAACCGGCCGCTGACCGGGAGGGTGCGGGTGACGTCGGCGGTGTAGAGGTGGTTGGTCTCCACGCCCGCGTCGAGCAGCAGCAGGTCCCCGGGGCGGGCGTGGCCGTTGTTGCGCACCCAGTGCAGGGTGGTCGCGTGCGGGCCGGCCGCGGCGATGGTGCTGTAGCCCACGTCGTTGCCCTCGATCCGGGCGCGGACGAAGAAGGTCCCCTCGATCAGCCGCTCGGCGGTCTCCGTGTCGGTGCCGAGGACGCGCACCACGTCCTCGAAGCCGCGGGCGGTGGCGGCGCAGGCGAAGCGCAGCTCCTCGATCTCGAACTCGTCCTTGACCAGGCGCAGTCCGGACAGGAAGACCTCGAACTCCTCGTCCCGCTGGGCGTCCGCCCGGTCCGCGAGGGCTGCCTCCACGCCCGCGTCGTGGCGGCGCAGCACCCGCACCGGGCCGGTGGCTGCGCGCAGGTCGGCGCCGACGGTGCGCACGTCCCGGCAGGGCAGGCCGAACAGCTGCTCGCTCTCGGTCAGGCTGTTGCGGCGGCCGTCCCACAGCTCGCCGTGGTTGTCCAGCCAGAACTCGCCGTTGTCGATGCGGGAGCGGTCGCGCAGGTAGAGCGCGGCCTCGTGGCCGTTCTCGCCGGTGGGGGTGAGCACCAGGACGCCGTCCTCGGACTGGTCGCCGGTCAGGTAGGCGTAGTCGGAGGAGGGGCGGAACGGGTAGTCGGTGTCGTTGGCCCGGACCTTCGGGTTGCCGGAGGGGACCACCAGCAGCTCGCCGGGGAAGGCGGCGGACAGCTCCGCGCGGCGGCGGGCGGTGTGCGCGGCCTGCGGGACGGGCTCCAGGGCGGTGCGCTCGGTGTCGGCCCAGCCCTGCGTCATGCTCTCGGCGAGTTCGTCCGTGACGCCGCGGGTCAGGCCGTTCTTCCGGTACTTGATGGTCTCGGCGGGCTCGGTCACTGCGGTCTCCTGGTGAGGTGTGGGAAGTGAGGCGTTTCGCTACGCTGCCCCGTCCGTCGGTGTGCGTCCCGTACGGTATATCGAACAGTGCCTGGTGAGAAGAGGTCGAGAGTGAACGACGCCGAGGAATCCGTCCGGGGCGTCCTCGCCGCCAATCTGAAGCGGGTACGGGCCCAGCGTGGCCTGTCCCTGTCCGAGCTGTCCCGGCAGGCCGGGGTCGGCAAGGCGACGCTCTCCCAGCTGGAGTCCGGGGCCGGGAACCCGACGCTGGAGACGGTGCTCGGGCTCTCCCGGGTGCTCGGCGTGCCGATCTCCGACCTGGTCGAGGCCCGGCCGGGCGGCGAGGTCACGGTGGTGCGGGCGGCCGAGACCGAGGTGCTCAGCGGGCGGGGCGTCGACCTGCGCCCGCTGCGCCGGATCGAGTCCGGGGACGCGGTGTTCGAGCTGTACGACCAGGTGGTGCGGGCCGGCGCCGCGCAGGAGTCCGGCGGCCACACCGGCACCGAGCACACCGTCGTCCAGGCCGGCCGGCTGGGCGTGCGGGTCGACGGCCGGGAGATCGAGCTCGGCCCCGGCGACTACATCGGCTTCGACGCCGCGCTCCCGCACGCCTACACCGCGCTGGACGGCGAGCGGGTCCGCTCGGTGCTGGTGCTGCAGTACCGGGCCGAGCAGCACGGCCACCTCGCCGAACCGGCCCGGCCGGCCGCCTCCTGGGGGCTCTGGCACTGAGCGGTCCCGGCGGTTCGGCGCACCGCCGGATCGTTCGGAATACCGAACGTGTCCGACCCGTGGGGCAGGATGATCACCATGACGGACGCACTCACCTGGCTGGCGGAACCCGAGTCGATCGCCTACGGCGGCTACAGCGTCGTGCTGGCCCGCGGCCTGACGCCGGAGGAGCTGGTGGCCCGGATCGCCGAGGAGCTTCCGGGGCGCACCGCACGACCGCTCGACGAACTCACCGCGGAGGACCTGGTCGAGGAGTACGAGCTCGAGTTCGCCGGGGGCGTCGAGGACATCGCGCTGCACCACGGGCGCAGCGGCGACCTCGCCTTCGCGGTGGCGTACGGCTACTGGCAGGGCGAGCTGACGATCCCGCCGTCGGTGTCACGCGGCGGCGCCGAGGTCTTCCACCTGGAGTTCGAGGAGGAGAACGGCAAGCCGGTGCCTCCGTTCTTCAGCAGCTACCGGGACGGGCGGGAGCACTGCTACTTCAACCTCCACCTGGACCCGAGCTGGGGCCCCGGTGACGTCCGGGGAGAGCCGGCCACGGCCGCCGCCCTGACGGCGGAGCTGGCCGCCGCCGGGCTGCCGGACCCCGAGCGCGAGAGCGGTGACCTCCACCGCACCTGCCTGGAGGTGCTCGGCCGCCACTTCGCGCTCACCCTGCCGCGCGCCCTGGTGCGGGAGGCCGCACTTCCGGCGGTGCTGCTGGAGACCGACTGATCCTAGGCGCGCCGCCGGCCGGGTGCCGGAAAGGGCACGAGCGGCCGTAGCGTGGCGGGCCGGAGACGCAGCGGGGAGCGGGGGAGGCGGCATGGCGGGGACGGATTCGCGGTTCGCCGCCTACCTGCCGCATCCGGCCGCGCGGCCTGCCCCGGTGTCCGCGGTGGTGGCGGAGGCGACCGGGACGGACGTGCCCGTGCTGGCCGGGCTGCAGGCCCGGGCCCGCGGCGGTTCGGCGGACGCATGGGCGGAGCGCATCGATCGGGCGCGCCGCGCCGGACGCAGCCTGGTGGTCACCGCGAAGGTGGCCGGCGAGGCTGTCGGGTACGCCAACGCGGCGTTCCTGCCGGAGCACCCCGTGGACCGGGCCCCGGCCGGCTACTACCTGACCGGCGTCACGGTGGATCCCGCCTGGCGCCGCCGCGGCATCGGGAGGCTGCTGACCCGGTGGCGGATGGACTGGGTCCACCAGCGGGACTCGGCCGTCTGGTGCTTCGTCTCCGCCAGGAACCCCGCCTCGCTCGACCTGCACCGGGAACTCGGATTCGACCACGTCAGGACCGGTGCCTCGTTCCAGGGCATCGAGTTCGACGGCGGTACGGGTCTGCTCCTGCGGGCGGGCCCGCCGCCCCGCCCGGCATCGGAGTCCTGACACCCCCGGGGCCGTTTCCCGGACGCGTCGTCAACCCGGCGGGCACGTCTCCCGCTTGGGGCGCGAACGGAGCGGGAACGGGCCGTGAATTGTTCCTCGGGCGGCTGGCCGTCCGGCCGGTCGACGGGGCCCTGCGGGCATCATGGGCCGCGACAACGGGACGTCGCGGAACAGGGAGTCGACCGATGGGAAGGCCGCTGGCGGAGTTCGGCTGCGCGAAGTGCTACGGCGAGGACGAGCGGGCGGTGTGGGGCCGGCAGCGCGAGGGGTTCGAGCACGAGACGGCGGTGGTGGACGGCTCGCGCTTCGCCGTCAACCTCCGGCGTTGCCGGGAGTGTTCGCAGCGGTTCGTCTGGATCTACACCGAGGTCGTCGACTGGATGGGCGGCGACGACGCCCAGTACGTGACGATCATGCCGGTGACCGACGGTGAGGCCACCGGCTTGACGGCGGGCACCCTGCGACCGTGTGAGCTGGGCGGGCTCGGCCGCGGCCGCCGCCACCTGGACCACGACTGGCCCACCGGCGGCCCGGCGCGCCTGCACTGGCGCTCCGGCCGCTTCCAGGTCGCGCAGGGTCGCTGAGGTTCGCTGGTTCGCCGAGGGGCGCCGAAGGCTGCTGGGGCTCGCCGAGGACCGACCTGCGGGCGGCTCACCCCGGAGACGGAAAGATGACATGTTTGCGTCATTCTGAGATTGGTCTACGCCAATAGCCCCGCTGCGCCGGGCGCCGCACGCCCCGCCGCCGCCAGACTGCGGATCCGATCGACACGTTCGGACGCAGGGGACGCGGGGATGGTGCGAGACCACGGGGCGGTGCACCAGGGGCGGCAAGGCCTGGCCGAGGAACCGGTGAGACGGTCCCGCCTGGCCTGTCAGTCGGGCCTGCGGATCACCGAACTCGCCTGCTTCGAGGACCACCGGTCGTTCAGACCGGTGGTGACCGGGGCGCCCGACGACGCGGTGCTCGTCCTCTCGCTGATCCGCTCGGGCGGCTTCGTGCTCCGCACCGGCGGCCGCGAGGACTTCGTCGACCCCACGACGGGCTTCCTGCTGCGCCGCGGGGACGACGCGGCCGTCGCCCATCTGACGGACGCTCCCGAGCTGAGCACGGTGCTGGAGTTCCACCAGGACGTCCACGGGGAGTGCCCGGGCGGGTCCGGGCCGCGCAGCCTGCCGGTGGATCCCGGCCTCGACCTGGCCCACCGGAGCCTGGTCGCCGCCTGTCGCGCGGGGGCGGACCCGTTCGAGGTGGCGGAGCGCGCCCACGGCCTGATGGCCAGGCTGACCGGCGGCCGCCCGTCCACCGGTGGCGGACGGCGGGCCGCCACCGCCCTGGCCCACCGCAGGATCGCCCACCAGGCCTGCGCCGCACTGATCGACGGGCCGCCGACCCTGGGACTGGAGGAGGTCAGTCGCGCGGCCGGCTGCTCGCCGTTCCACCTCAGCAGGGTCTTCCGGTCGGTCACCGGCCGTACCCTCACCAGCTATCGCAACCAGCTGAGGGTGCGCGCGGTGGCGGAGGAGATCGTCGGCGGCCGGCCGCTGCGGGAGCTGGCCGCGCAGTACGGCTTCGCCGACCAGGCCCACCTGACACGCGTGTTCCGGCAGTACGCCGGCGAACTCCCCAGCGTCGTGCGGTCCGTGCTGTCGCGCACCACGCCCATCGCGGGACCGGGCAAGGATGTCCAACGCCGCGGCCGCCGTCCTCCCGAGGATTGTCCTGGCGCCGGCCCCACCGGCCGGACGCCCTCACCATGAAGCGAACGGGAGAATCCCTGTGTCACGCAGTCTGATCGCCTCCGCGGTGAAGCGGGTGGCCACCACGGCGGGCGCCGTCGCGCTCCTGCTCACCGCGACGGCGGGGGTCGGCGCGGCGGCGCCGGCCGGCCCCGCGGCGAAGAGCTCCACCACCGCGTCCTCGTCGGCACCCGCCCCCGCGTTCGCGAAGCAGAACCTGACCACGATCCTCACGCAGTGGACGCACTGGACACCGGACGCCGCGGACTCCAGCCACGCGGGCACCCTGAACGCCGGGGTGAACTACTTCTACTGCTGGACCACCGGACAGACGTACTACGCCGGCGAAACGGGCCGGACCAGCAACATCTGGCTGCTGACCGACGACGACACCGGACACCGCAACGTCTGGGTCAGCGACACCTACCTGGACGCGTACGGCTACGCCCACGACACCGTGATCCTGCCGCACTGCTGACACCACGTGACACGGCGCGCCATGGTCGTGGCGCAGCCTCGGACGAGCGGAGGAGCAAGAACGTGACAAGGACGAGTAAGGCGGCGACCGCATTCGGAGCGGTCTGCCTCGCGGCGGCCGCCGCTCTGGCCGGCGCCACCGCCGGGGCGGTGCCCGCCTCGGCGGTGCAGCAGGGGCCGGTCGGCATCCTGGGCATCGGTTCGCAGGTCACCCCGGTGCGCGACACCGGGATCTACTTCGGCCCGGGGCTGAGCACCCCGCGGATCGGCACGGCCTGGGCGGGTGACAACGTGGCCGGCATCTGCCAGGTCACCGACAACAACGGCAAGCGCCTGATCCTGGGCATCGAACGCCCGGGCCGCAACGGCGTCCAGTGGGCCAACACCGCCGGCTACCTCTGGGACGACGACATCGCGGAAGCCACCGGCGGCTTCCCGAGCTGCTCGAACTACGGCCGGCGGCTCACCCCGGTCCGCAACACCGCGATCTACTCGGGGCCGGGTCTGAGCACCCCGGCCGTCGGCACCGCCTGGGCCGGCGACGACGTGGCCGGCATCTGCCAAGTCCTCGACAACAACGGCAAGCGCCTGGACCTGGTCATCGAGCGTCCCGGCCGCAACGGCGTCCAGTGGGCCAACAGCGCCGGGTATGTGTGGGACGACGACATCGCCGAGCCCACCGCCTCGCTGCCGTTCTGCGGGACCGCGTAACGAGCGGAGCGGAAGCGCGCGGGAAGTCGGCCGGTCCGACTTCCCGCGCACCCGTGTGTCCGGGCCGGGGCGAAGGGATCAAGCAGCCCCGAACTCGCCGGACTTGACGCCGGTGATGAAGGACTGCCAGGCGTCGAGGCCGAAGGCGAGCTGCGGGCCGTCGGGGTCCTTGCTGTCGCGGACCGGAAGGATCCCCGGAGTGCCCGGCGCGACCTCGATGCACTGGCCACCGCCGTCGCTGTACGAGGACTTCAGCCAGGAAGTGGGCTTGACCGTCGAGATGGGGAACATGGCTTGAAACTCCTTGAGGCGGGTGCGGATGACTGCCAGCGTGTCCGCACTTGAGAGGGCTTGAGCCTGGAGCCAATCGTAAGCCCTTGCCAGAGAACGGATCTTGTCCTTGTCGTCTCGCTCGACATAGCCCCGTTGGATGGTTTCGAGGTAGGCCATCCACTCCCCGTCCGAGGAGGTCAGGAGCGTGAACGGCTTGCTGGTGGGGAGGTTTTCGCCGAGACTGGTGGGCGCGATCTGCAGCATGACATGGGGGAGGCTGGCCACGCTCTCCAGCCGGCGGAGCTGATCGGCCATGACGTGGGGGCCGCCGATGGGTCGCAGGCAACTCTCCTCGATGACGACTTGGAGAGAGGGAGCAGGCTCCCGGTACAGCAACGCTTGTCGCGCCATTCGGACATTCAGGCGTTCGATGGCCTTGCCCTCGGGGATCTCACCGCGCCGGGCTGCGGCCTCGATAAGCGTAGAGGCATAGGCCCGCGTCTGGAGTAGCCCGGGGACGACGTTCAGTTCGTAGATCTTGAGGGCGGTCGCCTTGCGCTCGTGCTCAATGTAGGCGAGGAATCCGCCGATCAAAGTACTGCTCTTGGCGGTCCAGTACAGGAGTTCAAGCGCCTCGCAGGTGTCGAGCTCCCTGTCGCACCGCCGCACGAGGTTCAGCGGCGCGGGACGGTCGCCGTTCTCGATCATGGAGATGAGCGAGTCGCTGTAGTTGGTCCGCCGCCCGAGCTCGACCTGGGTGAGCCCCCGCGCCCTGCGGAAGCGCCGCAGCTGAACGCCGAGGGCGGCGTTCGGAGATGAGGTGGGGTCTACTTCGCGCTGGCGCATGATGGCTGCCCGCTTCCACAGTGCTCGCTGTCAAAGTGAAGTCCTTCCGATGCTAGCCGCAATCGGCCACTCTTGGTGAGGGGGTAGCAACAGAGAGGAATTAGTCGATGGATATGACGAACAATCAATCTGGCGAAAGCCTGCTCCTGCGGCGGAACTTTCCGCCGTGTCGCTGCCCGAAGTGCGGCGACTCCATCCCCGAGGCGCGGATGAGCGCCGACGCCATGACCCCGGCGGCGCCGCCCGCGCGGCGGGTGGCGCCGCCGACCAGCCCCTACCGGCCCTCGGTCCTCGGCGAGCGGGTCTTCGACGTCCGCTCCGGCCGCTGGGCCGCCTTCATGGGGTGGCAGCACGGTCGCGCCTACCTCCGCCCCCTGGGCGGCGGCGTCGAGTGGGACACCGAAGCGCGCTGGATCACCGACACCGAACAGTGAGATGCCCGATGAGCAGCATGATCGACAAGATTACGGCGGAGGACCGTCGCGTCGCGGCCGACGTCCTCGACGACCTCCGGGTCGTCCTGAACGCCGCCGACGTGAAACTCCCGTCCCTCGGGATCGACTGGCAGTCGGCCAGGGCCACCGGCGTCGTCCTGATCGACCTCGGGGCCGCCCGGCCGGACGTCATCGAGCGGCTGGTCGTCGTCCTCCGCAGAGGTATGCGGCCGTAGCCGGAGCCGGCGTCATCACAGTCGGGAGTCTCGCGCTCGCGGCATCGGTCCTCCTGATGATTCCCGAGTGCGTTTCCCCCTCCGCGAGCGCCCTGGTGTTCGTTCTCGTCTTCCTCGCCGCCTCGACGGGCGCGTTCGTGCTCGTGGCGGGGTGGCTGAGCGTGCGGTCATAGCGGTGTGGGCTTCGAGGAGACCCGAAGCCCACACCGAACACCTCCGCCCTCAGACTCCATTGAGGGCGTAGCTGCGGAAGGTGGCCAGCAGGGGCAGCACTTCGGTCTTGCTGGGGTCCTCGGTGACGGCCCGCATCGCGTCGATCACCGTGTGGGCGATGATCTTCGTCACCGAAAGGTCGTCCGCGGGCGCCAGGGTGCCCCAGGCCTTCAGCGTCTGGGTCAGCAGGGCGCTCATCCTGGCGCCGATGTTGGAGCTGACGGCATCGGAGATCTCGGCGATCTCCTCGTCGCTCATGGTGGCGCGCAACCCGAAGGCGAGCGCCATCAGGGTGTCCATCGCATGCTCGCCGTACGCGGCGACCAGCGCCGGCAGCGGCCGTTCGCCGGTGCCGCCCGCCGCCAGGGCGAACAGCGCCTCGTCGTCGTCCTTCCACGCCGCCTCGAGGGCGGCCAAGGCCCGCAGGGCCTCGTCTGCGGTGAGCCCTTCTGTCATGGAAGGAACGGTATTGAGCCGTCCCGGCTTCCGACAGGTGCGGAAGCCGGGATCACCCCTTCGAGCGAAGCGGGGCCTAATCGGGCCGGTGGACGTGGGCGAAGTGCTCCGCGTCCCAGCCGCCGCCCAGCTCAGGGGCCAGCGAGGCGTGGGCGAGGGCGGCGAAGTCCGGCGTGCCGCCCGCCCGTTCCGGAAGTGCGCCGAGCAGCGGGGCGCCGGCGCAGCGGGGCAGGTCGGCCAGGTTGCAGCGCTCGGCGAGGCCCGGCTCGGCCGGCCAGGAGCCGATGAGCACACCCGCGAGCGGCAGGTGGCGGGCCGCCAGCGCCTCCGCGGTGAGGGAGACGATGTTGAGCGTGCCGAGCCCGGCCGAGGCGATCAGCAGGATCTCGGCCGGGAGTCCGGCGTCGAGCACGGCCCTGGCCTGGTCGGCGAGCGTGCGGCCCTCGTCGTCGTAGCGGACCAGCAGTCCGCCGGCGCCTTCCACAAGGACCAGATCGTGTGTGGAAGCCAGTTCGGCGACCTCCGACACCACGTCCGCCGGGGAGAGAAAGGCCATCCCGGCCCGCCGGGCGGCGGTGTCGGGCGCCAGCGGCTCGGGGTATCGGACCAGCTCACGTACCGTCAGATCCCCTGCCAGGCGCCGCACTTCGGCAGCGTCGCCCGGCTCGTCCGGCGAGACGCCGGTCTGCCCGGGCTTCAGCACCGCGACCCTCAGGCCCGCCCGCAGCGCCGCCGAGGCGACGGCCGCGGTCGCGACCGTCTTGCCGACGTCGGTGTTCGTCCCCGTCACGAACAGGATGCGCGCGCTCATCCGGCCACCGCCGCGGCGGTCACGGCGGCGGCGATCCGCGCCACGTCCTCGTCCTGCGTCACATAGGGGGGCATGGTGTAGATCAGGTCCCGGAACGGCCGCAGCCACACGCCCTCCCGCGCCGCCGCCTCGGTCGCCGCCGGAACGTCCACCGGGTGGTCCAACTGCACGACGCCGATGGCCCCCCGGACCCGTACGTCACGCACGCCGGGGACGTCCGCGGCCGCCGCGAGGCCCTCGGCCAGCCCCGTGCCGATCCGCTTCACCTCCACCGACCAGTCCTGCCCGAGCAGCAGGTCCAACGAGGCGTTGGCGACCGCGCAGGCCAGCGGGTTGCCCATGAACGTCGGCCCGTGCGCGAGCACCGGCACCTCGCCGCGGCTGATCCCGTCCGCGACCTCGGCGGTGCACAGCGCCGCGGCCAGCGTCAGGTAGCCGCCCGTCAGTGCCTTGCCCAGGCACATGACGTCCGGCGAGACGCCCGCGTGGTCGGCCGCGAACAGCGCGCCGCTGCGCCCGAAGCCGGTGGCGATCTCGTCGAAGACCAGCAGCACCCCGTAGCGGTCGCACAGTTCGCGCAGCATCCGCAGGTAGGCCGGCGAGTGGAAGCGCATCCCGCCCGCGCCCTGGACCACCGGCTCGACGATGACGGCGGCCAGCTCGTCGGCGTGCCGGGCCATCAACTCCTCGAAGTGCTGCGCGTACGCCGGGTCGAGCGGGGCGTCGAACCCGGCCGGCGGCTCCGGGGCGAACAGCTGGCCGGGCAGCACCCCGCCCCACAGGTGGTGCATCCCGCCGTCCGGGTCGCACACCGACATCGGGTGGAAGGTGTCCCCGTGGTAGCCGCCGCGCCAGGTGAGCAGCCGGCGCTTGGCCGGCCGCCCGGTGGACTGCCAGTACTGGAGGCACATCTTCATCGCGACCTCGACGGCCACCGAGCCCGAGTCGGCGAGGAAGACGTGCCGCAGCGGCTCCGGGGTGATCTCCACCAGCCGGGCGGCCAGCCGGACGGCGGGCTCGTGGGTGAGCCCGCCGAACATCACATGGCTCATCCGCCCCAGCTGATCGCGCACCGCCTCGTCCAGCACCGGGTGCCGGTAGCCGTGGATCGCCGCCCACCAGGACGACATCCCGTCGACCAGCTCGCGCCGCCCGCCCGCGACCGGTTCGGCCAGGCGCAGCCGCACCCCCGAGGCGGACTCGACCACGTACGGGGTGACGGTGCCGGGCATCGGCCCGTACGGGTGCCACACGTGGGCGCGGTCGAGGGCGAGCAGGTCGGACGCGGACGCGGCCGTGGACGGCTGGAGCATGGTGCTTTCTCCGGAGGGTCGGAACTGTCAGGCGTTGGGCGCGAGTTCGGTGCCGGCGCCGCGGCGGCGGACCTTCACGAGCTCGCTGCGGAGCCCGTTCTCGGTGCCGTTCTCGGTGCCGTTCCCGGCGCTGTTCCCGCTGTCGGGTACGGTGACGGCCTCCGGGGCGGGGGCGTCGGCGCCGTGGGCGTGCCCGCCGCACGGCCCGCAGCCGCCACCGCCGCTGCCGCAGGCCGAGGCCGCGGTGCCGCAGCCGCCGGCGGCCTGGGCGGCCTCGGCGACGTCCGCGCGGTGGCGCGGCAGGGTGGCCTCGCCGGCGCCCTCGACCTCGAAGCCGGCGTCCCTGATCATGTCGAGGTCGGCCTGCCCGGCCTGGCCCTCGCTGGTCAGGTAGTCGCCGAGGAAGATGGAGTTGGCGATGTGCAGGCCGAGCGGCTGCATCGAGCGCAGGTGCACCTCGCGCCCGCCCGCGATCCGCACCTCGGTGTCCGGGTTGACGAAGCGGACCATCGCCAGGATGCGCAGGCAGCGCTGCGGGGTGAGGTTCCACTCCTTGGCCAGCGGGGTGCCCTCGAAGGGGATCAGGAAGTTGACCGGGACGGAGTCCGAGCCGAGCTCGCGCAGTGCGAACACCACGTCGACCAGGTCCTCGTCGCTCTCGCCCATGCCGGCGATCAGACCGGAGCAGGCGGACAGGCCCGCGCCGTGCGCCTTCTGCACGGTGTCCACCCGGTCCGCGTAGGTGTGGGTGGTGGCGATGTCGCCGTAGGTGCCCTCGGAGGTGTTGAGGTTGTGGTTGTAGGCGTCGGCGCCGGCCGCCTTGAGCCGCTCCGCCTGGTTGTCGGAGAGCAGGCCGAGGCAGACGCAGATCTCGACCGCGGGGTCGGCGTCCTTGATGGCGGCCATGGTGTCGGTGACCCGGTCGATGTCGCGGTCCGTCGGGCCGCGGCCGCTGGCGACCAGGCAGACCCGCTTGGCGCCGCCGGCCACTCCGGCGCGGGCGGCCTCGGCGGCCTGGTCCGGCTTGAGCCAGGTGTACTTGAGGATCTCGGCCTTGGACCCGAGCCGCTGCGAGCAGTACGAGCAGTCCTCGGGGCAGAGCCCGCTCTTCAGATTCACCAGGTAGTTGAGCTTGACCCGGCGGCCGAACCAGCGGCGGCGCACCTTGCCGGCCGCGGCGACGACGTCGAGCAGCTCGTCGTCGGTGGTGGCGAGGACGGCCAGGGCCTCCTCGCGGGTCGGGACTTCGCCGCGCAGGCCCTTGGCGGTGAGGCTATCGAGAAGATCCATGGGGCCGATCCTGCCTGGTGGCGATCGAGCGGCGCCAGAGCAAACCTGCCAGAAGATCGGTGTGAGGATGTGCCGATTGCCACAGTGTCGAAGGTCACGGGCTCCGTTGCTGGTCATCGGCTTGACGAGGTGCCGGGCCAGCGGTTACCGGCGAGTAGTCAGCGGGTGGCGGACGGGCGGTGGCCGGGGTGGCGGCCAGGCCGCGGCCGGGGTGGCGGGCGGGGTGGTGACCGCTGGCGGCCGGGCCGCGGACGGCTCCGGTGGACGATGATCCACAACCCCCGCCCCCGTGATCCACGCCACCCCGGGGATGCTTAGAATCTGCGCCATGACCACGCAGGGGGAGCGCACCCCGACTCCGGGAGAGGGCCGGGACGGCCGGGTAGAGCAGCGGGTCGGCGGGGCCGCCGGGGCCGCCGACGCCGAGGGGGGAACGGACCGCGGGCGGGGTCGTCGGATGACGGCCCGTCGGGCGGCCGGCTGGATCGTCGTGGTCGGGGTGGTCGCGGCCGGGGGATGGATCATCACCCGCCCGATGCCCGGCGACTACATACCCGGGCTCGGCCCGTCCACCAAGGACGCGGCCGCGACACCGCGGGTGGTGGGCGCCCCGCCGCCGCGCACCGACTCCGAGGCCCTCAACGTCGACACCCTCTTCCCCGCCCAGCGGCCCGTCGAGGTCGGCGCCTTCAAGGCGCGGCGCAACGGCGTCCGGCAGGGCGAGAACTGCGGCGAGGTGCTCCAGGACCGCACCCAGGACCCGCTGAAGGACACCGGCTGCCAGGGCTACCTGGCCGTCAGCTTCACCGGCCAGGACCACCCCGTGCTCAGCAGCGTCACCCTGCTGCGCTTCCCCGACCAGCCCTCCGCCGCCCGGGCCGCCGAAGCCCTGCGGGCCAAGCCCGGCGCGGTCGCCTTCATCCTCGCCGACGCCTCCACCGCCCCCACCCCGCCCCCCGGCGCCAAGCCGGGCGGCGAGCCGCGGATCGAGGCGGTCGGGCACTACGTGACGGTCACCAGCTCGCGGTCCGGCGACGGCCGCCCGGCGAGCGCCGCCCCGAGCGGCACCGGGGCGCCGGCCGCGCCGCTCCCGACGACCACCGGCACGGCGCCGAGCACCGAACAGAACCTGGACGAGGCCACCCGCGCGCTCTCCTACGCGGCGGGCTCGCCGTTCGCCTGGATGTGACGGCCGGCCGACGAAATGGCCGACCGGTGTGACGCCCGGATGACCGGTGTGACGCCCGGACGACCGAGGTGACGCCCGGACGGACCATGACGGAGCCCCCCGGAGCCGAGAGGACTCCGGGGGGCTCCGACGGTCCGTCGGCCGGTGCTCAGCCGCCGAGCCGGTCCACCGAGGTCACCCGGACCACCGCCCGGCCCTCCTCGTCCGAGCCGTACAGGTCGACCTCGGCGCTGATGCCCCAGTCGTGGTCGCCCTCCGGGTCGTCGAAGATCTGCCGGACCCGCCAGGCGGAGTCCTCCTCCTCGATGATCAGCATCTTCGGGCCGCGCGCGTTCGGGCCGGTGCCCAGGTCGTCGTACTCCTCCCAGTACCCGTCCATGGCGTCCGCCCAGCGGTCCGCGTCCCAGCCGTACTCGCCGTCCAGCTCGGCGAGCTCCTCGTAGTGCTCCAGTGCGCACAGCTCGACCCGGCGGAACATCTCGTTGCGCACCAGGACGCGGAAGGCGCGGGCGTTGGCGGTGACCGGCGCCGGCTTGTCGTCCAGCCGCACCTCGGCGGCCTGCGGCTCGGTCGGGTTGGCCAGCTGCTCCCACTCGTCCAGCAGGCTGGAGTCGACCTGGCGGACCAGCTCGCCGAGCCAGGCGATGACGTCCTTGAGGTCGTCGGTCTTCACGTCCTCGGGGACGGTCTGCTCCAGCGCCTTGAACGCGCCGGCGAGGTAGCGCAGCACGATGCCCTCGGTGCGGGCCAGCTCGTAGAAGCCGACGTAGTCCGAGAAGGTCATCGCCCGCTCGTACAGGTCGCGGACCACCGACTTCGGCTGCAGCTGGTGGTCGCCGATCCACGGGTGCGCCCGGCGGTACACCTCGTAGGCGTGGGTGAGCAGCTCCTCCAGCGGCTTCGGGTAGGTGATCTCCTGGAGCCGCTCCATCCGCTCCTCGTACTCGATGCCGTCCCGCTTCATCTCGCCGACGGCCTCGCCGCGCGCCTTGTTCTGCTGCGAGGCGAGGATCTGGCGCGGGTCGTCGAGGGTCGCCTCGACGACCGAGACGACGTCCATCGCGTACGAGGGGGAGGTCGGGTCGAGCAGCTCGAAGGCGGCCAGCGCGAAGGTGGACAGCGGCTGGTTGAGCGCGAAGTTCTCCTGGAGGTCCAGGGTGAGCCGGACGATCCGGCCCTCGGCGTCCGGCTCCGGCAGCCGCTCCACCACGCCGCCCTCCAGCAGCGAGCGGTAGATGGCGATCGCGGTGCGGATGTGCCGGCGCTGTGCGGCCTTGTCCTCGTGGTTGTCGGTCAGCAGCTTGCGCATCGCCTCGAAGGCGTTGCCCGGGCGGCCGATCACCGACAGCAGCATCGCGTGGCTCACCTTGAACCGGGAGACCAGCGGCTCCGGGTCGGCGGCGATCAGCTTGTCGAAGGTCTCCTCGGTCCAGCCGACGAAGCCCTCCGGCGCCTTCTTCCGCACCACCTTGCGCTTCTTCTTCGGGTCGTCCCCGGCCTTGGCGATCGCCTTGTCGTTCTCGATCACGTGCTCCGGCGCCTGGGCGACGACCTGGCCGACGGTGTCGAAGCCGGCCCGGCCGGCCCGGCCGGCGATCTGGTGGAACTCACGGGCGCGCAGGATGCGCACCCGCTGCCCGTCGTACTTCGACAGCGCCGTGAACAGCACCGTGCGGATCGGCACATTGACGCCGACGCCGAGGGTGTCGGTGCCGCAGATGACCTTCAACAGGCCCGCCTGGGCGAGGCGTTCGACCAGCCGGCGGTACTTCGGCAGCATGCCCGCGTGGTGCACGCCGATGCCGTGGCGCACGAAACGGGACAGGTTGCGGCCGAACTTGGTGGTGAAGCGGAAGTTGCCGATCAGCTCGGCGATGGCCTCCTTCTCCGCCTTCGAGCACATGTTGATGCTCATCAGTGACTGGGCCCGCTCCACCGCCTCCTTCTGGGTGAAGTGCACGACGTAGACCGGCGCCTGGCCGGTCTGCAGCAGCTCCTCCAGGGTGTCGTGCATCGAGGTGCGGCGGTACTCGTAGAACAGCGGCACCGGGCGGGTCGCGTTGCGCACCACCGTGGTCGGCCGGCCGGTGCGGCGGGTCAGGTCCTCCTCGAAGCGGCGGACGTCGCCGAGCGTCGCGGACATCAGCAGGAACTGCGCCTGCGGGAGCTCCAGCAGCGGGATCTGCCAGGCCCAGCCGCGGTCCGGCTCGGCGTAGAAGTGGAACTCGTCCATGACCACCTGGCCGATGTCGGCCCGGGTGCCGTCGCGCAGCGCGATCTGGGCGAGCACCTCGGCGGTGCAGCAGATGATCGGCGCGGTCGGGTTCACGCTCGCGTCGCCGGTCATCATGCCGACCTGCTCGGTGCCGAACATCTTCACCAGGTCGAAGAACTTCTCCGAGACCAGCGCCTTGATCGGGGCGGTGTAGAAGGTCCGCTGCCCCTCCGCCAGCGCGGCGAAGTGCGCCCCCGCCGCCACCAGGCTCTTGCCTGACCCGGTCGGCGTCGCGAGGATCACGTTGTTCCCCGACACCAGCTCGATCAGCGCCTCCTCCTGCGCCGGGTAGAGCGTGATCCCCCGTTCCTCCGCCCAGGCTGCGAACGTCTCGTACAGCGCGTCGGGGGTGGCGGGCTTCGGCATCAGATCAAGGAGGGTCACCCGGCTATCTTGCCTGCTCGCCGCCACCCCGGGCAAAGCCCGGAGCCGAGGGGAGCGGGCCGCCGGAGTGTGGCGGGCAGCCGTCCGCCCGGCCGCGGGTCTTCGTCGTCCGGGCCGGCGCCCTCCACACCTACTGGCTCCAGGCGGACGGCAGCCGGGGCGGACCGGTGCGGGCGGGCGGCCGGCACCGGGCATCGCCGTCGGCATCGACGGCTGCGTCCGCTACCTCACCGGCACGACGGCCACCACCTTCGGCGACCGGCAGACCCCGTCGCTCTGACGGCTGCCCCTGACCGCCCCCCGGACGTCAGGAACCGATGCGGGGGGCGGTACCGGCCAGCGTCACGGGGTTCCGGCACTCGTACGCGGTCGCGGCAGCCCGGCCGATCTTGAGGGCGATGTCCGCGTAGGCCTGATGTGCCTTGCCGAGGGTGGCGCCGTGGACGACGTCCCCGGAGACCAGGACGCCGATGTACTTCGGCGGGGGCTGGTCGCCGTCGTCCTTCGGGGCGTCGTAGTCGCACGGAACGTAGAGCCGAACCGCCGCGTTTCCGGGGACGATCCTGCTGGCCGTGATCCACCCGGTCGTGCCGGAGCCGAAGTCGAGCGGGATGACCGATCCGCCGCCGGCGTCGTTCTTCCGGTCGGCGTCGATCCGGTCGTGCGCCGGTCGGACGTCCGCGTCGAGCAGGATGGTCCCGCCGGGCCAGGAGACGAGGCACCGGGAGTCGCGGCTCCCCGACGCGGGCTTCGCGGGGGTGGCGATCTTGCGGGACGGCTTGGGCTCGGTGGCCTTCCCGTCCGTGCCCGCGAGCGGCTTCAGGTCGTTCGCACCGAGCACCCCCCAGCACGCGCTCCGTGGCAGCTCCACCGACTGCCAGGGTTTCCAGGCCCACAGCCCGCCGCCCACCGCCGCGACCACGGCGAGGGCGACGACTGCGTGCCAGGGGCGGACCCGGGACCGGCGCGGGGGCGGGTCGTCCGGGGACGGCGGGATGATGTGGGCGACGTCGGCCATTCCTCAGCGCTCTCGGTCGTGGCAGGTGGTGGGCTCGGGCGGTCAGCTCTTGGGGTAGACCGTGTCGTACGAGGTCTTGCCGCTGCTGTAGCCGGTGTTCTCCTCCTGGGCGGCTCGGCGGGCCACGTCGTTGATGTAGTTCGGGTCGGCGCCCGCGTTGCGGCCGGCCTCGCGGACGGCGTCGATGATCGCCTGCTGGGACTTGAGCTCGGCCGACTCCTTCGCGGACCCGGCCTCGTCGCTGGTGTCGTTGTGGGTGTCCACCTTGTAGCCGTTGGCGACGTCGTCCATGATCTGGTTGACCACGCTGTCGACGCCCTCACCGATCAGGGGCGCGCGCTCCTTGAGCGCGTCGCCGGCGAAGGACCAGATCTGGCCGGCGATCTCCCTCTTGGTGTCGATGGCGGCGTTGAACTCGGCGTCGCCGGCGGAGTGCTTCTGGTAGACCGCGTCGACCATCGCGCTGGTGATCAGGCCGTTGACCTGCCCGGCCGGCTTGGCGATGTTCTCGACCGCCACCGCCAGGTCCTTGTGCAACTCGGGGTGGGCCAGCACGTCCTGGATCTGGGCCGTGGTGTAGGCCTGCTGCCCTGCCGCGATCGTGGCGTAGGCGTCCGGGTCCTGGCCGAGTGTGCCGAGCAGGCGCCCGACCTGGCTCTGCTTGAAGAGGTGGGAGTCGGCTCCCGCCCCTTCCAGGGCGCCCTGGAAGGGGCCGATGTAGTTGGCGGTCATGTTCCCGAGGCTGCCGTTGAGGTTCGCGAACAGGCCGCCCTTGAGCAGGTCCGGGCCGTCCTTGGTGCCGAACCTCTCCACCACGTGGGACATGATGTCGTTCGTGCGGTATCCCCCCGTTTGCGCCGGCGCTAGCTGCCGGTGCCCTGCGGCTTGTTGAAGTTGGCCTGGATGTCCGAGTCGGTCTTGCTGTAACTCTGGCCCGTGGTCTGCAGGTTGGTGCCGATGTCGCCGACGGTGGTCTGCAGTCCGCCGGACTGGCTGGTCCAGGTGCCCCAGGCGGCGGTGAGCGCGCCGCCGAGGTTCCAGCCCTTGAGGGAGCCGGCCGCCGCGTTGACGTGCTCGCCGGGCTGGTCGCACTCGGTCTTGACGGCGTCCCGCAGGGCGAGGGCGTTCTGTGCGGCCTGCTGGAGCACGCCGGCGTTCACGGCGATGGTCTTGCCGCCGCCCGCCGGGTTCAACGAGACCGGTGCGGAGTTGGCCCCGGCGAGGTCCGGGAACTGCTTCTTCGCCTCTTCGGTCAGATTGCCCTTGTCGTCAAAGAGCCACGGATTCATGCGACGCTCGAATTCGAGGGCGGTCATTGTTTTGCCCCCCGGATAAAGATCGGCATGGATCGTACTATTTTTACGGCGAGGATTCGGTGAATTGAATACTGACATCCCGTTGACACCTGGTGAACCACCACAAGGACAACCCGTCCGCACTGTGCCGATCCGCACATTGCCCCGCACGCGGAGGCATGCCAGAGTGCCGAGCATGAACCATCCGCTCGCGGCCGAGCCGCGCCCCGCCGCCACCGGCCTCGCCCCCGCTCCCGCGCGCGTCTTCGACTGGCTCGACGAGACCGCCGTGATGCGCGCGGAGGCAGGGCTGAGGCGGACGCTGCGCAGCCGGGCGGCGGACGACGCGGTGCTGGACCTCGCCGGCAACGACTACCTGGGGCTGACCAGGCACCCGGTGGTCACCCGGGCCGCCGCGGACGCCGCGCTGCGCTGGGGCGGAGGTTCGACGGGCTCGCGGCTGGTGACGGGGACGACGGCCCTGCACACCGAACTCGAGGAGGAGCTGGCCGAGTTCTGCGGGGCGGAGGCCGCGCTGGTGTTCTCCTCCGGCTACACGGCCAACCTCGCGGCGCTGACGGCGCTCACCGACCCTGACACCCTGATCGTCTCCGACGCCTACAACCACGCCTCGCTGATCGACGGCTGCCGGCTCTCCCGCGCCGACGTCCACCGGGCCCCGCACAGCGCCCCGGCGGCCGTCGCCGAGGCGCTCGCCGGGCGGACGCAGCCGCGGGCGCTGGTGGTCACCGACTCGGTGTTCTCGGTGGACGGCGACGCGGCCCCGCTGCCCGGGCTGTCGGAAGCCGTCCGCGCGCACGGCGCCGCGCTGCTGGTGGACGACGCGCACGGGCTGGGTGTGCTCGGCCCCGGGGGCACCGGGGCGCTCGCGGCGGCCGGCCTCGCCGGGCAGCCGGACGTCGTGGCCACCGCCACCCTCTCCAAGTCGCTCGGCTCGCAGGGCGGCGTCGTCCTCGGCCCGCGCCGGGTGATCCGGCACCTCACGGAGACCGCCCGCACCTTCATCTTCGACACCGGTCTCGCCCCGGCCGCCGCCGGTGCCGCCCTCGCCGCCCTGCGGCTGCTGCGCGCCGAGCCGGCCCGCGCCGAGCGCGCCCGCGAGGTCGCCCGCACCCTGGCCCGGCAGCTCACCGCCGCCGGCCTGCACAGCTGCGAGCCCGAGGCCGCGGTCGTCTCCGTGCGCGCCCCGGGGCCGGAGGCCGCCGTCGCCTGGGCCGCCGACTGCCTGCGTGCGGGCCTCGCCGTCGGCTGCTTCCGCCCGCCGTCCGTCCCGGACGGCATCTCCCGGCTGCGGCTCACCGCCCGGGGAGATCTGACGGACGGTCAGATCGCCGAAGCCGTCCGCGTCGTCGCCGAGCTGGCCCCGCCCGGCGCGCGGGCCTGAGGGTCCGCAGCGAAGGGGACGGCTGCTACGTCTTCTTCGCCCGGCTCGGCTGGACCCGGGGCGGCTCGCCCTTCGCCTTGGGGTGGTCGGGCGGGTAGGGGAGTTCGCCGAGGCCCTCGTCGTGGAGCTGCTTCTCGTAGAGCTCCAGCAGGGGCTCCAGGCGGAACGCGTGCTGCTCCATCTCGGCGTTCGGATCGCCGAGTTCGGCGAAGCGGGCCGGGACGGTGCGCAGGTCGAAGTCCTCGGGGGCGGCGTCGTCGAGCTCCTCCCAGCGCAGCGGGGCGGAGGCGGTGGCGCGGGGGCGGGCGCGCAGCGAGTAGGCGGAGGCGATGGTGCGGTCGCGGGCCATCTGGTTGTAGTCGACGAAGATCCGCTCGCCGCGTTCCTCCTTCCACCAGGAGGTGGTGACCTTCCCGGGCATCCGCTGCTCCAGCACCCGGCCGAGCGCGATCACGGCGTGCCGTCCGTCGGTGAAGGTCCACTCGGGCGCGAGCGGCACGTAGACGTGCAGTCCGCGCCCGCCGGAGGACTTGGGCCAGCCGCGCAGCCCGTACTCCTCCAGCAGGGCGCGCAGTTCGTGGGCGGCGCGGACGGCGTCGTGGAAGTCGGTGCCGGGCTGCGGGTCGAGGTCGATCCGCAGCTCGTCCACGTGGCCGGTGTCGGAGCGGCGGACCGGCCAGGGGTGGAAGGTGAGGCAGCCCAGGTTGGCCGCCCACAGCACGGCGGCCGGCTCGGTGGGGCAGATCTCGTCGGCGGAGCGGCCGCTGGGGAACTCGATCCGGGCGGTGGGCAGCCACTCCGGCAGGCCCTTGGGTGCTCGCTTCTGGTAGAAGAACTCGCCGTCCACCCCGTCCGGGAAGCGCTGCAGGGTGGTCGGCCGGTCGCGCAGCCCGCGCAGCACTCCGTCGGCGACGGACAGGTAGTACTGCGCGACGTCCAGCTTGGTGAAGCCGCGCTCGGGGTAGTACACCTTGTCCGGGTTCGACAGCCGGACGGTGCGCCCGGCGACTTCCAGTTCCACGGCTGAGCCCATGCCCCTCACGCTAAGCGCGGTACGCCCGGCGCGCGCCCCGAGGCGAACCGGGCGAGGATCGGTCGCATGGACCTGCCCGTGATGCCACCGGTGGCGCCGATGCTCGCCAAGTCGGTGGCCCAGATCCCGCCCGGGATGCAGTACGAGGCCAAGTGGGACGGCTTCCGTTCGATCGTGTTCCGCGACGGCGACGAGGTGGAGCTCGGCAGCCGCACCGGCAAGCCGCTGACCAGGTACTTCCCCGAGCTGGTCGAGGCGTTCGGGCGGGAGCTGCCGCCGCGCTGCGTGCTGGACGGCGAGGTGGTGATCGCCCGGGAGGGGCGGCTGCGCTTCGAGGAACTGCTGGAGCGCATCCACCCCGCCGCGAGCCGGGTGAAGCTGCTCGCCGAGCGGACCCCGGCCTCCTTCGTCGCCTTCGACCTGCTCGCCCTCGGCGACGAGAGCCTGCTGGACGAGCCGCTGTCGGTACGCCGCCCGGCCCTGGAGGCCGCGCTCGCCGACGCCGCCGACCCGGTGTTCACCGCCCCCGCCGCCACCGACCTCGACCTCGCCCGGACCTGGTTCGCCGAGTTCGAGGGCGCCGGGCTGGACGGGGTGGTCGCCAAGCCGCTGGACCAGCCGTACCGGCCGGGGGAGCGGACCATGTACAAGATCAAGCACGAGCGCACCGCCGACTGCGTGGTGGCCGGCTACCGCGAGCACAAGAGCGGCCCGGTGGTCGGCTCGCTGCTGCTCGGCATCTTCGACGACGACGGCAGGCTCCAGCACGTCGGCGTCTGCGCCGCCTTCTCGATGGCCCGCCGCCGCGAACTCGCCGAGGAGCTGGCCCCGTTGCGGATGGCGGACGTCTCCCGGCACCCCTGGGGCGCCTGGGCGGACGAGGCCGCGCACGCCGGGGGCCGGCTGCCGGGCGCCGTCAGCCGCTGGACCGGCGGCAAGGACCTCTCCTGGATCGCGCTGCGCCCCGAGCGGGTGGTCGAGGTCGCGTACGACCACATGGAGGGCACCCGGTTCCGGCACACCGCGCAGTTCCGCCGCTGGCGGCCGGACCGCACGCCGGAGAGCTGCACCTACGCGCAGTTGGAGGAGCCGGTCTCGTACGACCTCGGCAGGCTGCTGGGGATCTGACGTGCTGGGGGCCCGACGCGATGCCGACGTTCCGCCGACGCACTGTCGGCGGAACGTCGGCGAAACGCTCGGAACGTGCTTCAGGAGAGGTGCAGCGTGGCGGTGCTGGTGGGCGAGGCCGTGGGGGACGGGGTCGGCGTGGCCATCGGACTCGGCGACGGCGAGGCGGTGGGCGACTCCGGCGGCGAGGTCGTCGGCGACGTGGTCGGCGAGGGGGAGCCCGTCGGTGAGGGGGAGCCCGTCGGTGAGCCCGTCGGTGAGGGGGAGGCCGTCGGCGAGCCCGTGGTGGGCGCGGTGGGCAGCGTGTAGACGTTGTTCGGCGAGACGATCTGGGTGATCGCCCGGGCCACGAGCGTCGAGGGTTCCGAACCGTCGTGGGCGATGTCGGTGTTGAGCAGGACGACCAGGCCGGCCTTCGCCTCCGGCAGGTGGAGCACCACGGCCTCGTACCCGGGCAGCGAGCCGTTGTGGCCGATCCAGCCGTGGGTGGTGAACACCCCGAAGCCGTAGCCCAGGTCGGGGGTGTCTCCGGCGGGCTTGAACTTCAGCCGCTCCGCCTGGGTGGCGGGCTTGAGCAGTGGCTCGCCGGTGGCCAGCACCTTCGACCAGGTCTGCAGGTCCGCGAGGTCGGAGATGGCGGCGCCGGCCGCCCAACCCCAGGACGGGTTCCAGGTGGTGGAGTCCTCGACGGAGCCGCTGGCCGTCTGGTTGGTGTAGCCGTGGGCGTGCGGGTCGGGGAAGGTCGCGTCGGTCGGCAGGCTGGTCTTGGTGAGCCCGGCCGGGGCGAACACCTGCTGGTCCAGGAAGTCCTGGAGCGGCTGCCCGCCGACCTTCTCGACCACCAGGCCGAGCAGGATCAGGTTGGTGTTGGAGTACTCGAACTTGGCGTCCGGCGCGAAGTTCGCCGGGTGCTTGAACGCGAACCCGAGCAACTGGTCCGGGGTGAAGGGCCCGTTCGGGTCGTTGAAGACCGCGTTCCGGAAGTCGGAGTCCAGGGTGTAGTCGAACAGGCCGCTGCGCATCTCGCCGAGCTGACGCAGGGTGATGCCGTCGCCGCCGGGCACGTTCGGGACGTACTTGGAGATCGAGTCGTCCAGGCCGAGCTTGCCCTGGTCGACGAGCCGCAGGATGCCGGTGGTCGTGAAGGTCTTGGTCACGCTGCCGACCCGCATGTACAGGTCGGGCGACATCGGCGTCCCGGCGTCCTTGTCGGCGACGCCGAAGGTGCGCTGGTAGCTGCCGTCGGGGGTGGTGTAGCCGACGATCACCCCGGGGATGGCGGCCTCGCTCATCACCTGGTTGATCGCGGTGTCCAGCCGGCTCATGACGTCCGGGGTGAGCGCCACCACTCCGCCGGTGGGGCTGCCGGTCGGCGTGGCGGTCGGGCTGAGCGCGGCCGGCTCGGCGGTGACCGCCGGACCGGCCTGCGCGGGCGACGAGTCCCCGGAGCAGGCGGAGACGGCGAGCAGGCCGCTCAGCGCGAGGGCGGCGGAGGCCGCCCGTACGGACCTGGGCACGGCCGGACGCGGAGAGCGGGGTACCCGTACGGAGCGGGGAACGGCCGGTCGGGGCCGTCGGGTGTCGGTCATCGGCGCAGGCGCCTCTCTGGGGCGGGCGGCCCCTTGGCGACGAAGGGCCCCGGAGCGCGGCTCGGCCGGGCCGGAGCACTGCTCCACGGGGCCGCGGGGGAGCGTCGCCACCGTAAGCACCGCCGCCGTCCGGCCGCGCGCGGGTCCGTGCCCGGCTGGACCGAACGGGAGCACCGTCAGCCGAGTGCCCCGCCCGGCTGGCGGTCCGCCGTCACCCGCCCCGGGGCCGTGGTCGGGCCCCGCCGGAGTCACGCCCGCCGCCTCCGCGCTCGGCCGGACGGGTGAGCACCGGCATGCCGCACCGGCCTGCGAGCGCGGCTCGGGCACGATCGTTCAGCCCAGCTGTGGCCGCCCTTAAGAATTCCTCGATGGACCGCGCCCCCTCCGACCAGGCAGATTGCTGCCTGCCCGGAGCGCGCCCCGTCAGGAGCGGCCGAACCGGGCCCCCTCGGCCTGCCCCCGCACCCGCAGGCCGTTCCACCCGCACGTCAGGAGCCGCCGTGAAGGCACTCGTCAAGCAGCAGGCCGAGCCCGGGCTCTGGCTGATGGACGTCCCCATGCCCGAGATCGGCCCCGGCGAGGTGCTGATCAAGGTGCTGCGGACCGGCATCTGCGGCACCGACCTGCACATCCGCAAGTGGGACGGCTGGGCCCAGCAGACCATCAGGACCCCGCTGGTGCTGGGCCACGAGTTCGTCGGCGAGGTCGCCGAGATCGGCGCCGGCGTCGCGGACGTCGCGGTCGGCGACCTGGTCAGCGGCGAGGGCCACCTGGTCTGCGGCAAGTGCCGCAACTGCCTGGCCGGCCGCCGCCACCTGTGCCGCAACACCGTCGGCCTGGGCGTCAACCGCGACGGCGCCTTCGCCGAGTACGTGGCCCTGCCCGCCTCCAACGTCTGGGTGCACCGGGTGCCGGTCGACCTGGACGTGGCCGCGATCTTCGACCCGTTCGGCAACGCCGTGCACACCGCGCTGTCCTTCCCGCTGGTCGGCGAGGACGTGCTGGTCACCGGCGCCGGCCCGATCGGCATCATGGCCGCCGCCGTCGCCAAGCACGCCGGCGCCCGCAACGTGATGATCACCGACGTCTCCTCGTACCGCCTCGACCTGGCCCGCGAGGTCGGCGTGACGCTGGCGCTGGACGTCTCCCAGCACACCATCGAGGAGGGCCAGCAGAAGCTCGGCCTGCGCGAGGGCTTCGACGTCGGCCTGGAGATGTCCGGCCGCCCCGAGGCGATGCAGTCGATGATCGCCAACATGACCCACGGCGGGAAGATCGCCATGCTCGGCCTGCCCGCCGAGCAGTTCCCGGTGGACTGGGCCTCGATCGTCACCTCGATGATCACCATCAAGGGCATCTACGGCCGCGAGATGTTCGAGACCTGGTACGCGATGTCCGTGCTGCTGGAGGGTGGTCTGGACCTCAGCCCGGTGATCACCGGCCGCTACGCCGCCACCGACTTCGAGGCCGCCTTCGACGACGCCGCGAGCGGCAACTGCGGCAAGATCATCCTCGACTGGACCGCCTGAGCCACCCCGCCGACGCAAAAGGAGCCTGCTGTGTTCGACAACGTGCGCGCCGACATCGCCACGACCCTCGACGAGATCCGCGAGGCCGGCCTGTTCAAGCCCGAGCGGGTGATCGGATCCCCGCAGAGCGCCGCGGTCACCGTGACCGCCGGCGGCCGCCCGGGCGAGGTGCTGAACTTCTGCGCCAACAACTACCTGGGCCTCGCCGACCACCCCGAGGTGCTCGCCGCCGCCAAGGACGCCCTGGACCGCTGGGGCTACGGGATGGCCTCAGTCCGCTTCATCTGCGGCACCCAGGACGTCCACAAGGAACTGGAGGACCGCCTCTCGGCCTTCCTCGGCCAGGAGGACACGATCCTCTACTCCTCCTGCTTCGACGCCAACGGCGGTGTCTTCGAGACCCTGCTGGACGACCGCGACGCCGTCATCTCCGACGCGCTGAACCACGCCAGCATCATCGACGGCATCCGGCTCAGCAAGGCCCGCCGCCACCGCTACGCCAACCGCGACCTCGCCGACCTGGAGAAGCAGCTCCAGGACACCCAGGACGCCCGCCGCCGCCTGATCGTCACCGACGGCGTGTTCTCCATGGACGGCTACGTCGCCCCGCTGCGCGAGATCTGCGACCTGGCCGACCGCTATGACGCCATGGTCATGGTGGACGACTCGCACGCCGTCGGCTTCGTCGGCGCGGGCGGCCGCGGCACCCCCGAACTGCACGGCGTGATGGACCGCGTGGACATCATCACCGGCACCCTCGGCAAGGCGCTCGGCGGCGCCTCCGGCGGCTACGTCTCCGCCCGGCGGGAGATCGTCGCCCTGCTGCGCCAGCGCTCCCGCCCGTACCTGTTCTCCAACTCGCTGGCCCCGGTGATCGCGGCCGCCTCGCTCAAGGTGCTCGACCTGGTCGAGAAGTCCAACGAGCTGCGCGAGCGGCTGGCGGCCAACACCGCGCTGTTCCGGACGAGGATGACCGAGGCCGGGTTCGAGATCCTGCCCGGCGACCACCCGATCGCCCCGGTGATGATCGGCGACGCGGCCGAGGCCGGCCGGCTCGCCGAACTGCTGCTGGAGCGCGGCGTGTACGTGATCGGCTTCTCCTACCCGGTGGTGCCGCACGGCCAGGCCCGGATCCGGGTGCAGCTGTCCGCGGCGCACTCCACCGAGGACGTCGAGCGCGCCGTCGCGGCCTTCGTGGACGCGCGCGCCGCGCTGGGGGAGTAACCCCGCCCCAGGCTGCCCGCGGGCCGGACCGCTCGGAACCGGACCGGCCCGCGGGCTCACAACTGCCGTGGGGGGGGGGGGGTGGCCGGGGGCGGCGCACCACCCGCGCGCAGCCCCCAGCGCCCCCCAGCCGGCGCGGGGGGGGGAGGGCGGGCCGGCGCGGGCGGGCCCGCCCGCCGGGGGC
>NZ_JBSFKF010000006.1:0-159220 GCF_053598415.1 Kitasatospora sp. NPDC001132 | reverse complement strand
GCCGGCCCCCCCCCCCCCCCCCGGGGGGGGCGCCCCCCCGCCCCCCCCCCCCCCCCACGGCCCAGAACCACCTGCCCCACCCTCCCGCTGCGGGGGCGGGACGCCGGCCCGGCCGACGTCTCGCCCCCGTCGCGGTTCCTCCGGGGGGTCACTGCTCGTCGCCGTCCTCGCCCTGGTCGTCGTCACCCGCGTGGAGCCCGGTGGGCTTGGCGAAGACCTGGGAGTTCTCGCCCGCCGGGCCGTTGCCGCCGGCGACCAGGTTGCCGCTGGTCGAGCCGAACAGCACGGTCCTGCCGTCGGCCGACACGAACGGGTCGTTCGACGAGCCGTTGCCGAGCGAGCCGTCCGCAGCGGTGGTGACCCGTTCGGTGCGGCCGGTGCGGAGGTCCTGGCGGTAGACGTCCCAGCCCGGGTGCTGCGGGCCCGGCACCAGGTTGTCGGCGGCGGACGAGAAGTAGACCCAGCGGTGGTCGGCGGTGATCGAGCCGTGGCCGGAGGAGGCGACCGAAGCGGTGCCGGGCAGGCCGCCGCTGACCCGCGTCACGGTGCCCGTCCGCAGGTCCCGGACGTGCACCACGGTGTGGTAGCGGTGGCCGCCGGTCGAGCCGCCGGGCTCGGGCAGGGCGTAGACCGCGTACCGTCCGTCGGGGCTGATGGTGGCGTCGAAGGCCGCGTTGGTGAGCTTGCCCTCGGTGTCGTAGCTCGCGGGCGAGATCGTCCGGGAGACCACGTCGTACGTGTAGTAGGTGGCGGTCGTCGGGCGGGCCAGGAGCGGCGACGCCCCGGCGGACGCGGCGGGGGCGGGCGTCTCCTCGGGCGGCAGCAGCGCGGAGCTGGAGCCGAAGCCGATGGTGCGGCCGTCCGCGCTGATCGTCGGACGGAAGGACGTGTTCTCACCCGCCCGGCCGTTGTGGTCGCGGGTGACCAGCCGGGTGGTGTGGGTCCAGCGGTCGGTGAGGTAGACGTTGATCTTCCAGGTGTACGGCCTGGTGAGCGAGGGGCCGGTGGTGGGCTCCGTTCCGGGCTCCGGCTCCGGCTCCGGCTCCGGCTCCACGACGGTCGGGTCCAGGTCGTTGCGCGAGGACACGTAGACCACGTACCGGCCGTTCCCGCTGACCTGCGCGTTGTACGAGGCGTGGTACTGGTCCTTGTCGGTGTTGGTGGGGCTGCTGCTGACCAGCTCGGTGTGGCCGGTCCTGCGGTCCCTGATGTACACCTCGGTGCGGTCCTTGACCTGCGCTCCGGGCGCCACGTTCTCGCCGTCGCTCTCGAAGACGACGTAGCGGCCGTCGGCGCTGATCCCGGCCTGGTCGGTCGAGCCGCTCGGCGCCGCACCCGAGTCGGACAGGTTGACCTGCTCGACGCGGCCGGTGCGCAGGTCCTTCACGTAGGCGTTGCTCCAGCCCGCCGGGGGCTGGGGCAGCAGGTTCGTGGCCCGGGACGTGAACAGCGCGTAGCGGCCGTCGGCGCTCAGGCCCTGGGCCGAGGACGGGTTGTCGGGCACGGTGCCGTTGACCCCGGTGCTGACCTGTGAGGTGCCACGCGGCGGCGTGGCGGCCTGGGCGGGCGCGGCGGTGACGGCCAGTACGGCGGCGGCGGCCAGCACGCCGCCGCCCGCCGACCACCGGTTGCGGGTGGTACGTGTCATGAGGTTGTCCTCCCCAGCGATCGCCCGGCCGGGCTCCCTCCCGGCGACGGGCTTTCGCAGAGCCAATCGTCGGGAGGGTCGGAGGGTCAACGTCCTCGGTCGATGTCGGCGGAAAATACGTCAACGGACGTATGCGGAACGGGAGTCAGGGCGTCACAGGCGGCGCAGGAAGACGTCCTGCTGGTCGCCGGTGTTCCCCGGGACCAGGTTGCCGCCCACGGCGGTGAAGATCACCGTGTTGCCGGCGGCGTCCACGGCCGGGCTGTAGGAGGCGGCGCCGGTGGTCTGCTCGCCGTCCCGGGTGAGGCTGACGCGTTCGATCAGGCCGGTCCTCAGGTCGCGGCGGAACACGTCGGTGCTGTCGTTGGTGTCGCCGGGGACGAGGGTCTCGGCGTCGGAGGCGAAGTAGACCCAGCGGTCGTCGAACGTCATGACGCCGCCGAAGGACGACCACTTCGTGCTGGTGCCCGGCAGGTCGGTGTTGACCTTGGTGACCTTGCCGGTGGCCAGTTCGTGGACGTACACGTCCATCCGGATGCCGTGGGCCGGGCCGGGGAAGCCGCCGATGAAGATCGGGAGGCTGTAGACCGCGTAGCGGCCGTCCGGGCTGATCCGGCCGTCCCGGGAGCCGATCAGCTTCCCGGTGTCGTCCAGACTGCCGCCGACGATGCCGGTGGCGGCGTTCCAGACGTAGTAGCGGTAGTAGTGGGGCCCGGTCAGCCCGGGCGCCCCGCCGTCGGGCGCGGACTCGGCGTCGGCGGTCGGGTCGGCGGTCGGGTCCGTGCCCGGGTCGGTGCTCGGGTCGGTGGCCGGGTCCGGCGGTTCCGGGAGCAGGTTGCCGGCCCGGGAGGTGAAGCCGACCGTGGAGCCGTCCGCGCTGATCGTCGGCTCGAAGGAGTTGTTGTTCGCGCCCTCTCCGTCCGCGCCGACGGTGACCAGCCGGCTGGTGTGGGTCCAGCGGTCGGTGATGTAGACGTTGTTCTTGCCGCGCCGCAGGACGCCCGGGGCGAGGTCGCTGCGGTTGGAGACGTAGGCGACGTAGCGGCCGTCCCGGCTGATGCTGGGGCTGAGGGCGCCGTAGCGGCTCTGGTCGTCGGTGCTCGGCAGGGCGGCGGCGGTGACCAGTTCGGTGTGGCCGGTCCAGCGGTCGCGGACGAAGACGTCGCTGGCGTGCGGCACCTGGCCGGGCACCACGTTGGTGGCGACGGTGCTGAACGCCACGTAGCGGCTGTCGCCGCTGATCGAGGCCTCGGTGGTGGGGGCGTTCAGCGGGGAGCCGTCGTCGGCGACGCTGGCCCGCTCGATGTGCCCGTTGCGCAGGTTCCGCACGTAGATCTCGTCGGAGTTCGGGGTGCCGGCCACGGGCAGCAGGTTGGTCGCGGCGGACGTGAAGAGCGCGGAGCGGCCGTCCTCGCTCAGCCCGAGCGCGGACGAGGGTCCGTTGAGCTGCTCGCCCTTCGGGCCCTCGCTGACCTTGGCGGTGTCGCCCTTGGGCGGCTTGGCCTCGGCGGCGGGCATCGCGGCGCCGGCCACGGCGGTGGCCGCCAGGACGGCGGCGGTGCGGGCCAGCCATCGGCGGGTGCGTGCGGTGGTCATGGATCGTCCTCCCCTGGGGTCGCCCGGCCGCGCTCCCTCCCGGCGGCGGGCTTCCGCAGAGCCAACCGTCGGGAGGGCCGGTGGTCAACGGCCACGGGTGATCCCGTCGGGAAATACGTCAACAGGCGTATCCCGCAGGGGAGTCAGGCCGTCACAGGCGGCGCCGGAAGACGTCGGTGGTGGCGCTGTCGACGACGGGCGCCAGGTTGCCGTCCTCGGCGCTGAACAGCAGCGTCGTGTCGCCGTCGTCGACCTGCGGGAAGAAGGCGGAGGTGGTGCTCTGCGAGCCGTCCTGGGTGAGGGGGACCCGCTCGGTGAGCCCGGTGCGCAGGTCGGTGCGGAAGATGTCGGCCTGCCCGTTGGTGTCGTCGGGGACGAGGTCGGTGACCTCGGAGGTGAAGTACACCCAGCGGTCGCCCAGCGACATCACGGGGTTGTAGGACGATTCGAGGGTGCTGCCGGACAGCGGCTGGTCGACCTTGGTGGTGCGGCCGGTGGCCAGCTCGCGGACGTAGACGTCCTGGTGGCGGCCGTGCGAACCGGGCCGGCCGCCCTCCTCGTAGACCGTGTAGAGCGCGTAGCGGCCGGAGGGGCTGATCCGCCCGTCGCTGCCGGTGCCGATGAGCTCGCCGGCCGCGTCGTAGCTGGCGCCGGTGATCTTCCCGGTGCGGGCGTCCCAGACGTAGTACGGGTAGGCGCGGATGGCGGCCAGCGCGGCCTGGGCGCCGGCGGTCCGCGGGGACTGCGCCGCCTCGGCCCGGTCGGCGCCGCCCGAGGCGGCTTCCGCGGCGGCCGCGGGCGGGGTCTGGTCGGCCGGGAGCAGGTTGCCGGCCCGCGAGTTGAAGCCGATGACGGTCCCGTCGGCGCTGATCGTCGGGCGGGAGGAGTTGTTGTCGGCCGGGGTGCCGTCCGCCCCGGTGGAGATCAGCCGGGTGGTGTGGGTCCAGCGGTCGGTGACGAAGACGTTGAACTTGCCGCGGCGCACGCCGGGGGCGAGGTCGGTGCGGTCGGAGGAGTAGACCACGTAGCGGCCGTCGGCACTGATGTCGGCGTCGAAGGCGTTGCGGCCGCTCTGGTCGTCGCCCGCGCCGGAGCTGCCGTCGCCGGTGGTGACCAGCTCGGTGCGTCCGGTCCAGCGGTCGCGGACGAAGACGTCGGTGGGGTGCTTCGGCTGGCCGGCCACCACGTTGCCGGCGTAGCTGCTGAACACCACGTACCGGCCGTCGCCGCTGATCGCCGCGTCGTAGGTGCCCGCGTCCAGCGCGGAGCCGTCGGGGGCGACGCTGATCCGCTCGGTGTGGCCGTTGCGCAGGTCCCGGACGTAGACGTCGCCCACCGCCCCGGCGCCGCCGGGCAGCAGGTCGGTCGCCGAGGAGGAGAACAGCGCGTAGCGGCCGTCGCCGCTCAGACCGAGGGCGAGCGAGGGCCCGTTCAGCGCCTCGCCCTTGGCGCCCTCGCTGACCCTGGCGGTGTCTCCCTTGGGCGGCCGGGCCTCGGCGGCGGGCATCGCGGCCCCGGCCACGGCGGCGGCCACCAGGACGGCGGCGGTGCGGGCCAGTCGGCGGCGGGTGCGTGCGGTGGTCATCGATCATCCTCCCCAGATGACGGCCCCGGGCCCTCGGCCCCCCGTGGCCCGGTCGGTAAGAGCCAAGCGCCGTACGGACGGTCGGTCAACGACCTGGAGGGATCTCGTCCGGAAATGCGCCTCCCGTGCCGCCTCCGGCCGAAACCGCTGCTCCGGGCACTGCCGCCGCCGCTCCGGCCGGTCCGGCGTGCCGCGCCGCGCTGGCAGAATTGGTGCGTGATCGACGCACGACGGCTGCGGACCCTGCGGGCCGTGGCGGACCACCGCACCGTGACCGCCGCGGCGGCCGCCCTCTACCTGACCCCCTCCGCGGTCTCCCAGCAGCTGGCCGCCCTGGAGCAGGAGACCGGCCACCACCTGCTCGCCCGGGAGGGCCGGGGCGTGCGGCTGACCGCCGCCGGGGAGATCCTGCTCGGCCACGCCGACGTGGTGCTCGCCCAGCTGGAGCGCGCCGAGGCCGACCTCGCCGCGTACAGCGCGGGCGTCTCCGGGGAGGTCACCGTGGCCTCCTTCGCGACCGCCATCGCCTCCGTGCTCTCCCCGGCCGTCGGCCTGCTCGCCGAACGCGCGCCCGGGGTGCGGCTCAAGGTGCTGGACGCCGAGGGCGACGCCAGCCTGCCGATGGTGCTGGACGGCCGGGCCGACCTCGCGGTGGCCGTCGAGTACCGGGGCGCGCCGCGCGCCGACGACGCCCGGCTGACCAGGGTGCCGCTGTACGCCGAGCCCTTCGAGGCCGTCCTGCCGGTCGGCCACCGGCTGGCCGCCGAGTCGGGACCGCTGGCCGTCGCCGCGCTCGCCGACGAGCCGTGGATCGGGCCGTACCCGGGCAACCCCTGCCACGACGTGGTGCTGCTGGCCTGCGAGCACGCCGGGTTCCAGCCCCGGCTGCTGCACTCCTCCGACGACTTCCGGGCCGTGGTCGCGCTCGCCTCGGCGGGCCTCGGGGTGGCGCTGGTGCCGCGCTCGGCGCTGCGCGGTGTGGACCTCCGCGAGGTGGCGGTGCGCCCGGTGGACAGCGAGCTCGCCACCCGCAGGGTCTTCGCCGCCGTCCGGGCCGGCGCGGACGGGCATCCGCTGGTGCGGCCGGTGCTGGACTCCCTCGCCGAGGCGGCCGCCTCGGGCGCGTGAGCCCGCCGGGCGCGTACCGATGCAGGACGGTACCGATCGGTGCCGTTCGGCGTCGGGGGTGGCTAGGATCTGCCGCATGGCAGTCAACGCGAGGGCGCGCCTGCTGAGCACGGCGGAGTCCCTCTTCTACGCCCACGGGATCCGCGCGGTCGGCGTGGAGCGCATCCTCTCCGAGTCCGGCGTGGGCCGGGCCTCCTTCTACCGGCACTTCGCCGGCAAGGAGGCGCTGGTGACGGCGGTCCTGGAAGGCCGCGACGCCCGGTGGCGGGCGTGGCTCACCGAGCGGGTCGCGGCCCACGGCGGCCACCCGCTGTACGTCTTCGACGCGCTGGCCGAACGCTTCGCGGCACAGGACTACCGCGGCTGCGTCGCGATCAACACGATGACCGAGATCGCCGACCCGGCCAGCCCGGCCCGCCGGATGGCGGCCCTGCACAAGACCCGCGTCATCGAGCTGGTCGAGCAGCTGATGCGGGGCGCGGACGTCCCCGAACCCGGGGAGCGGGCACGGCAGTTCGCGCTCCTGATGGACGGCGCCATCGTCACCGCCCTGCGCGAGGGCACCCCGGACGCCGCCTGGCGCGCCCGGGGCATCGCCGAGGCCCTGCTGGCGGCCTGACCCACTGCCGGAGGCCGGGCGAGCCTCCGCCCGACCCGCCCCATAGGGTGGGGGCGGCCGACGACCGCGCACCACAGGAGCCCTCATGAGTTCGACCGCCGCACCCGAGACCCGGCTCCCGGTCGGGGTGATCGGCCTCGGCGACATCGCGCAGAAGGCCTACCTGCCGGTGCTCACCGCGCTGCCCGGCCTCGACCTGCGGCTGATGACCCGGGACGCGGCCAAGCTGGACCGGCTCGGCGAGGCCCACCGGATCGCCCCCGAGCACCGCTTCACCGACCTCGGCGCGCTGATCGACGGCGGCATCCGCGCCGCCTTCGTGCACGCCGCCACCGACCAGCACGTCCCGATCGTCGAGCAGCTGCTCACCGCCGGGGTGGACGTCTACGTCGACAAGCCGCTCGACTACACCCTGGACGGCGCCCGCCGGCTGGTCGACCTCGCCGACCGCACCGGCCGCTCGCTGATGGTCGGCTTCAACCGCCGCCACGCGCCCGGCTACGTCCAGGCCAGGGAGCGTCCGCGTGACCTGATCGTCCTCCAGAAGAACCGCGAGGGCCTGGCCGAGGCCGCCCGCACCCTGGTGTACGACGACTTCATCCACGTCGTGGACCTGCTGCGCTTCCTGGCCCCCGGCGAGATCGAGCACGTGGACGTCCGGGCCCGCACCCGGGACGGGCTGGTCGAGCACGTGGTGCTCACCCTCGGCGGAGCGGGGTTCACCGCGCTGGGCATCATGAACCGGGTCTCCGGCTCCACCGAGGAGGTGCTGGAGGTCTCCGGCGGCGACTCCAAGCGCGAGGTGCGCAACCTGGCCGAGGTGATCGACCACCGCGGCCAGCCGACCGTCCGCCGCCGCGGCGACTGGGTGCCGGTGGCCCGTCAGCGAGGCATCGAGCAGTGCGTACTGGCCTTCCTGGCGGCCGTCCGCTCCGGGCAGACCCTGGACGCCCACGACGCGCTGCGCACCCACGAGCTGTGCGAGCTGGTCGTCGAGCGGATCGAGGCTTCCTGGGAGTCCGCTGGGAGCGGCCTGTGAGGAGCTCGGACTGACCGTGTGTCACGTCACCCCGGTGGAACCGACAGTTCACCGGCAGGGTCTTGTCGGGGCATTTTCTACGCGCGTATCTTGAGGGGCGCCGCGGGGGGCGGGAGTCCGTCCTCCGCTTCTTCCCCACGCGAGTAGCGCGCGCTCGAAGCGCGCCTCCGCCCGGACCGTCGTGCTGCACCAGTGCGGCACGACGGAGCTAGGAGTCCTGCCCCGGTGACCACCGCCCCCGCACCCCGTCCCCGCAGAGCCCTGCTGCGCGCCGCCCTGATCCCGGCGTCGCTGGCCGCCTCGCTGGTGCTCGTCCCGCTGCCGGTGGCCACCGCCGCCTCCACCGCGACTCCCGCCCCGACCGAGGTCGGCCCGCTGCGGATCCACGACATCCAGGGCAACACCCGGATATCCCCGCAGGCCGGCAAGCCGGTCACCGGCGTGCCCGGCATCGTCACCGGTGTGCGCGCGTACGGCAGCTCCAAGGGCTTCTGGATCCAGGACCCGAACCCGGACGCCGACCCGGCCACCAGCGAGGGCGTCTTCGTCTTCACCGGCGGCAACCCGACCGTGAAGGTCGGCGACTCGGTGCTGGTGAGCGGCAAGGTCACCGAGTACTACCCGAACTTCGGCGGGGGCTCGCAGTCCCTCACCGAGATCTCCGCCCCGGGCACCACCGTCCTGTCGGCCGGCAACCCGCTGCCCGCCCCGGTCGTCGTCGACACCCGCAACATCCCCGGCACCTACGCCCCGCCGGCCGGTGCGGACGGCTCCATCGACGGCGTGAAGCTCGACCCGGAGAAGTACACCCTGGACTTCTACGAGTCCCTGGAGGGCATGCTCGTCCAGGTCAGGGACGTCCGGGTGATCCAGGCGACCGACAAGTACAACGAGCTGTGGGTCGCCGCCGACAAGCAGGACCAGCGCAGCAAGCGCGGCGGCGTGCTGTACGAGTCCTACCGCGAGCCCAACGTCGGCCGCCTGATGATCCAGCAGCAGGCCGCCGTCTCCCAGCAGCCCTTCCCGGTGGCCAACGTCGGCGACGAGCTGACCGGCGCCACCACCGGCCCGCTGGACTACAACAACTTCGGCGGCTACACCCTGGTCGCCGGCACCATGGGCACGCTGAAGGACAACCACCTCCAGCGCGAGGTCACCGCCCAGGCGACCGACCGCGAACTCACCCTGGCCACCTACAACGTGGAGAACCTGGCCCCGGGCAACCCGGACGCCAAGTTCGCCGAGCTGGCCCGGGGCGTCGTCACCAACCTGCGCTCGCCCGACATCGTCGCCCTGGAGGAGATCCAGGACAACAACGGCGCCAAGAACGACGGCACGGTGGACGCGAGCCAGACCGTCGCCAAGTTCGTCGCCGCCATCAAGGCGGCCGGCGGCCCGGCCTACGACTGGCGCTCGGTCGACCCGCAGGACGGCAAGGACGGCGGCGAGCCCGGCGGCAACATCCGCCAGGTCTTCCTGTTCAACCCGCAGCGGGTGTCCTTCACGGACATTCCCGGCGGCACCGCCACCACCGCCGTCGGCGTGACCGGCACCGGCGCGAGCACCGCGCTGACCGCCTCGCCCGGCCGGATCGAGCCGAACGACGAGGCCTGGACCAACAGCCGCAAGCCGCTGGTCGGCCAGTTCTCCTTCCGCGGCAAGAAGGTCTTCGTCATCGCCAACCACTTCAACAGCAAGGGCGGCGACCAGGGCATCGACAGCCGCTTCCAGCAGCCGACCCGCAGCTCCGAGGTGCAGCGGATCAAGCAGGCCACCGTCGAGCAGGCCTTCGTCGCCCAGCTGCTGGCCGCCGACAAGGAGGCCAAGGTCGTCTCCCTCGGTGACTTCAACGACTACCAGTTCTCGCCCGCGCTCGCCGCGCTCACCAAGGGCGGCGTGCTGCGCGACCTGGTGAACGAGCTGCCGGAGACCGAGCAGTACTCGTACGTCTACCAGGGCAACTCGCAGGTGCTGGACCACATCCTGGTCAGCCCCGAGGTCGGCTACGCCAAGTACGACGTGGTGCACATCAACGCCGAGTTCGCCCAGCAGGCCAGCGACCACGACCCGCAGGTGGTCCGCATCAAGCCGTAGTTCCACCCGCGGTTCCTCCCGCGGTTCCTCCCGCGGCCATCCTGCCTCCGCCGCCGGTGATCACCGGCGGCGGAGGCGGTACGTCCTGGACGCCTCGGCGCGGATCCTGGAGTGGCCCTCCCGCTCGACCCGGCCGAGGCAGGACGACTCAGCCCAGGTAGTCGGCCAGCGCCTCGCCGGTCAGAGTGGAGCGGGCCGCGACCAGCTCGGCCGGAGTGCCCTCGAAGACCACCAGCCCGCCGTCGTGGCCGGCGCCCGGGCCGAGGTCGATGATCCAGTCGGCGTGCGCCATCACCGCCGGGTGGTGCTCGATCACGATGACCGACTTGCCGGACTCGACCAGCCGGTCCAGCAGGCCGAGCAGCTGCTCGACGTCGGCCAGGTGCAGCCCGGTGGTCGGTTCGTCGAGGACGTAGACACCGCCCTTGTCCGCCATGTGGGTGGCCAGCCTGAGCCGCTGCCGCTCGCCGCCGGAGAGCGTGGTGAGCGGCTGGCCGAGGCTCAGGTAGCCGAGCCCGACGTCGGCGAGCCGCTCCAGGACGCGGTGCGCGGCCGGGAGTTTCGTCTCGCCCGAGCCGAAGAACTCCTCCGCCTCCGTCACCGACATCGCCAGCACCTCGGCGATGTCCCGCCCGCCCAGGTGGTACTCCAGCACCGCGGGCTGGTACCGCTTGCCCTCGCAGTCCTCGCAGGTGGTGGCCACCCCGGCCATCATCGCCAGGTCGGTGTAGACCACCCCGGCGCCGTTGCAGGTCGGGCAGGCGCCCTCGGAGTTGGCGCTGAACAGGGCCGGCTTCACGCCGTTGGCCTTGGCGAAGGCCTTGCGGATCGGCTCCAGCAGCCCGGTGTACGTGGCCGGGTTGCTGCGCCGGGAACCCTTGATCGCGCCCTGGTCGACGGAGACCACGCCCTCCTCCGCCCGGATCGAGCCGTGGATCAGCGAGCTCTTGCCCGACCCCGCCACCCCGGTCACCACCGTGAGCACCCCGAGCGGGACGTCCACGTCCACGTCCCGCAGGTTGTGGGTGTTCGCGCCGCGGATCTCCAGCGTGCCGGTGGGCTTGCGCACGGTCTCCCGCAGCGCCGTACGGTCGGCCAGGTGGCGGCCGGTCGCCGTGCCGCTGGTGCGCAGCCCCGCCACGTCGCCCTCGTAGCAGACCGTGCCGCCGGCCGCGCCGGCCCCCGGGCCGAGGTCGACCACGTGGTCGGCGATCGCGATGGTCTGAGGCTTGTGCTCCACCACCAGCACCGTGTTGCCCTTGTCCCGCAGGCGCAGCAGCAGCCGGTTCATCCGGTCGATGTCGTGCGGGTGCAGGCCGGTGGTGGGCTCGTCGAAGACGTACGTGGTGTCGGTGAGCGAGGAGCCGAGGTGGCGGATCATCTTGACCCGCTGCGCCTCGCCGCCGGACAGGGTGCCGGAGGGGCGGTCGAGGGAGAGGTAGCCGAGGCCGATCTCCACGAAGGAGTCGAGGGTCTGCCGGAGCGTGCCGAGCAGCGGCCCCACCGAGGGCTCCCGGAGGTCGCGGACCCAGGCGGCGAGGTCGCTGATCTGCATCGCGCAGGCGTCGGCGATGCTGATGCCCGCGATCTTCGAGGAGCGGGCCGCCGCGCTGAGCCGGGTGCCCTCGCAGTCGGGGCAGGCGGTGAAGGTCACGGCCCGCTCCACGAAGGCCCGGATGTGAGGCTGCAGCGCGTCCTTGTCCTTGGACAGCATGGATTTCTGGATCTTGGGGATAAGGCCCTCGTAGGTGAGGTTGACGCCGTTGACCTTGACCTTGGTCGGCTCCCGGTACAGGAAGTCCTGCAGCTCCTGCTCGGTGAACTCGCGGATGGGCTTGTCCGGGTCGAGGAACCCCGAGTTGGCGTAGACGCCGACCGTCCACCAGCTGTCCGTCTTCCACCCGGGGATGGTGAACGCGCCCTCGGAGATCGACTTGCCGTCGTCGTACAGCTGGGTGAGGTCGATGTCCGAGACGGTGCCTCGGCCCTCGCAGCGCGGGCACATGCCGCCGGTGATGCTGAAGCTGCGCCGCTCCTTGACCGCCTTGCCCGCGCGTTCGACGGTGACGGCGCCGGCGCCGCTGATCGAGGGGACGTTGAAGGAGAAGGCCTTGGGGGAGCCGATGTGCGGGGTGCCGAGGCGGCTGAACAGGATGCGCAGCATCGCGTTGGCGTCGGTGGCGGTGCCGACGGTGGAGCGCGGGTCGGCGCCCATCCGCTGCTGGTCGACGATGATCGCGGTGGTCAGGCCTTCGAGGACGTCCACCTCGGGCCGGGCCAGGGTGGGCATGAAGCCCTGGACGAACGCGCTGTAGGTCTCGTTGATCAGCCGCTGGGACTCGGCGGCGACGGTGTCGAAGACCAGGGAGCTCTTGCCCGAGCCGGACACCCCGGTGAACACCGTCAGCCGGCGCTTGGGGATGTCGACGCTGACGTCCTTGAGGTTGTTCTCGCGTGCGCCGTGCACGCGGATCAGGTCGTGGCTGTCGGCGACGTGCGGCCGCGCGTCCGTCCGGTTGGGCATCGTTGTCTTCGCTCCCTGGCTCTCGGTGGTCCGTGGGGTGTCCTGAAGGGTACGGGTACCGGCGGGGGTCAGCCCAGCTCGTTGAGGCGGACCATGTTGCCCGCCGGGTCGCGGAACGCGCAGTCGCGGACGCCGTACGGCTGCCGGGTCGGCTCCTGGACCAGCTCGGCGCCGCCGGACTTCAGCCGGTCGTAGACGCCGTCCAGGTCGCGGGTGCCCAGGACGATCCGGGCGAAGGTGCCCTTGGCCATCATCTCGGTGACGGTCCGCTGCTCCTCCTCGGTGCGGCCCGGGTCGGCGGACGCCGGCTCCAGTACCAGGGAGACGTCGGGCTGGCCGGCGGGGCCGAGGGTGATCCAGCGCATCGGGCCGCCGCCGATGTCGCTGCGCACCTCGAAGCCGAGCAGGTCGCGGTAGAAGGCGAGGGAGGCCTCGGGGTCGGTGTGCGGGAGGAAGGTCCAGTGAATGGTGATGTCGCTCATGACGGCAACGCTAGGCGCGCACCCCGGTCGGGCGCTTCTCGAATCCTGATCGGTCGCGGCGGGTCCTGGCCGGTCTGGGCGGGTCCTGTGCGGCGGGGCGGGCCCTGATCGGTCACGCGCTGGCGCCGACCGGTCACGCGCGGGCGCCCCGGGAAACGCGACCGTGCCGGCCGCACCACCTCGTCGGTGGCCGCGGCCGGCACGGTCGGCCCGCTGCTAGCAGTCGGGGATGGTCGTGCCGTTGTTGTCCTTGGCCGTGTCGTTGCCCCAGCGCGACAGGTAGTACGCGGAGACCCACTGGCCGGCCGGGCCGCCGTCCGAGTCCGTCTTCAGCCACCAGTGGTTGTAGCTGCTGCCGTTCGACACCTCGCGGCCCCAGGCCTTGCAGTAGACGTAGTTCGTCCCCTGGTTCAGCGTCCCGGTGGCGTTGGTGGAGGTCGGCGAGGCGTAGACGCTCGCGCTGGTGAAGGTGTCCACCCAGTACTTCCCGGTGGCGGGCGGGGCGCCGCCACCGGCGCAGGTGGGGATGGTGGTGCCGTTGTTGTCCTTGGCGACGTCGTTGCCCCACCGGGAGAGGTAGTACGCGGACACCCACTGGCCGCCGGGGCCCACGTCCGGGTCGGTCTTCAGCCACCAGTGGTTGTAGGCGCTGCCGTTGGAGACCTCGCGGCCCCAGGCCTTGCAGTAGACGTAGTTGGTGCCCTGGTAGAGGGTGCCCGTGCTGGTGGTGGAGGTCGGGGAGCCGTACACCGGCGCGTTGGCGTTGGTGTCCACCCAGTACTGGCCGCTGTTCGACGGGGGCGGCGTGGTGGGCGGGGTGGTCGGGGTGGAGTTGCCGGGGCCGTACAGGCGGATGGCGCCGTAGTAGTCGCTGTGCGAGGAGAGCGCCACCACCCGGACGTAGCCGCCGGAGTACGGGGCCTCGACGATCCAGCCCTGTCCGAGGTACATCGCGACGTGGTGGATGGTGGAGGCGGTGTTGCCGAAGTACACCAGGTCGCCGGGGAGCAGCGGTGCGGTCCCGTCCGACTTGTAGTAGCGGGCGACGGCCCGCGAGGTCGGCCACTGGGTCCGCGTGGTGCCGTTGATGACGTCCGTGCCGACGGCCAGGTAGTACGCGTAGCGGACCATGCCGGAGCAGTCCAGGCCGCGCACGTTGCAGTCGTTGGGCGCGCCGTTGGCCGAGTCGCAGAGGCCGTACGTCGGGCCGGGCTGGGAGCCGTGGCCGCCACCCCACGAGTACGGGGTGCCTATCAGGCCGCAGGCGGAGCGGACGGCGGCGTCGGCCTGCGAGGCCGCGCCGGTGGAGAGCACCGCGCAGGAGGGCGCCGCCTGGGCCTCGCCGGCGCCGGCGAAGAACACCCCGACCGACACCAGCAGCGACAGCAGGGCCGCCAGCCGGAGCGGGGCGATCAGCCGTCTTGACAGAAGGTTTACGCGCGTAGTCATGGTGGCGCATCCTTCCGGAATCGCTGACTCCGGGTCAATGGTTGTGGCCCACACACCCCGTGTGGCCGTCCGACCTGCCGGTTTACGGCTCGCGGGCCCCGCCGGCGGCAACTGTGCGGCAAGTTGCCGGGAGGGCTGTCGGGGGCTGTGGGGCCTCCCGCCCGGCCAGGGGTCGCCGGTCCGGAGTCCGGCTGTCCGCCGGTTCGCCGTCGGCGCTGTGACTGGAACCGATAGTTGGCGGTCTTCAGACCCCGAGCCTGCTGCTGCCACTGCGGACGGCGGAGTGCACGGGCGCGCCCCGCCCCCGGGCCCCCAAGGCCGAGACCAGCCCGGTCGAAGCCCGGATCCTGGCCGCGGCGGCCCGGGGCGACACCACCGCGCAGATCGCCCGGGAGATCGGCATCACCCCGGGCGGGGTCAACTACCACCTGGCGCGGCTCTCCCGCCGCTGGCGCGTCCCCAACCGCACCGCCCTGGTCGCCCGGGCCTACGCCACCGGCGTCCTGGCCCCGAACACCTGGCCGCCGCGGCCGGCCGAGCGAGTGTGATTGCCCGTCAAGTCCGCGGACACGAAAATGCATTCATGATTTCAATCGGCTGCCCGTAGGCACCTGTAAAGGGCATACTGTCCGACATACGTGCGGGGTTCAGGTCTGAACAGGGGGGATCCGGTGGATTCGCTGGTCGAATTTCGGACCGACGGCGGCGCGAACGTGGTCATCGAGGTCGACGACGAGGGGCCCGGTCTCGAACTGGTCGCCCGCGGGGACGGCGCCGTCGTCCAGGCGGGCCACACCTTCGAGCACGCGTTGCAGGGCATCCACAGTGCGGCCGAGTCAGCTCTGAGCGTCTTCCGTGACGGGCGGCTGAAGCCCGACTCGGTCGAGATCGAGTTCGGGGTCAAGCTCACCACCGAGGCCGGTGCGGTGATCGCCAAGAGCAGCCTGGAGGGACACCTGGTGGTGAGGCTCTCCTGGCAACCTGAGCGGCACCGGCAGGTCGAGCAGCGTTCGGAACCGGACGACCACGGGACCGGTGACGAGAACAGCTGACCCGAGGTGCCCACCGCAGCCTGGCAGGTGAGGATCACTTGCGGCGGCGAGACCGGGTCAGGGTTCCTCGTCGGCGAGCGCGAGGTACTGACCTGCGCCCATGTGGTCGGCCGCGACCGCCGGGCGCAGGTGGTGTTCGTCGGACGGCCGGACCTCGAGCCGATCGGCGCCACCGTGGTGGAACGCGGCGGCTGGAGCGGGAAGCTCGAGGACCCGGGCGATGTCGCGGTCCTGATTCTGGACACCGTGGTCCCGGTCGAACCGGCCCGGTTCGCCGCGCTCGACGAGGCCTACGCCCACCCAGCACCGAAGCTGATCGGCTACGGCTTCCCGCGCGGCTACGAGAGCGGAACGCTCGCCGAGTTCCGCGTGACGGCCGACCAGCTGATCGCGGGCGAGTGGATCCAGCTGGAGGCCTGGACACCGAACGGTCAGCCACTGGCCCGCGGATTCAGCGGCGCCGCGGCCGTCGTCCAGGGCACCGGGCGGGTCGTCGGCATGATCTCCGCTGCCGCCAGGTCCTCCGACGTCCGGAGCGGTCGAATGATTCCCGCCCACGTCATCGCCCGTCACTGGCGGCCCGCCGCCGACCTCGTCCCCACCCGCGACTTCACCTCGGACGCCAAACGCCTGCTGCGCACCGCCCTGGTCGGCCTGGGCAAACCGGCCCGGCCGGGAGAGCTCGACACCCTGTACGCCGACGCGGTCGGCCCGCTCGGACCGGCACATCCCGCCCGAAAGTTCGAATCCTACTGGGACCTCGCCTGGTACCTGCTGTCCGAGGTCGTGGCCGCGCCCGGTGAGTGCCCGGTCACCTCCCTGGTCGAGGCGCTCGCCGCGCGGACCGAGGACATCGTGGCGCAGCGCGCGCTGCGCCACTGGCTGCACCGCTACCGGCGACAGTCCGACGCGGTACCACCCGACCCCCCGCCCCGACCTCGGTGGTCCCCGATACTGGTCGAGGTCGACCGCAGCGGCTCGGGGCCCGGTTCCTTCGTGGTCGAGGTCTCCGCGTTCCGCGCCGGGCACCGCCACGTGGTCGGCACCCGGACGCTACCGAAGGCCCGGATCCGCTCCTTCGTACTGGAGCACATCGACGCCGCGTTCCACGAACTCGACCCCCGGGGCAGCGCCCTTATCGCCTTCGCCGTCCCGCGTGAATGGCTCAACCAGCCGCTCGACGAATGGCACCGGGCCAAGGACGACACCACGCCCCTGGGCTGCTTCTCCCCCGTCGTCCTGATGGACATAGACCGACGGCGCAGCGGCGCGCTGCAGTTCAAACTGCACCAGAAGTGGGAGAGCCTGGACCGGCTCAAGACCTCCGTCGTCCAGCGGATCGACTGCGGAACCACCCACACCGCGGAGCGCCTGGCCGTCCGGCTCGGTTCGACCCACGATCCGGTGGGGTTCGGCCGCCCACCCAAACTGGCCGACGCAAAGCGGCTACTCGCCGCCAGCCTGAACGCCGCCGTTCCCATCGTGGTCTGGTCGCGCACCGGGTGCGGCGGCACGCACGCGCCCGACGCGGCCGACAGCTGCACCGGGCGACGTTTCCTCGACCTGCTCGTCGAGCAACTGGCCACTGTGGCTCCGGCCGAGTTGCCCGAGCACGTGCACGCGCTGCGCCGCACCGCCTTCGTCCACGACGGCGAAACGGCCCACTGGGCCAGGGGGCTGACCCTGCTGTGGGAGGATCCCCGCTGGTTTCCCGAGCCCGGAGGCTCCCGGCACTCGCCAGTGGACCAGGAACACTGGAGAGGACCCGTATGACCCCCTGGCCCGTCTTCACCGGCGTCTCGGAACCGCATGACGCCATCCGCCACCTGCCCGCCCCGCCGCCCTGGCGCGCCTTCAACGGCGGGCCGGTCCTCGAGCCGCCACGAATGGAGGAGTCCTCCCCCGAGCAGCGTCACCGGGCGCGTACCTATCGGCCCACCGGGGAGGCCGTCCAGCTGGTCAACGCCGCTCTGTACCTGCGCCGCCCGCTGCTGGTCACCGGCCCGCCCGGCAGCGGCAAGTCCAGCCTGCCGTACGCCGTCGCGCGCGAGCTGTCGCTCGGCCCGGTGCTGCGCTGGAACATCACCAGCCGCACCACCCTGGAGGACGGACTGTACAGCTACGACCCGCTGTCACGGCTCTACGCGGCCAGCCGGGCGGCCGACGGCGGGCCGGTTGGTGGGGGGCCGCGAGATCGCGCTGCGGGCGAGGCGATCGAGGACCACCTGCGGCTGGGCCCGCTCGGCACCGCGCTCCTACCGTACGAACAACCACGGGTGCTGCTGATCGACGAGATCGACAAGTGCGACCTCAACTTGCCCAACGACCTGCTGAACGTCCTGGAGGGCGGCCAGTACGAGATCCCCGAGCTGGTGCGTGCCGCGCGCGGCACGCCCGAGGCCGAGGTGATGATCGACGGCACCGACCAGAGGGTGTCCATCAATCGCGGCCAAGTCCGCTGCCGTGCCTTTCCCTTCGTCGTACTGACCAGCAACGGAGAGCGGGAGTTCCCGCCGGCTTTCCTGCGGCGCTGCATCACCCTCAGGTTTGCCCGACCGGGGCCGCAGGAATTGGAGGAAATCGTCCGCGCCCACCTCGGCGCACTCGACGACAACGCCCGCCGGCTGGTCGACCGTTTCCTCATCCGCGCCGAGGCCGGGGAACTGGCTACCGACCAGCTCCTCAACGCCATCTACCTCACCGGCGCCTGCGGGCTGGACGCCGACTCACGCGACGAACTCGCCGAGCACCTGATGGCCTACATCGAACCGGAGAGCGTCGGCGATGACTTCCTCTGAGGCCGGAGCGGACGAGCCGAGCGAACAACCCGGTCCCCGCGGCCCGGGCGGACTGGCGAGGTTGGCGGCGCTCCTCACCCGGGCGTCGGGGCACCACCCCACTCCGACCGAACTGGCCGAACTGCTCTGGCTGGCAGAGCACAGCTCGCTCGGCGCCGGCCGGCGGCCTCCCGAACCGGCGCCCGGGCAACGCGCGGACGGCGAGACCGACCGTCCTCCGGCCCCCGGCGACGGCCGCGGCCACTCGCCACTGCACACTCCCGGGCCGGCGGCCACAGGCCCAGGGTCCGCCACCGAAGCCGCTCCACATCTGTCGCTCCGCACGCCGGCCCCGCCCCTGCTCAGCCGCCCCCTCCCCCTCCAACGTGCCCTGAGACCACTGGCTCGCCGGGTGCCGACCGCCCGCGGCTGGGAGCTCGACGAGATCCGCACCGCGCACCGGATCGCAGCGCACGACGCCGAGCCGAGGTTCTGGCTCCCGGTGCTGCGCCGCACCACCGAACCCTGGCTCGACCTGGTGATCGCCTTCGACGACGGCCCGACCATGACCGTATGGCGGCCACTGGCGCGGGAACTGCGTCACCTCGCCGCCCAGAGCGGCTTCTTTCGGACAGTCCGACTCTTGCGCGTGTCACTCGCCGGAACCGTCCCGCGCCTACGGATCCCCACCGCCCGCCCGGACCGGACCGCCCTGCTGGTCGTCAGTGACTGCGCCGGGCCGCAGTGGTGGGCTCCCGCGGGCACGGCCGGTCCCTGGCAACGGGCGTTGCGCGACCGGGCCGCCACCATGGCCACGGCCGTCGTCCAGCCACTGCCCGAACGGATGTGGCGACGGACGGCCCTGCCCGCCTCTGCCGGACTGTTCTCCACACCCGGAGAGGCCGCCCCCAGCGCGAGCCTGGCGTTCACGCCCTACCGGGACGACGGAGGGGGGCAGGGAACGCCGATTCCGGTCCTGGAACTCACCACCGGCTGGCTGGCGCACTGGGCAGAGCTGGTGGCCGGCCGCACCGGCCGGGTGCCCGGTGCGGCCGCCCGCCTCCCGCCGACTGGCACAGCGGCGTCTGCGAGCGAGGACCGCGACGGCCTGTCCGCGCAGGACCTCGTCCTACGGTTCCGGGCGGTGGCCTCGCCGGAGGCTTTCCGGCTCGCGGGGCATCTGGCGGTCGGCGTCCCGAGCCTGCCGGTCATGCGGCTGGTCCAGGCCGTCGTCGAGCCGCGCCCTCACCCGCAGCAGCTCGCCGAGATCGTCCTCAGCGGGATGCTCACCGCGTTGCCCGGAGCCGGCGGCCACTACGCTTTCCGGTCGGGGGTGCGGGATGTCCTGCTGCGGACACTGACACGGTCGGCGGCCTGGCAGACCGTCGAACTGCTGCACCGCGTGGGCGGGTACATCGAGGAGCACACCGCTTCGGCCCGGGAGACGTTCCCCGCCTTGAGCCCGGGCTCCGGCTCCGGCTCTCGACCAGCCCCGGACGGTCCCGCGTTCGCCCTGGTCAGCCCGGCCGCTCTCGCCCTGTTGCGCGGCGGACACCCGAGCCCGGACACGTCGTCGCAGCCGTCCACCGCGATACCCCCGCCGAACAGGAGCAGGAGCTCCCCCCTGCGTGGCAGGCCCATCTCCCCTGAACGAGACCGCGCCTTCGGGGAGGCACTTCGCCCGTACTTCTTCTTCAGCTACGCGCGTCGGGACTTCGAGGCCGAAGACGCCTTCGTCGACCAGTTCTTCAACGATCTGCGGAACGAACTAGGCTGGCTGGTCGGAGCCGGCGGGAACGTGGAGGACCTGGCCTACCGTGACACCGAGCAGCTGCGCTTGACCGACGACTGGGACGAGACACTGGCGAGAGTGCTGGGCCGCAGCCGGACCATGATCGCGCTCTACTCCCCGGCCTACTTCGCCAGCCTCTACTGCGGCAAGGAGTGGACCGCCTTCCGCGGCCGGGTACGGCGCCACCACGAGGACACCGGGGAACAGGTTCCGGCGCTGATTCCGGTGCTCTGGGAGCCCATCTCGCCGGGCGACCTGCCGGGTGAGGTGACCAAGGTCCAGTGGGCCCAGCCCGACATGGGCGAGGCCTACGCCCGGCATGGCCTGCGGGCCCTGATGCGCACCGCGCAGTCCGGGGCGTACGAGCAGGTCGTCCGGGTGGTCGCGAAGCGGGTCCGGGACGCGGCCGCGCGCCGGCTCGGCGAGCTGCCCGAGTTCGACCTCGGCGCCGTGCGGGGCTACTTCCCTGCATCGGCAGCACTCGTGTCCGCCCATCCCTCCGAGGGCAGGGTGCGGCTGTTCATCGCGGCCGGGCGTGCTTCGGAGGCATCTTCCGGACGCGGCGGATGGTACGGCACCAAGCCCTGGCACTGGGCCCCCTACCATCCACCCACCCAGCCCTCCCTGGCCGCCCGCGCCCAACAGGTGATCACCGCGGCCGGGCACACCACCACACTGGAGGAGATCGACGACAACCTCAACGAGAAGCTCGACCAGGCCCGCGAGGACAGCCAGGTCAGCATCCTGCTGGTGGACCCGTGGGTGGTCGGGCACGCCCGCTACCAATCCGCGCTGCGCGCCTTCGACGAGCACAACCACCCTGTCACCGGCGTCATCGTCCCAACCTGCAGCGACGACCCAGCCGACGGGCCCGAGCACGACGCGCTCTGGGCAGGCGTTCACGGCGTCTTTCGCCGCAACTGGCCACGCCGAACCGACGCAGAACACATGTTCCGGACCAATGTGAACCAGGAGAGCTTCGACCGCGACCTCGCCATCATGGTGACGATCGCTCAGAACAAGCTCATGGATGAAAGATTGGACTGGCAGGACGATGGGCAAGACGTCTTCGGTCTCGACCGCGGCGGCCCGGACACCAGCCGGACGACACCCGGACTGGCCATCCCCGGTCCGCCTCCGCGCCCCCCGGCCCACCCGCTGCCCCCTCCCGCCGAAACCCAGCCGGAGCCAGTCTTCGATCACAATGCCGACCAGGACTGAGAAGTCCCCCCGGTCGAGTCAAACCGTTCCGCCTCGATGAAGGCCGTCGTGGCGGAGGGGTTCGGGAACGGGCGTCTGTGGACCTCACCGAGCCGGACGAGGGTGGTGACCTCCGACGCCCAGCCGTTCCCGTCGAGCCATTCGTCGGTGCCCGGGCCGAGTCCGCCGCGCCAGAGCGCGACCATCTCGGCGAGCGCCGGGTCGTACGCGGTGAGGCTCACGTCGCGGCCCTGCTCCAGCAGCCGACTGCCCGCGGCGGCCAGCCCGGTCACTGCCGTCAGCAGTCCGGCCGCCTCCTCGGGGTGAGGTAGACCAACAGGCCCTCGGCCAGCCAGACCGAGCGCCGCGCGGGGTCGAACCCGGCCGCGACCAGCCGCTCGGGCCACTGCGGGTCCAGCAGGTCGGCGGGCATGGGCGGTGCGCTCGACGCGCGGCACGGCACCGTCAGTTTCAATCACTGAACGTAACGAGACCGGGTAGCCGCCAACTATCGCTCACCATCGCCATCTATCGCTGACGGTCCCAGCGCGCCCGTCGAGCGGGGCGAACTGATGTCGGAAAAACAAGCAAGCATGATTGCTTTTTTCTCGGGGCGGTGCCACGCTGCTGGTCGGCGCCGCCCGCCCGAGGGTGCGCCCAACTCACCGGCAGGGGAGGCGCATTGGCGCGCGACGGCACGGTACTGCGGATCGGCAACGCCTCCGGGTTCTACGGGGACCGCTTCGCGGCGGTGCGGGAGATGCTCACCGGCGGGCCGCTGGACGTGCTCACCGGGGACTACCTGGCCGAGCTGACCATGCTCATCCTCGCCCGGGACCGCTTGAAGGACCCGTCGCTCGGCTACGCCAGGACCTTCCTGCGCCAGATGGAGGAGTGCCTCGGCCTGGCCCGGGATCGCGGCGTGAGGATCGTGGTCAACGCGGGCGGCCTCAACCCGGCCCGGCTGGCCGAGGAGTTGCGCGCGCTGGCCCGGCGGCTCGGCGTCGAGGCGGCCGTCGCCCATGTCGAGGGCGACGACCTGCTTCCGCGCCGCGCCGAACTGGGCCTGCCCGAAGGCCTGTTGGCCGCCAACGCCTACCTCGGCGGGTTCGGCGTCGCGGCCTGTCTGGCCGGCGGTGCCGACGTGGTGGTGACCGGCCGGGTGACGGACGCGGCGCTGGTCGTCGGCCCCGGGATCGCCCACTTCGGCTGGACCCCGCAGGACCTGGACGCCCTGGCGGGCGCCGTGGTGGCCGGGCACGTCCTGGAGTGCGGCGCCCAGGCGACCGGCGGCAACTACGCCTTCTTCCACGAGCACGACGTCACCCGCCCCGGCTTCCCGATCGCCGAGCTGCACGCCGACGGCTCCAGCGTGATCACCAAGCATCCGGGCACCGGCGGCGCCGTCACCACCGGCACCGTCACCGCCCAACTCCTGTACGAGACCGGCGGACCGCACTACCTCGGCCCCGACGTCACGGCCCGGCTGGACACCGTGCGGCTCACCGGGCAGGGCCCGGACCGGGTCCGGATCGACGGCGTGCGCGGCGAGGCCCCGCCGCCGACCCTGAAGGTGGGCCTCAACCGGCTCGGAGGCCACCTCAACGAGGTGGTGTTCGTCCTCACCGGCCTGGACATCGAGGCCAAGGCCGCACTCGTCCGGCGGCAGTTCGACGACGCCCTGCCGGCCGGTGCCCGCCCCGCCGAACTGCGCTGGACCCTGGCCCGCACCGACCACCCGGACGCCCCGACCGAGGAGGCCGCCTCCGCGCTGCTCCGGCTGGCCGCCCGGGACCCGGACCAGGCCAAGGTGGGGCGTGAACTCGGCAAGGCGGCCGTGGAGTTGGGGCTGTCCGGCTATCCGGGCTTCCACCTCACCGCCCCGCCGGGGCCGGGTTCGCCGTACGGGGTGTTCAGCGCCGCGTACGTCGACGCCAAGGCCGTCGAGCACACCGCCGTCCTGCCGGACGGCCGCCGGATCGCCGTACCGCCGCCGCCCGTCACCGGGCAGGCCCGCCCGGTGGAGGGCGAGCTGCCCGAGCCGCTGCCGGTCGGCCCGACCCGGCGGGCCCCGCTCGGCCTGGTGGCCGGCGCCCGCAGCGGCGACAAGGGCGGGGACGCCAACCTCGGCGTCTGGGCCCGTTCCGCGGACGGCTGGCGCTGGCTGGCGCACGCCCTCACCGTCGAGAAGCTGCGCGAACTCCTCCCCGAGACGGCGGAGTCGACCGTCACCCGGCACGTGCTGCCGAACCTGCGCGCGGTCAACTTCACCCTCACGGGACTGCTCGGCGAGGGCGTCGCCGCCCGGCACCGCTTCGATCCGCAGGCCAAGGCCCTGGGGGAGTGGCTGCGCTCCCGTCACCTCGACATCCCGACCACGCTCCTGGACAGCCCGGAGGCCCCGCTGTGACCGTCCTGACCACCCGCGTCGACCCGGCCGGGCCCGAGTACGCCGAGCACCGCGCCACGATGCTCGGCCGGCTCGCCGAGCTCGACGCCGAGCACGCCAAGGCGCTGGCCGGCGGCGGCCCCAAGTACGTGGAACGCCACCGCAAGCGAGGCAAGCTGCTGGCCCGTGAGCGGATCGAGCTGCTGCTCGACCCGGACTCGCCCTTCCTGGAGCTGTCCCCGCTGGCCGCCTGGGGGAGTGACCACCCGGTGGGCGCGGCGCTGGTCACCGGCATCGGCGTGATCGAGGGCGTCGAGTGCGTGGTCACGGCCAACGATCCGACGGTGCGCGGCGGCGCCAGCAACCCGTGGACCCTGCGCAAGGCCCTGCGGGCCAACGAGATCGCGCTGAACAACCGCCTCCCGCTGGTCAACCTGGTCGAGTCCGGCGGCGCCGACCTGCCCAGCCAGAAGGAGATCTTCATCCCCGGCGGTGCCCTCTTCCGCGACCTCACCCGGCTGTCCGCCGCCGGGATCCCCACCGTGGCCGTGGTGTTCGGCAACTCGACGGCCGGCGGCGCCTACGTGCCCGGCATGTCCGACCACACCGTGCTGGTCAAGGAGCGCGCCAAGGTGTTCCTCGGCGGCCCGCCGCTGGTGAAGATGGCCACCGGCGAGGAGGCCGACGACGAGTCGCTCGGCGGTGCCGAGATGCACGCCCGGGTCTCCGGCCTGGCCGACCACTTCGCGGTGGACGAGGCGGACGCCCTGCGGATCGCCCGCCGGATCGTCGCCCGGTTGGACCACCGCAAGCCCGGCCCCGCCCCGGATCCGTCCGCCGAGCCGCCGAAGTACGCCGAGGAGGAGCTGCTCGGCATCGTCCCGGGCGACCTCAAGGTGCCCTTCGACCCGCGCGAGGTGATCGCCCGGATCGTCGACGGCTCCGACTTCGACGAGTTCAAGCCGCTCTACGGCGGCAGCCTCGCCACCGGCTGGGCCCGCCTCCACGGCTACCCGGTCGGCGTCCTGGCCAACGCCCAGGGCGTGCTGTTCAGCCAGGAGTCCCAGAAGGCCGCCCAGTTCATCCAGCTGGCCAACCAGCGGAACACCCCGCTGCTGTTCCTGCACAACACCACCGGCTACATGGTCGGCAAGGACTACGAGCAGGGCGGCATCATCAAGCACGGCGCGATGATGATCAACGCCGTCGCCAACTCCAAGGTCCCGCACCTGTCCGTGCTGATGGGCGCCTCCTACGGGGCCGGCCACTACGGCATGTGCGGCCGCGCCTTCGAGCCGCGCTTCCTGTTCGCCTGGCCGAGCGCCAAGTCCGCGGTGATGGGCCCGCAGCAGCTCGCCGGAGTGCTGTCGATCGTCGCCCGGCAGTCCGCCGCGGCGAAGGGGCAGCCGTACGACGAGGACGCGGACGCGGCGATCCGGGCGATGGTCGAGCAGCAGATCGAGGCCGAGTCGCTGCCGGTGTTCCTCTCCGGCCGGCTCTACGACGACGGCGTGATCGACCCGCGAGACACCCGTACGGTGCTCGGCCTGTGCCTGTCCGCGATCCACAACGCGCCGGTCGAGGGCGCGAACGGCTACGGCGTCTTCCGCCTGTAAAGGACCCCCGAGACAATGATCACCAACCTGCTGGTCGCCAACCGGGGTGAGATCGCCCGCCGGGTCTTCCGCACCTGCCGGGAGCTCGGCATCGCGACCACCGCCGTCCACTCCGACCCGGACGCCGGGGCCCCGCACGTGCGGGAGGCCGACGCCGCCGTCCGGCTGCCCGGCGCCGCGCCCGCCGACACCTACCTGCGCGCCGACCTGATCGTCGGGGCCGCGCTCGCCGCCGGGGCCGACGCCGTCCACCCCGGGTACGGATTCCTCTCCGAGAGCGCCGAGTTCGCCCGGGCGGTGCTCGACGCCGGCCTGGTCTGGGTCGGCCCGCCGCCGGCCGCGATCGCCGCGATGGGCTCCAAGACCGCCGCCAAGCGGCTGATGGCCGAGGCCGGGGTGCCGGTGCTGGGCGCGCTCACCGAGCCCACCGAGGCCGACCTGCCGCTGCTGGTCAAGGCCGCGGCGGGCGGCGGCGGGCGCGGCATGCGCGTGGTGCGGAGCCTGGCCGAACTCCCCGGCGCGCTGGCGGCCGCCAGGGCCGAGGCGGCCAGGGCCTTCGGCTCGGACGAGGTCTTCTGTGAGCGCTACCTGCCCGCCGGACGCCACGTCGAGGTCCAGTTGCTGGCCGACGCCCACGGAACCGTCTGGGCGGTGGGCGACCGTGACTGCTCGCTCCAGCGGCGCCACCAGAAGGTGATCGAGGAGGCCCCGGCCCCCGGCCTGCCGGCCGAGGTCCGCGCCGACCTGCACGCGGCGGCCCGCAGCGCGGCCCGGGCGATCGACTACACCGGCGCCGGCACCGCCGAGTTCCTGCTCGCCGAGGACGGCCGGTTCTTCTTCCTGGAGATGAACACCCGGCTCCAGGTCGAACACCCGGTCACCGAGGCCGTCACCGGACTGGACCTGGTGGCGCTGCAGCTCGCCGTCGCCGAGGGCGCCGCGCTGCCGCCCGAGCCCCCGGCCTCCCGCGGGCACGCGATCGAGGCCCGGCTCTACGCCGAGGACCCGGCCAGGGACTGGCAGCCCGCCACCGGCACCCTGCACCGGCTCGAACTGACGCTCCCGTACCAGGAGTTCACCAGTACCGGTGCCAGTGCCAGTGCCAGTGCCAGTGCCAGTGTCGGAGCCGGAGCCGGAGCCGGAGCAGAAGCCGGAGCCGGAGCCGGAGCGGGCACCGGACTGCGGCTGGACTCCGGCGTGGCCGCCGGCAGCGAGATCACCCCGCACTACGACGCGATGCTCGCCAAGGTGATCGCCTGGGCGCCCACCCGCGCCGCCGCCGCCCGCCGGCTCGCCGACGCGCTCGCCCGCGCCCGCCTCCACGGCCCGGCCACCAACCGGGAACTGCTGGTCCGCGCCCTGCGCCACCCGGCGTTCCTGGCCGCGGACCTGCACACCGGCTTCCTGACCGAGCACTCCGCCGAGCTCACCGCCCCGGACACCAAGGGCGCCGACCGCGCCGCCCTGGCCGCCGCCCTCGCCGACGCGGCCGGCCGCCGCGGCGCCCTGCCCTCCGGCTGGCGCAACCTGCCCTCCCAGCCGCAGCTCAAGCGCTACCGGGCCGAGGACGGCACCGAGTCGGCCGTCCGCTACCGGCTCACCCGGGCCGGCCTGCTGGCCGAGGACCACCCGGGCGTCGAGCTGGTCGAGGCCGCGCCGGACCGGGTCGTGCTGTCCGAGGACGGGCTCCGCCGCACCTACCACGTCACCCGGTACGGCGACCGGGTGCAGGTCGACACCCCGGCCGGCTCCGCCGCGCTCACCGCCCTGCCGCGCTTCCCCGACCCCACCGTCCGCACCGATCCCGGCGCCCTGCTCGCCCCGATGCCCGGCACCGTCGCCCGGGTCGTCGCCGCCGTCGGGGACACCGTCACCGCCGGCCAGCCGCTGCTGGTGCTGGAGGCGATGAAGATGGAGCACCGCATCGCCGCCCCGACCGACGGCACCCTCGTCGAACTGCGCGCCGCCCCCGGCCGCCAGGTCGAAACCGGCACCCTGCTGGCCGTCGTCCAGCCCACCGAAGCCTGAGGAAGGACCCCGCATGTCCACCATCGGCAGTCAGCTCCTGGAGACCCCCGAACGCCAGGCCCTGCGCCGGGCCGTCGGCGACCTCGGCCGCCGCTACGGCTCCGCCTACTACCTCGCCAAGGCCCGGGCCGGCGAGCCCGCCGACGAACTGTGGGCGGAGGCCGGCAAGGCCGGCTACCTCGGCGTCAACCTGCCCGCCGAGTACGGCGGCGGGGGCGGCGGCATCACCGACCTCGCCATCGTCCTGGAGGAGCTCGGCACCGCGGGCTGCCCGCTGCTGCTGCTCATCGTCTCCCCGGCGATCTGCGGCACCGTGATCGCCCGCTACGGCACCGAGGAGCAGAAGCGCCGCTGGCTGCCCGGCCTGTCCGACGGCAGCCGCCGGATGGCGTTCGGCATCACCGAACCCGACGCCGGCTCCAACGCGCACCGGATCTCCACCGTCGCCCGCCGGGACGGCGAGGACTGGGTACTGACCGGCCGCAAGGTCTTCGTCTCCGGCATCGACCACTGCGACGCGGTGCTGTTCGTGGCCCGCACCGAGGACGCGCGGACGGGCAAGCTGAAGCCCTGCCTGTTCGTCGTCCCGCGCGAGACCCCCGGCTTCGAGTACCGGGCGATCCCGATGGAGCTCGTCGCCCCGGAGAAGCAGTTCCAGGTCTTCCTGGACGACGTGCGACTGCCCGCCGACGCCCTGGTCGGCGACGAGAACGCGGGCCTGCTCCAGCTGTTCGCCGGCCTCAACCCCGAGCGCGTCCTCACCGCCGCGTTCTCGCTCGGCCTCGCCCGCCAGGCCCTCGGCAAGGCGGTCGAGTACGCGAAGACCCGCACCGTCTGGTCCACCCCGATCGGCGCCCACCAGGGCCTGGCCCACCCGCTGGCCCAGTGCGCGGTGGAGATCGAGCTGGCCCGGCTGATGACCCAGAAGGCCGGACTGCTCTACGACGCCGGCGAGGACCTCGCCGCCGGGGAGGCCGCCAACATGGCCAAGTACGCCGCCGGCGAGGCCGCCGCCCGGACCGTCGACCAGGCCGTGCAGACCCTCGGCGGCAACGGCCTGACGCAGGAGTACGGGCTGGGCGCGCTGCTGGCCGCCACCAGGGTCGGCAGGGTCGCCCCGGTCAGCCGGGAGATGGTGCTCAACTACGTGGCCCAGCACACCCTCGGGTTGCCCAAGTCGTACTGAGTCTCGACGTCGCGAACGGACGTGCGGACACCCTCGCACCGGTCCCGGTGGCCGGTGCGACGGTCCGCGGTCGGGGGGAGGCCCAGGGGCGCGCGGGTACGGTGCGCACCGCCGCGTCGGGCGCCCCCCGGGAGCAACCCGCGCCACACGAGGTCCCGCACGGGTTCCCCACAATGGCCGAGCCAGGCCCCCGACTGTCCGTATGCTCCTGAACGCGCCCCGCACGGAACTGTTCGCCGGTTTTGTTGCTACGTCAACTTCCTTACTGGAGGCTCACCTTGGTGTTCCGCAGCGAGTTCCCCGACGTTCCGGTGGTCGACCTGCCGATCCACGAAGCGGTGCTCGGCGCCGCGGCGAGGCACGGCGACCGCCCGGCCCTGATCGACGGCGTCACCGGCGACATCGTCACGTACGCCCAACTCGCCGTCACCGTCGAGCGGATGGCCGCCGGCCTGGCCGACACAGGCGTCCGCAGCGGTGACGTCGTCGCCCTCTTCAGCCCCAACTCGACCGCCTACCCGATCGCCTACTACGGCGCGAGCAGGGCCGGCGCCACCATCACCACGGTCTCCTCCTTCGCCACGCCCACCGACCTGGCCGGCCAGCTGAGCGACAGCGGCGCCCGCTGGCTGGTCACCGTCTCCGCCTTCCTGCCGACCGCCCGTGCGGCCGCCGAACTCCTCGCCGAGCAGGGCCGCCCGCTGGCCGAGATCTTCGTCCTGGACGGCGCCGAGGGCCACCGCTCGCTCACCGACCTGGTGACCACCACCGCCCCCGTCCCCGAGGTCGCCGTCGACCCGGCCGAGGACATCGCCGTGCTGCCGTACTCCAGCGGCACCACCGGCCTGCCCAAGGGCGTCATGCTCACCCACCGCTCGATCGCCACCAACCTCGCCCAGTGCGACGCCCTCTACCGCCCCGCCGAGGGCGAACGGGTGCTCGCCGTCCTGCCGTTCTTCCACATCTACGGCCAGGCCGCGCTGCTCAACCAGCCGCTGCGCTGCGGCGCCACCGTCGTCGTGCTGCCCCGCTTCGAGCTGGAGCAGTTCTGCCGCACCGTCCAGGAGCAGCGGGTGCAGGCCCTGGTGGTGGCCCCGCCGATCGCCATCGCGCTCGCCCGGCACCCGATCGTCGACCAGTACGACCTCTCCTCGGTCGAGTACCTGCTGTGCGCCGCCGCCCCGCTCGACCGCGAACTCGCCGACGCCTGCGCCCGGCGCCTGGGCCTGCCGCACCTGCTCCAGGGCTACGGCATGACCGAACTCTCCCCGGTCAGCCACGTCGTCTCCCCGCGCGAGGGCGACCCCTCGCCCGGCTCCGTGGGCCGGATGCTCCCCTCCACCGAGCTGCGGATCGCCGCCCTGGACGGCTCCGACGGCGACCTCGGACCCGACGAGCGCGGCGAGCTGCTGATCCGCGGCCCACAGGTGATGAAGGGCTACCTCGGCCGCCCCTCCGAGACCGCCGCCGTGGTCGACGCCGAGGGCTGGCTGCACACCGGCGACGTCGGCTTCGTGGACGGACGCGGCTACCTGCACATCGTCGACCGGGTCAAGGAACTGATCAAGTACAAGGGCTACCAGGTCGCCCCCGCCGAGCTGGAGGCCGTCCTGCTCGGCCACCCGCAGATCACCGACGCCGCCGTGATCGGCGTCCGGGACGCCGAGGGCACCGAGTGCCCCAAGGCCTTCGTGGTCCGCGCCCCCGGCAGCACCCTCACCGAGGACGAGGTCACCGGGTACGTCGCCGGGCAGGTCGCCCCGTACAAGAAGGTCCGCGTCGTGGAGTTCGTGGACACCGTTCCCAAATCCGCGGCCGGCAAGATCCTCCGGCGCGAACTGCGCGCCCGCGAGGCCGCCCGCACCGCCGTCCGCTGACCGGCCCCAGGCGCCCCGGCGGCCGCGGACCCGCACCCGTCTGTGAGGATCTTCCTGCCGCGCCCCGACCGGGAGCCGCCGCGCCCCGACCGGAACAGGAACCGCCCGCCGCCATGACCAGCCACCCCGCCGCCCGCACCCCGCAGCAGGACCGCAGCCGAGCGACCAGGGCCCGGCTGCTGGCGGCGGCCGTGGACTGCCTGGCCGAGCTCGGCTGGCACGGCTCCACCGTCGCCGTCGTCGCCGAGCGGGCCGGGGTCTCCCGGGGCGCGGCCCAGCACCACTTCCCGACCCGCGAGGACCTCGTCACCGCGGCCGTCGAGCACGTCACCGCCGAGCGGCTGGCCGCCGTCCGCGCCCACGCGGACGAGCTGCCGGCCGCCGGACCGGACCGCACCCGCGCCGTCGTCGACATGATCGTGCGCCTCTACACCGGCCCGCAGTTCCGCGCCGCCCTGCACCTGTGGACCGCCGCCGCCACCGAGGAGTCGCTGCGTGAGCGGATCATCGCCCTGGAGGGACACGTCGGCCGCGAGGCCCACCGGGCCGCCGTGGAGTTCCTGGACGCCGACGAGAGCCGCCCCGGCGTCCGCGAATCGGTGCAGGCCACGCTGGACCTCGCCCGCGGACTGGGCCTCGCCAACCTGCTCACCGACGACAGCCACCGACGTTCCGGAGTGATCCGGCAGTGGGCGGGCGTTCTGGAGAGTACGCTGCGGCCGGTACGCCCATGACGCCCGTACACCCGGAGCGGCCGGAGGCCCTGACCAAGGGGTCGCCGGGCGGCCGATGTCCGTGCAGTCTGGAGAAGAACCCGGCCGGCACGGACCGCGTGGCCCAACCGGCCGGGCACGAGCCGAACCGGGGTGCTGCCTGATCATGCACGGACACGAGTGGGACGCTACCGACGCCGCCGACCCGGCACCGGGCGGTACCCCGGGCCGCCCCGAGGGCGCGCGCCCCGAAGGCCACCGGCTCGTCCCGTTCGCGACGGCGCTGCTCCAGGGCGACGGACTGATCCTGCACTGGAACGAGGACGCCGAGGCCCTCCTCGGCTACACCGCCGAGGAGGCCGTCGGCAGCTACGCCGCCCAACTGCTCACCGACGAGTCCGACCGCACCGAGGTGCTCGACCTCTTCCAGCGGATCATGAGCGGCACCGGCTGGTCCGGTGTCTTCCCGGTCCGCCACCGCGACGGCCACAAGGTCGACCTGGAGTTCCGCACCTACCCGATCGCCGGCCCGGTCGGCACCCTGCTGCTGCTCGCCACCGCCTCCGACACCCGCGCCCTGCACGCCGTCGAGGCCGACCTCGCGGTGCTCGACGGCATCTTCGACCGCTCGCCGATCGGCATGGCCGTCTACGACACCGAGCTGCGCTACGTCCGGATCAACGAGGCACTCGCCCGGATGAACGGGGTGCCGGTCGCCGCCCACCTCGGCCGCCGGATACCCGTCGTGCTGCCCGGCATCAACAGCGCCGAGATCGAGCAGATCATGCGCCAGGTGCTCAAGACCGGCAAGCCCGTGGTGGATGCCCGCTCGCACGGCAGGGTCCCCGGCGACCCCCAGCGGGACCGCGCCTGGTCCGCCTCCTACTTCCGGCTGGAGGACTCCACCGGCCGCATCTTCGGCGTCTGCTCCTCGATCATCGACGTCACGGAGCGCTTCCAGGCCGAGGCCCGCGCCGCCCGCGCCCAGGAACGGCTCTCCACCATCGCCGAGGCGACCGCCCGGATCGGCACCACCCTCGACCTCCAGCGCACCGCCGAGGAGCTGATCGAGGCCGTCGTCCCCCGGTTCGCCGACTTCGCCACCGTCGACCTGCTGGAGCCGGTGCTGCGCGGCGCCGAGCCCACCGCGATCCCCTCCGACCGCAACATCACGCTGCGCGCCGTCGCCGTCGGGGAGTCCTACGAGACCGGCCTCGCGCACGCCGTGGACGTGATAGGCGAGACCTCCGAGTACGCCCCCGACCGCAGCTACGTCCAGTGCCTGCGCAGCGGGAAGCCGCTGCTGCGCGCCCAGGTGGACGAGGAGGCGCTGCGCGGACTGGTGGCCAGCGAGGACCGGGTGGCCCCCGGCATGGCGGCCGGCATCCACTCGTACCTGATGGTGCCGATCACCGCCCGGGGCATGGTGCTCGGCGGCTCCGAGTTCATCCGGATGCGCAACCCCCAGCCGTTCACCGCCGCCGACGTCGCCCTCGCCGAGGAACTGGTCGCCCGCACCGCGCTGGCGCTCGACAACGCCCGGCTCTACCGCCGCGAGCGGGAGACCGCCCTGACCCTCCAGCGCAGCCTGCTGCCGCAGGAGGTGCACCGCACCCTCGGCCTGGAGATCGCCTACCGCTACCTGCCCAGCAGCGTGGTCAGCGAGGTCGGCGGCGACTGGTTCGACGTGGTGCCGCTGTCCTGCGGGCGGGTCGCCCTGGTGGTCGGCGACGTGATGGGCCACGGCATCCGGGCCGCCGCCACCATGGGCCAGCTGCGCACCGTCGCCCGGACCCTCGCCACCCTCGACATGCCGCCCGAGCAGGTCCTCACCCGACTGGACGAGACCGCCTCGGGAATCGGCGAGGGCCAGTTCGCCACCTGCATCTGCGCGGTGTACGACCCGCTGGAGCGCACCGTCCAGGTCGCCTCGGCCGGACACCTGCCGCCGGTCCGGGTCGCCCCCGACGGCACCGCCACCCGGGTGGACGTGCCGCCCGGGGTGCCGCTGGGCGTCGGCGGGGTGGCCTTCGAGTCGATCGAGTTCACCATCCCCGAGGGCGGCATGGTCACGCTCTACACCGACGGCCTGGTCGAGCGGCGCGGCCAGGACCTGGACGCCGGGATCGACCAGCTCGCCCGCACCCTGGCCGGCCCCGGCCGGACCCTGGAGGAGAGCTGCGACGCCGTCCTCGCCGCGCTGGTCACCGACGGCACCGAGGACGACATCGCGATGATCATGGCCCGGGTGCTGCCGCTGCCCGCCGACCGGATCGCCAGCCTGCCGCTGTCCGGCGGCGGCCGGCTGCCCGGCAGAGCCCGCCGCTTCACCCGCGCCACCCTCGCGGCCTGGGGCCTGTCCGCGCTCACCGACTACGCCGAACTGCTGGTCAGCGAGCTGGTCACGAACGCCCTGCTGCACGCGGACGCCCCACGCCGGCTGAGACTGTTCCGCGACCGGGTGCTCACCGTGGAGGTCTCCGATGCCGGCGGCCAGACCCCGCAGCTGCGCCCGTTCGCCGAGCAGGACGAGGGCGGGCGCGGGATGTTCCTGGTCAGCGAGCTGGCCCAGCGCTGGGGCAGTCGGCTCACCCGGGACGGCAAGGTGGTCTGGGCGGAGCTGGAACTGCCCTTGGGAACCTCGTAGGAACGACCGTTCCGCGGACGGGAACGGCCGTTCCCCAGGGGGAAACGGCCGTTCTCATCCGTTCTCGGGCGCCCTTGCGGGCCCCTACGCGTCGACCTTCGGCTGGACGGCCGGTGCGTCGACCGTGCCCCCCGCGCCGGTCTGCGCCCCGGCGCTCCGCCCGGAGAGCCCGCGCAGCATCCGCCAGGCCATCACGGCCGCACCGACCAGCAGCGCGGCGGCCAGTAGTCCGGCGCTGTTCATGCCGTGGACGAAGGACTCCCGGGCGCTCGCCAGCAGCGGCTGGGCGAGCTCCGGCGACAGGCCCCGGGCCGTCTCGACGGCCGAGCCCAGCGACTCGCCGGCCCGGGCGGCGGTCGTCGGGTCCGTCCCGGCCGGGACGGCCAGACCGCTCGCGTACATCGAGCCGACCACCGAGCCCACCACCGCGATGCCGAGCGCGGTGCCCAGCTCGTACGCCGTCTCCGAGACCGCCGAGGCGGCGCCGGCCTTGTCGGCGGGCGCGGCGCTCAGCACCAGGTCGGCGCCGAGCGTGTAGACCACGCCCTCGGCCGTCCCGACCAGCAGGAAGGAGGCGGCCAGCAGCAGATAGGCGGTGTCCTGCGACAGCCAGCCGAGCGCGCCCACGCCCAGACCCATCGCCAGCAGACAGGCCGTCAGCGCCTTGCGGGCGCCGAAGCGCCGGGCGATCGCGGCGGTCAGCAGTCCGCCGGCCACCGATCCGGCGAAGGCCGGCAGCTCGGCCAGGCCCGCCTGGAGCGGCTGGTAGCCGCGGACCAGCTGGAGGTACTGCGAGACCACGAAGATCACGCCGGAGAGTCCGACCAGGGAGATCAGCGAGGCCGAGACGGCCGCGGTGAACCGCCGGTCGCGGAACAGCCGGACGTCGAGCAGCGGGGTCTCCAGCCGCAGCTGGCGGCGGACGAAGGCGAACAGCGCGGCGGCGCCCAGCACGAACGCGACCGGCACGTCCCAGCGGTCCACGCCGTGCGCGGCGGCCTCCTTGACCGCGTACACCACGCCGATCACACCGGCCATCGACAGGAACACGCTCAGCACGTCCCAGCGGCCCGGCTTCGGGTCCTTGGACTCCGGCAGCAGCCAGGCGCCGGACACCAGCAGCAGGATCAGCACCGGGATGTTCATCAGGAACACCGAGCCCCACCAGAAGTGCTCCAGCAGCACCCCGCCGACCACCGGCCCGAGGGCGGCGCCGGCGGTGGCCGCCGCACCCCAGATGCCGATCGCGGTGGCCCGCTCCCGGTCGTCCGGGAAGAGCCCGCGGATCAGCGAGAGGGTGGAGGGCATGATCGTCGCCCCGGCCACGCCGAGCAGCGCGCGGGCCAGGATCAGCCAACCGGCGCTCGGCGCGTACGCGGCCAGCAGCGAGGCGGCGCCGAACGCGGCGGACCCGGCCAGCAGCAGCTTCTTGCGGCCGATCCGGTCGCTCAGGGCGCCCATGCTGACCAGCAGGCCGGCCAGGACGAAGGAGTAGGAGTCGCCGATCCAGAGCAGCTGGGTGCCGCTGGGGCGCAGGGTCTCGCTGATCGACGGGATGGCGAGGGAGAGGACGGTCGCGTCCAGGGCGACCACGGTCACGGCCAGGACGAGGACGGCGAGGCCGGTCCAGCGCTGGCGGGCGGTCAGGGTGCTCACGCTCCCACCCCGCTTCGCTCGGCAGGCGCTTCGCACGCTGCGCGCCTCGTGATGGTTCGCTCGCTTCGCTCACTCATGGTTTATCGGTGTCCGGCCTGTGGTCGGCGGTGCTGTGGGTGGGGTGGGGGTGCTGTCGGCGACGGGAGCGGTGCGGGCGTCCGGTCTGCGCAGCGCGCCGCCGAGGAACAGCTCGGCGAGCGAGAAGGCGGCGTCGCGCGGGGCGAGCCGGCCGTCCTGGATGGCCCAGCCGACGCCGGCCACCAGGTCGAAGAAGGCCTCGCTCAGCCAGGCGGCGCTCAGCTCGATGCGGAACACGCCGTGCTGCTGGCCGCGCAGGAAGAGCGCGTGCAGCCGGGCGATCTGGACCTCCCAGAGGTCGTTGATGTCGTCGTGCTCGTAGAGCTGGTTCTCGCCGGCCAGGAAGGCGCAGAGCGCGGCGTCCGGGACGGAGGCGTCCACCAGGCGGCGCAGCGCGGCCTCGGCGTCACCCTGCTCGACCTCGGCGGTGTCCAGCGCGGTGGCGAACCGGCGCAGTCCGAGCAGGCCGATCTCGCGGATCAGCGCGTCGCGCCCCGGGAAGAGCCGGTGCAGCGTGGCGCGGCTGATCCCGGCGGCGCGCGCGATCTCGTCCAGGTGGGCGGTCGGGCGGCGGGAGAGCACGCCGACGGCGGCTTCCAGGACGGTGTCGCGATCGGTGGCCATGAGTCGAGTCTAGTTCATGTGAGACATGGATGTCTCATTATTGATTTCCGGCTCTCAGATGAGGCGTGGGAGATCAGAGTCCGGGCAGCAAAAAACCGGGGACGGCGGGTGTACCGTCCCCGGTTCCGGGGTGTCGCGGTCGCGGCTCTGCTCGGCCCTGTCGCGGCGGCTCAGCTCTGGTTGTAGAAGCCGGTGTCGTCCATCGGGCGGTCGATCACCATGACCTCGACGTCGGCCGGGGTGAGCAGGAACACCCGCTTGGCGATCCGCTCGATGCCGCCCCTGGTGCCGAAGATCAGCCCGGAGGCGAAGTCGACCATGCGCTTGGCCTCGGCCTCCTCCATTTCGGTGAGGTCCATGACCACCGGGGTGCTCGCCCGGATGTGCTCACCGACCGTCCGGGCCGCCTCGAAGCCCGTCGGCCGCAGAGAGACGATCTTCGCGGGCGCGGGGACGGCCGGAGCCGTCTCCTGATCGATCCACTCGTCGTCGTACACCGCGGCCGGGTAGTTCCCCGAGGGCATCAGCCACCCGTTGTGGTGCTCGTCGCGAAGTGCTCCCATGCCGCGCCTCCCTGCCTCGTCCCGTCCTGGTCCCCCGGGGGCGCGTGCCGTTCTTGACACGTCATCCACTCGTCGGAACTGTCCGAGTATCGCACTGTTCACCGGTCCCGTGCCCGCTCGCAACCCCCGTACGAGTCGTGCCGCGCCGGAAACCCGGGCGAACCCGGGCACTCCCACTGACGCGGCGCAGCGTCGTACGGTTGCGCGCGTTGACCTTATCGGTCACCGTCACGGCGTATTTGACCTTCTGTCAACAATGCGGAAACGATTTCACCCGCGGCGTCACTCGCCGGTCGCACCGTCGATCAATTCGCGCAGAAGATCCGCGTGGCCGTTGTGTCGCGCGTACTCCTCGATCATGTGGGTGAGGATCCAGCGGAGCGTCACCGGCTCGCCCCGGCGCGGCTTCTTGCCGACGGTGTCCAGCGGCAGGCCGGCGGCGGCGCCGCGGGCGGCCTCGACCTCGGCGCGCCAGGTGGCGAAGTCGGCCGCGACGTCGGCGGTGTCGACGTCGTCGAAGTCGCCGTCCTCGTTCTCCTTCGTCCAGAAGTGGCCGTTGGTGGTCTCCCGGCCGAGCAGGACGGACTGGAACCAGTACTGCTCCACCTCGGCCATGTGCCGGACCAGGCCCAGCAGCGAGAGGTTGGACGGCGGGACGGAGCGCAGCCGCAGCTGGTCGTCGGTCAGGCCCTCGCACTTCAGCGCGAGGGTGTCGCGGTGGTAGTCGAGGAAGGCGGTCAGGGTGGCGGCCTCGTCGGCCGTCGTCGGCGGGTCCACCCGCGGGTCCGGTTCGATCATGCGTGCCATCCTGGCGTCCGGCCGCGCCCGGGGCGAACGATTTTCGCCGCGGAGCCGCGGAGCCGCGGAGCCGCGAGTCGCCGCGCCGTGATGGCCTGCTCGCGCCGGGTTCAGCCCGCCGTCGCCCGGCGGCGGGCGCGGGCCGTCCGCCACAGGCCGACCACGCTGCCCAACACCAGCAGCGCGATCACCCCCGCCGACAGCAGGAAGGCCGCCGAGCCCGGCCGGCCCGCGCTGGCCGCCGCCGTGACGTACACCGCGGTGGTCGGCACCACGCCGATCGCGGTGGCCAGCACGAAGGGCAGGAAACGGACGCCGGAGAAGGCCGCGCCGTAGTTGGCGGCCTGGAACGGCATGCCCGGCAGCAGCCGCAGCACCAGCACGCTGCGGAAGCCCTGCTCGGTGAACCGCCGGTCCAGTGTCCCGAGCACCTTGCCGCGCAGGTACGGGCGCAGCGCCTCGCGGCCGAGGCCCCGCCCGAGCACGAAGGCCAGGGCGGCGCCCACCGTGGTGCCGAGCACCGCCAGCAGCACGCCCAGCTGGATGCCGAGCAGCAGCCCGGCCGCCGCGTTGAGCGCCGGCCGGGGCACGAAGGCGAGTGTCCCCACCGCGTAGACCAGGGCGAACAGGGGGCCGAACCAGTACCCCGGCATCCGCTCCGCCAGCCCGCCGGACAGCAGCTCCGTCGGGCTCCACAGCAGCAGCGACCCGGCGGCCGCCGCGAGCACCACCACCAGCAGGGCGAACCGCCACCAGGGCGAACGCGACGGGACGGCGGCGGGCACCGGCGGCGCGACCGGCGGCGCGGGCAGGGCCACGACGGGCGGCGCGGGAACGGCATCGGGCTCGAACACCGCCCGAGCCTAACCGGTGCTCGGGCTCCGCCCGCGCCGGGTCCCGGCTCAGCTGTACGGGCTCTTCTCCGGGTTGTAGTGCCAGTACTGGTTGTAGGCGCCCGCGAGGTACTTCCACTGGATCACCGGGGTGCCGTTGTCGATGACGCCGCCGGAGACGTCGAGGACCAGGTCGCTGTTGGCGTTCACGATCCGGCGCGGGGTGCCGGGGTGGCTGGCCGGCGGGTCGCTCCACTGCTGGTTGCGGCCGCCGTTGCAGCTCCACTGGCTGGCCTGGACGCCCGGGGCGGTGCTGAAGGCGGCGATCTCCAGGCACTTGCCGCTGTGCAGGTTGATCCAGCCCTGGGCGGTCTGGGTCCACTTCTGGTTGTCGCCGCCGGTGCAGGTCCAGATCCGGACCGGGGCGCCGTTGTCGGTGCGCCAGTCGGCGACCTCCAGGCAGAGGTCGTTCGTCCCGGCGTACATCCCGGTGCGGATCTCGGCGGGTCCGAAGTCGGCGGTGGGGGAGGTGGTGGTGGCGGTGGCGGGCGGGGCGGTGAGGGCCACCGCCGCGGTGGCGAGGACGGCGGCGGCGGCGGAGAGACGGGCTCTGAGGGGCATCTGTTCGACCTCCGTGGTCAGTGCACCTGGCGCGGCCGGGCGAGGAATCCCAGCAGTCGTTGCCAGGAGTCCCGGGCCGCGTCGGCGTGTTCGACAGCGGAGAGTTCGAAGAAGTTGTGCGGGGCGCGAGGATATTTGACGAAGTCGTGCGGGCAGCCGGCGGTGGTGAGGGCCGCGTCGAAGGCCGCGACCGTGTCCGCCGGGATGTGCTCGTCGGCGCCGCCCCAGAAGGCGAGGATCGGGGCGGTCAGCTCCCCGGCCAGCTGGGTGGGCCCCGGGGCGCCGTTGATGGCGTCCGGGTAGCCGTAGTAGCCGACGGCGCCGGCCAGGCCGAAGCGCGGTGCGGCGGTGCGGAAGGCCTGCCGACCGCCGAAGCAGAAGCCGAGCGCGACCACCTCGGCGGGCCCGACGGCGCGCAGCCGGGCCAGGGCGGCGGTGATGTCGGCGTCCAATCCGTCGGGGGTGAGCGCGAGCAGGTGGGGGAGCAGGTTCGGCAGTTCGCCGAATTCCGCCGGGCGCTTTTCCGGGAATGCGCCGGCGGTGCGGCCGTAGTAGTCGAGGACGAGCGCCGGGTGGCCCTGTTCGGCGAGGCGGGCGGCGGTCTGCCGGTAGAACGCGGAAAGGCCCTTGTTGTCCGGCAGGACGAGCACGCCCGGCCCGGTGGCGATCTCAGGGCGGGCCAGGAAGGCGCCGAAGCGGGTGCCGTCGGCCGAGGTGAGGACCAGTGGAGCGGCCTCGGCCAGCGGCCACGGGGCGGGGGTGAAGGCGGGCGGGGCGGCGTCCGGGTCGTAGCACACGGGGAATCCCTCTCGTGGAACACGAAGAACCGCCGGGCGCGGTTGCGCCCGGCGGTTCGAGACCTTAGTCGGGAATTCCCTCGAGAATTCACCATCGTATCGCGGGGAGATCTTTTCCGGAAGTCCTTTCCGGTGACGGTGTGGTCACGTTTTCACCGGTCCCGCTTTTGCCGGAGGCGTTTTTCCGGCGGTGCTTTCGCGGTCGGGATTCCGCTCGGCCAGCCGCAGCGCCCCGGCGCTCAGCAGCAGGGCGCAGGCGAGCGCGGTGACCAGCCCGAAGGAGACGGTCAGCGAGGTGGCCTGGGCGAGGGCGCCGATGACCGCGGGGGCGATCAGGCCGGAGGTGTAGGTGACGGTGGCGACGCCGGCGATGGCCTGGCTGGGATTGGTGCCGATCCGGCCGGCCGCGGCGAAGGCGAGCGGGACGATCACCGCGATGCCGATGCCGATCAGGCCGAAGCCGGGGATGGCCAGGGCCGGGCTGTCGGCGGCGACCACCAGCAGGCCGCCGGCGGTGGCGACGGCGCCGCCGACGCGGGTGGTGCGGACGGCGCCGAGGCGGCGGATCACCGCGTCCCCGGCGAGCCGGCTGACCGCCATGGTGAGCGAGAAGGCGGTGTACGAGGCGGCGGCGACGGTGGCCGAGGCGCCGGTGACGTCCCGCAGGTAGACGCCGCTCCAGTCCATCGAGGCTCCCTCGGCGAAGACCGCGCAGAAGCCGACCAGCCCGATCACCAGCGAGCTGCGCGGTGGCAGGGCGAACCGCGGCGGCTCCTCCGCGCCCTCGTGCGCCCGGATGTCCGGCAGGCCGCGGCAGACGGCCTGGGCGAGGACGAGCAGGACCGCCGCGGTGACGGCCAGTTGGAGCCGGGCGTCGAGGTCCAGGTGGGCGGCGAGGATGCCGAAGGGGGAGGCCAGCAGGCCGCCCGCGCTCCACATCCCGTGCAGCCCGGACATGATCGAGCGGCCGAGTCGCTCCTCGATCTCCACGCCCTGGGCGTTCATCGCCACGTCCGCCATCCCCGAGGTGGCGCCGTACGCCAGCAGCGCCACGCACAGCGCCGGCAGCGAGGGGGCGAGCGCGGGCAGGGCGAGGGCGAGGCACCAGAGCGAGAGCAGTCCGCGCACCGCGGCCCGGCCGCCGTAGCGGTGGACGAAGCGGCCGGCCAGCGGCATGGCGAGGGAGGAGCCGATGGCGGGCATGACCAGGGCCAGTCCGAGCTGGCCGGCCGAGAGGTGGAGGTGGTTCTGGATCCAGGGGATGCGAGTGACGAAGCTGCCGGTGACGGCCCCGTGCACGCAGAAGACCAGGGCGATGCTCGCCCGGGCCCGGCGCGGTGCGGTCAGCGGCTCCGGTGGTGGTGTGGTGGTCCCGGTCATGCGGTGTCCCTCCCGGTCGCGCGGCGCGGGCGCGACAGTGCCCTTGACGGTCGATAAATTATCAGGGAGGGATCCTGATAGAAAGGCTCTGGAAGGATGATCTGCCATGACCACCGCGCGTACGGCCACGCCGAGCACCGCCCGGGCGATCAACGACCGGCTGGCGCTCAACCTCCTGCTCGAACAGGGGCCCCTCACCGCGACCGAGCTGCGCGACCTCACCGGCCTGTCCCGGCCGACCGTCGCCGACCTGCTCGAACGCCTCCAGCGCACCGGCCTGGTGGCCGTCGTCGGTGAGCGCGGAGAACAGCGGCGCGGCCCCAACGCCCGGCTCTACGCGCTGGTCGCCTCCCGGGCGCACCTCGCCGCCGTCGACGTCCGCTCCGGCGGCGTCAGCCTGGTCGTCGCCGACCTGGCCGGGCGCAGCCTGGCCACCGCGGAGGTCCCGGTCGACGGGGACGGCGGGCCGGACACCACCGGGGCGATCGTCGCCACCCTGTTGGAGACCGCCCGCGGCGTCGGCGTCGAGCGGCTGCACACCGTCGCGGTCGGCGCCCCCGGACTGGTCGACCCGGCCACCGGGCGGCTGCAGAGCACCGGCAAGCTCCCCGGCTGGCACGCCGAGCTCCTCGCCGCGCTGCAGGAGCTGCCCGGCACCGAGGTGATCCTGGAGAACGAGGTCAACCTGGCCGGGCGCGCCGAGTACCGGGTCGGCGCCGCGCGCGATCGCGACACCTTCGTGCTGATGTGGCTCGGCCACAGCGTCGGCGCCGCCGTGATCCTGGACGGCCGGCTGCGCCGGGGCTTCTCCGGCGGCACTGGCGAGATCTGCTTCCTGCCCGTCCCCGGCACCGTCGGCCTGCCCAGCGCCGACAGCTGCGAGGGCGGCTTCCACGGCCTGGTCGGCAGCGCCGCGATCTGCGCGCTGGCCCGTGCCCACGGACTGCCCGCCGACCGGGCCGGGGACGCCTCCGCCGCCGAGGCCGCCGTACGGGCCGCCCTGGTGGCCGGCCCGGAAGGCGAGGGCTTCCTGGACGCGCTGGCCGAGCGGATCGCACTCGGCGCGGCGAGCGTCTGCGTGGTGCTGGACCCCGGCTGCGTGGTGCTCGGCGGCGAGGTCGGCCGGGCCGGCGGGCCGGAGCTGGCCGGCCGGGTCGAACGGCGGCTGGCCCTGCTCTCCCCGCTGAGCACCGAGGTGCGGGCCGGTACGGCGGGCGGCGGCGCGGTGCTCGCGGGCGCGGTGCTCACCGCCGGCGACGCGGTGCGGCGCGATCTCTTCGGCGAGCCGTGACGGCCCTCGCGTGACCGTCCGTGCCGTCGGTACGGCAGGATGGCGCGGGGGCGCACGCCTCCCGATCCCGAACCACCGTCAGGAGACGCACATGGGCCAGCCCGAGGCGCCGGCCAACCCGTACCGCATCGGCGAGGCCGCGGCGCTGCTCGGCGTCAGCGCCGACACCATGCGGCGCTGGGTGGACGCCGGGCGGGTCGCCGCCGCGCGGGACGAGAACGGGCACCGGATCATCCCGGGGGCCGAGCTCGCCGCCTTCGCCCGGGAGCTGGCGCGGCCGGAGAACGCCGAGACGGAGGGCCGGCCGTCCTCGGCCCGCAACCGCTTCCCTGGGATCGTCACCGACGTGGTGCTCGGTGACGTGGCCGCGCAGGTGGAGATCCAGGCCGGGCCGTTCCGGGTGGTGTCGCTGATCAGCCGGGAGTCGGCGGAGGAGCTGAACCTGGTGCCCGGCGCGCCCGCCACGGCGGTCATCAAGTCCACCAATGTGATGATCGAACGGCGCTGACGCTCCCCGCAGGAGCCGTCGCACCGAGTCGCCGCAGGAGTCCCGCACGAGTCCCCGCAGGACTCGCCGCAGGACCCCCGTCACGAGTCCTGGAACCGAACGAGAGGCCCCGGATGCCACCCCAGCACCTGCCGACCACCCAGAGCGCCGTGCTCGCGATCGAGGCCGTGGCCGCCAGGCACGGCCGCACCGTCCGCGCCCAGCACGACATCGGCCGCGACCGGACCTTCGCCGGGCTGGTCGGCCCGGACGGCCCGGGCGACGAACTCGACGGGGCCTGCGGCACCATCCCGCACGAGGCGCTGCTGGAGTTCGACGGCAGCCCCGCCGTCACCGTCCGGCTGTTCACCCACGACGAGGTCACCGTCACCGTCGAGGGCATAGCCTTCGACGTCGACCGCGACCGCGTCCCCGGCTTCCTGAACGCCGTCTGGTCCGACCTGGCGCACGTCAAGGCGCGCACCTTCCCGCCGTCCACCACGCTGATCGTCACCGTCCCCGGGGAGCCGAGCCACCGCGAGGACGTCGGCGTCCGCGACCTCACCCCGTGGCTCGCCGGAAGGATCCGATGAACGCCGCCGCCAAGCCGCTCGCCGTCGCCCACCGCGGCGACCCGTTCCGCTTCCGCGAGAACACCCTGCCCTCCGTCGAGTCCGCGTTCGCCGCCGGGGCCGACGCCGTCGAGGTGGACGTCCAGCTCACCCGCGACCGGGTGCCCGTGCTGCTGCACGACCGCACCCTGGACCGGCTCTGGGGCGACCCGCGGCCGATCGACCGGGTCACCGCCGAACAGCTGGAAGAGCTGCGCCAAGGCCCGCTCGCCGTCCCCACCCTCGCCGAGGCGGTCAAGGCGGTGGCCGCCGTCGAGGGCCGCCGGCTGCTGATCGACCTGGACGACGCCCGGCCGGCCGCGGCCACCTGGGAGGTGGTCACCGGCCTCGGCGCCGAACGGGCCGTCGCCTTCTGCGGCCCCACCACCGCCATGCTCGCGGTGCGCGAACTCAGCCCCGACGCCGAGATCGCGCTCACCTGGAAGCAGCTCCGGATGCCCGTGCGCGCCCTGCTGGACGACCTGCGCCCGCGCTACCTCAACCCGCCGTTCGGCCTGGTCACCCCCGACTTCACCGCCGCCGCGGCGGACGAGGGGCTCGCCGTGGCCACGTGGACCGCCGACCTGCGCCGCACCATGCGCCGACTGCGCGACACCGGCGTCGCCTCCATCACCTCCAACCGGATCGGCGTGCTGCGCTCGGTGCTGGACGGCCGCCGGTGACCGAACCGGTCCTCGGGCGGCGGGCGCTCGGCCGGGGCCTGCCGGCCCGCCGGCACCTGCTCGCCCGCACCGACCCGGCGCCCGCCGCGCTGGTCCACCACCTCGGTGGCCTCCGGGCCCAAGCCGTACCCCGACCGCCCTCCGTCCTCCCGTTCGCGCCGCCGCGCCGGGCCGATCGGCGGGCGGCGGAGGCCGAGGCGGAGCGGGTGCCGGCCTTCGCGGGGGCGGGCGGCGGCGGGTCCGTGCGGTTCGGGGAATCCGGGTAGCCCGTTCGGGTGCTCCCGGCGGATCCGCCGCGCGGGCCGTCGGAACCTCTGCTGAGCTGGGGCGGTTCGGAAACGTCGACGACCCCCCCGGCGGAGGTGGCCGTGTCCGTGGAGCGTGCGCCCGGCGAGGAGCCGCGGCCGGACCACCGCAGGCCGTACCTGATGCTGCCGCCCGCGCTGCGCCGGGCGGCGGCCTGGTCGCTGGCGGTGATCCTGCTGATCGCCGTCGCCTCGCTGGTGGTCTTCGCGCTGGTCGAACTGCGGGCGGCCACCGTGCCGTTCATCCTGGCCCTGCTCGGGGCCTCGCTGCTCTACCCGGTGGTGCCCTGGCTGGTGCGCCGGGGCGTCGGACGGAGCCTGGCCGCCGGGCTGACCTGCGCGGTACTGGTGGCCGCGGTCGGCGGGGTGATCGCGCTGCTGGTCAACTCCCTGGTGCACAGCGCCCCGCAGATCGCCGCCTCGCTCCCGGCGGCCGGGCGGCGGCTGTCCGGCTGGCTCGGACCCTTCGGGGTGAAGATCGAGCACGCGCTGAGCAACGCCAGGGGCGAGACCAACTCGCTGATCTCCGCCCTCACCAACGGGGTGCTCTCCGGGCTCGGCCTGCTCACCCAGGTGATCACCGGCGGGGTGCTGGCGCTCGCCCTGGTGTTCTTCTTCCTCCGGGACGGGCACCGCACCGGCGACGTCATCCGCTCGTACCTGCCGGAACGCAGTGCCACCACCGTGATCGCCTGCGCGGAGCGGGCCTTCGAGGCGATGGCCGGGTTCATGCGCGGCACCACCCTGATCGCCCTGATCGACGCGAGTTTCATCACCGTGGGCCTGGTCGCCCTCGGCGTGCCGGGCGCGCCGGGGCTCGGCGCGCTGGTCTTCATGGGTGCCTACATCCCCTTCGTCGGAGCGTTCCTGTCCGGCACGGCGGCGGTGCTCGTGGCCCTCGCCAACGGCGGCCTCGGCACGGCCCTGTGGGCGCTCGGCGTGGTGCTCGCGGTGCAGTTGATCGAGGGCAACATCCTCCAGCCCGTCATCCAGAGCCGCACGGTCGAGCTGCACCCGGCCACCATCATGGTCGCCGTGGTGGCCGGCGCCGGCATCGCCGGCATCATCGGCGCCCTGCTCGCCGTCCCGGTCTGCGCCGCCGGCATGGGTGTCGTCACCGTGCTGCGGGGCGACCGGGCCCGGACGGGGAAGTCGCTTGCCGGGCCGTGAGTCGCCGTGTGATCATCACTAATGCGAAATGAGTCGCAATAGTGTCTGAGGGGGGCGTTCATGGAGCTGATCGAGGTTGCCGGGACGGGTGCCGGGCCGTACGGGGTGGCGATGGGGGCCGACGGGGGTGTCTGGTTCACCCTGGTGCACGGCGGGGAGATCGGACGGCTGGCTCCCGACGGGGCGGTGGAGCGGTTCGGGCTCGGGGCGACCGGGTGCGGGCCGGCGGTGATCGCGGCGGGGCCGGACGGGGCGATGTGGTTCAGCCGGTTGCGGGACCACCGGATCGGGCGGATCGAGGCGGGCGGGGCGACGGCGTCCTTCGCGCTGCCGACGGCGGACGCCGGGCCGTACGGGATCGCCGCGGGGCCCGACGGGGCGCTCTGGTTCACCGAGTCGAACGCGAACCGGGTCGGGCGGATCACCGTCGACGGCGAGGTGACGGAGTACCCGCTGCCGGTCGACGGGGCCTTCCCCTCGCTGGTCACGGCCGGGCCGGACGGCGCCCTGTGGTGCACGCTCCACCAGGCGGACGCGGTGGCGAGGGTCGCCACGGACGGCGAGGTGACCGTCCACCGGCTGCCCACCGGGGGCACCGCGCCGGTCGGGATCGCCGCCGGGGCGGACGGGGCGCTCTGGTACGTCGGGATCGGCGGCGGGCTGGTCGGGCGGATCGCCGTCGACGGGGAGGTGGCGGAGTATCCGCTGGCCGACCGCTCGGCCAGGCCGCACGCGATCGCGGCCGGGCCGGACGGCCGGCTCTGGTTCACCGAGTGGGGTGCCGGGCGGATCGGGGTGCTCACACCGGACGGCCGACCGGACGGGTACCCGATCCCGGGCGAGCGCGCCGAGCCGCACGGCATCGCCGTCGCCCCGGACGGCACGGTGTACGCGGCCCTGGAGCGTGGGCAGATCGCCCGGCTGACGCCGTAGCAGCGCCCGACGGACGGTCAGGAGGTCCCGGCCGTGCGGTCGGGAGGTCCCGGTCGGCGCCCGGGAACTCGGGCCCAGCGGCCCCGGGCGGGCAGGCCGAAGGGCCCTGGGGTGCGGAGGCGGCGAGTTCGGATCATGGATCGCCACCCATTCGCACGACGTTCCGAAGGAGTGCGTCCTTGAGCGCCACCCAGGCACAGGGCGACCCCACCTCACCGCCAACGGCCATCCCCGCGGGGACGGTCAGGGCCAGGAGGCCCGGTTCGGCCCTGGTCAGGCTGCTGACCACCACCGACCACAAGACGATCGGCACCATGTACCTGGTGTCATCGTTCGCGTTCTTCCTGATCGGCGGCATCCTCGCCCTGGTCATGCGCGCCGAACTCGCACGGCCCGGAACGCAGATCCTCTCCAACGAGCAGTTCAACCAGGCGTTCACCATGCACGGCTCGGTGATGCTGCTGCTGTTCGCCATGCCGCTGTTCACCGGCTTCGCCAACTGGATCATGCCGCTCCAGATCGGCGCCCCGGACGTCGCCTTCCCGCGACTGAACATGCTGTCGTACTGGCTGTTCATGTTCGGCTCGCTGATCGCCGCGGCCGGCTTCGCGACTCCGCAGGGCGCCGCCGACTTCGGCTGGTTCCTCTACGCGCCGCTGTCCGACGCGATCCACTCGCCCGGCGTCGGCGCCGACATGTGGATCATGGGCGTGACGCTGTCAGGCTTCGGCAGCATCTTCGGCGCCGTCAACTTCATCACCACCATCATCTGCATGCGCGCTCCCGGAATGACCATGTTCCGGATGTCCATCTTCTGCTGGAACGTGCTGCTCACCTCGGTGCTGGTGCTGCTGGTCTTCCCGGTGCTGGCCGCCGCGCTGCTGGCGCTGGAGTGCGACCGCAAGTTCGGCTCCCACGTCTTCGACCCGGCCAACGGCGGGGCGATGCTCTGGCAGCACCTGTTCTGGTTCTTCGGGCATCCCGAGGTGTACATCCTGGCGCTGCCGTTCTTCGGGATCGTCTCCGAGGTCATCCCGGTGTTCAGCCGCAAGCCGATGTTCGGCTACGCCGGCCTGATCGCCGCGACGGTGGCCATCGCGGGCCTGTCGGTGACGGTGTGGGCGCACCACATGTACGTCACCGGACAGGTCCTGCTGCCGTTCTTCTCCTTCATGACCTTCCTGATCGCGGTCCCGACCGGTGTGAAGTTCTTCAACTGGGTCGGCACCATGTGGAAGGGCTCGCTGAGCTTCGAGACCCCGATGCTCTGGACGGTCGGCTTCCTGGTCACCTTCCTGTTCGGCGGCCTGACCGGCGTGCTGCTCGCGGCCCCGCCGATCGACTTCCACGTCTCCGACTCGTACTTCGTGGTCGCGCACTTCCACTACACGCTGTTCGGCACCGTGGTCTACGCGATGTTCGCGGGCTTCCACTTCTGGTGGCCGAAGATGACCGGCAAGAAGCTCGACGAGCGGCTCGGCCGGATCACCTTCTGGACGCTGACCGTCGGCTTCAACGCCACCTTCCTGGTCCAGCACTGGCTGGGCGTGGAGGGCATGCCGCGCCGCTACGCCGACTACCTGGCCTCGGACGGCTTCACCACCCTGAACACCGTCTCGACCATCGGCTCGTTCCTGCTCGGCCTGTCGATCCTGCCGTTCCTCTACAACGTCTGGAAGACCGCCAAGTACGGCGAGAAGGTCACCGAGGACGACCCGTGGGGCTGGGGCCGCTCGCTGGAGTGGGCCACCTCCTGCCCGCCGCCGCGGCACAACTTCGTCAAGCTGCCGCGGATCCGCTCCGAATCCCCGGCCTTCGACCTCCACCACCCGGACATCGCGGCCCGGGACATCCTGGAGAACAGCGGCAAGCCCGCCAAGCACCTGGGTGACGTGGAGCCGGCGAAGTACGACCGGCCGCTGAGCCGGGCGGACCGGGCGGCGGCCGCCGTCGCCACCAAGGACCGGGTCACCGGGCCCACCGATTCACCCTCCTCGGGCGGCTGATCCCGCTCCCCGAACGCCGTCCCCGCCCGCGTCGCTGCCCCCGGGCGGGCGGGGACGGCTCCTCCACTCCTGATCTCTCCCCTCTCCTCACCCCTTCGTGACCAGGAAGGCCGGGTCGTGAACCACACCGTTCTCGCCATCGGCACCGCCGCCCTCACCGCGAGCGGCTGTGTCTGGTACCTGCCCGCCATCGCCGACCTCCAGGCCGGTGCCGACCGGCCCCGCTCCACCCGCACCGCCGCCGCGGCGTGCGTGCTGTGGTGGGCCGGGCTCGCGCTCGCGGGCGGGCTGCTGCTCGTCCTCACGGACTGGCGGCCCGCCGCGCAGGTCGCGCTCGCCGGACTGGTCGGCGGCACGGCGCTGCGGCTGCGGGCCCTATGGGACCGCCGCCGGGAGGTGCGCGAGACGGCGGCCCGCTGGGCCGCCCTGGACGCCGGGCCCGCCCCGCGCTCCAACCGCCCGCCGGCGTTGGCCCTGGCCGGGTGGCTGGTGGTCGGTACGGCCGTCGCCCTGCTCGGGGCGGTGGCCATCCTGCTGTCCGGCGGCGGCGAGGTCGTGCCCCGGGTGGCGCTCGCGGCGGTCAGCGGCGCGGGCGTCGCGCTGGCCTTCCTGCTGATGGGCCTGGGGAACGTCCGGCGGCAGGGGCGCTGAGACGCGCCCGCCGGCCGGGCCCTGTGTCCCGGCCGCAATGGGGCCCTTGGGCCCTGGGCCGACGGCCGGCCGTGCGGGATGATGCCCTGGGCCCCGCTGGGAGTGTGCGGGGGTGACGAAGGTGGAGCCGCGTGATGGCGACCAAGACGGAGGGTGCCGAGGCCTCGGCGCCGGTCCGGGTGTTCCTGCTGGACGACCACGAGGTGGTCCGCCGCGGGGTGCACGACCTGCTGGACGGCGAACCGGACCTGGAGGTGGTCGGGGAGGCGGCGACGGCCGAGCAGGCGCTCGTCCGGGTGCCCGCGCTGCGGCCCGACGTGGCCGTGCTGGACGTCCGGCTGGGCGACGGCGACGGCGTCTCGGTCTGCCGTGAGCTGCGCTCGCGGATGCCCGGCCTCGCCTGCCTGATGCTGACCTCCTTCGACGACGAGGAGGCGCTGCTGGACGCCGTGATGGCGGGCGCCGCCGGGTACGTGCTCAAGCAGATCAGCGGGACCGACCTGGTCGCCGCGGTCCGCACCGTCGCCTCGGGGCGCTCGATGCTGGATCCCGGCGCCGCGACCCGCCTCCTCAACCGGCTGCGCAGCGACGCCGAGCCCGCCCAGCCGGTGACCACGGGACCCGGCCTGACCGCGCGCGAGCAGGAGGTCCTCGAACTCATCGGCGAGGGCCTGACCAACCGGCAGATCGGCGAGCGGCTCTACCTCGCCGAGAAGACCGTCAAGAACCACGTCTCGCGGCTGCTCGCCAAGCTCGGCGTCGAGCGGCGGGTGCAGGCCGCCCTGATCGCCACCGAGCTGCGCCAGGCCGCCGCCCCGCAGCCGTCCGCGCTGCGCTCCGGCCGGTACTGACCCGGCCGGTCGCGGCTGCCCGGGCCCGTCGGGGCCCGTCCGGTTCCGTTCGGGGCCGAACGGGCCTTCGGTCCCGGGGCCGGCGGTCCTCGGGGCAGGGCCCTCGCCGGGACCATCGGCCCTCGCGACCGGGGCCGGGCCCGGGCGAGCATCGCTCGCATGAACCGCGACCACGTCCCGTCCCCCCGGCCCGTCCCGTCTCCCCGGCCCGCCCCGTACGACCTTCCCGAACTCCGCGAACTCGACCGCAGGCGCTCGCTGGAGCTGCTGGCCAGGGCCGACGTCGGCCGGGTGGTCTACACCGTCGACGCCCTCCCGGCCGTCCTGCCGGTGCCGTTCCGGCTCGGCCCCGGCGGCGTGCTGCTCTCGGCGCCGGCCGGCTCCGAACTGGCCCGGGCCGTCGACGGCGCGGTGATCGCCTTCGAGGTCGACGAGGTGGACGGCCGGGACGGCACCGGCTGGTTCGTCACCGTCCTCGGCCGCGCCCAGGTCCGCCCGGCCACCAGGAGCACCGACCCGGGCGACACCGTACGGATCCGGATCCGCCCGGAACTGGTCATCGGCCGCTGCCTGGCCTGAGCCCCCGCCGGCGCCCTCCCGTGGCCCCGGCAACTCCTCAGCGGGGCAGGGGAGTTCGGGGTCCGCCGCAAGGGTCCGGGCCGGGGCGGACGGGTGGGCGCCCTCGACCGGCACGGCGAACTGCCGGGCGCGGGAGCGCCGTTCCTCCTCCGCCGGAGCCGGGCGGCGTCCGGCGAGGAGCCCCGGCACCCGCCGGGGGCCGATGGGGCGCTCGAACCTAAAATCACGTCATGACTGAATCCGCCGTGACCGGTTCCCCCGACGACCTGCGCTCCTTCGACAGCGGCCACGGCCGCCTCGCCTACCTCGACGCCGGTACGGGCGAACCGCTGGTGCTGCTGCACGGCGGCCTGCTGGACCACCGGAGCTGGGCGGACCAGCTCCCCGCCCTGCTGCCCGAGTACCGGGTGATCGCACCGGACACCCGCGGCCACGGCGCCTCCGCCAACGCGAGCCGGCCGTTCCGCCCCGCCGACGACCTGGCCGACCTGCTGCGCCACCTCGGCCTCGGTCCCGTGGTCGTGGTCGGGCTCTCCATGGGCGGGACGATCGCCCTCGACCTGGCCCTCGAACACCCGGAGCTGGTCCGCGCGCTGGTGATCAGCGGCAACGGCACCGGCGAGTCCGAGTTCAAGGACCCGTGGCTCGGCGAACTCCGCGACGAGCAGAACGCCGCGCTGGCCGAGGGCGACGGCGAGCGCTGGCTCGACTCGTTCACCCGCCTCGCCTCCGGGCCGCACCGCCGCCTGGACGAGGTCGATCCCGAAGTGGTGCGCCGGCTCAAGGAGATGACCCGGAACACCGTCGCCAAGCACAGCCCCGACGAGCCCCAGTACCTGGTGCCGGTGACGGACACCTGGAAGCGGCTGACCGGGATCACCGTCCCGCTGCTGGCGATCAACGGCGGCATCGACTCCGTGGACCACATCGGCCTGGCCGAGCGGGTCGTCCGCACCGTCGTCGACGGGCGCGCGGTGATCGTCGAGGACACCGGGCACTACCCGAACATGGAGCGGCCGGAGGAGTTCAACGCCCACCTGCTCGGCTTCCTGCGCGCCCTGCGGGGCTGACGGCCCGGGCCTGTCGGCGGGGGTCACCGGTGGTCGGCCGGCCACCGGTGACCCCCGGTGGCGGCCCTCCGCGTCGGGAGGGGCCCTCAGGACCCGAGCGGGGCCTCCCACACCAGCCGGGTGCCGCCGCCCTCGGCGGGGTCGACGGTGAAGGAGCCGCCGACCCGGTCGGCGCGCTCGGCGAGGTTGCGCAGCCCGCTGCGCCGCCCGCCCTCGGGCACGCCGACACCGTCGTCCGTCACGGTCAGCACCACCCGCCCGGCCAGGGCGCGCAGCGTCACCTCGACCCGGGACGCCCGGGCGTGCCGGGCGGCGTTGCTGAGCGCCTCGGCGAGGACCGCGACCACGTGCCCGGCCAGCTCCTGCGGCACGTCGGTGTCCAGCAGGCCCTCCAGGCTCAGCCGGGGCGGGAACCCGAGCGTGCCCTGGGCCTCGGTGACCACCCGGGTGGCGCGGGCGCGCAGGCCGCGGTCCGGCTCGCTGTGGGCGCGCAGGCCGAAGATGGTCGAGCGGATGATCTTGATGGTCTCGTCCAGGTCGGCCACCGCCCGGGCCACCCGGTCCGCCGCGGCCTGGCTCTCGATCAGCCTGCCCGCGCTCTGCAGCGTCATCCCGGTCGCGAACAGCCGCTGGATCGCCAGGTCGTGCAGGTCCCGGGCGATCCGGTCCCGGTCCTCCAGCAGGTTCAACTGCTCGGCGTCACGCCGCCGTTCGGCCAGCTCCAGGGCCAGCGCGGCCTGGTCGGCGAAACCCAGCAGCGGGCCGGTCTCCTCCGGCCCGAAGGCCGGCTGCCCCTGCGCCCTGGCCAGCAGCAGCACGCCCCGCCCGTACCCGGCACCGGTGCCCAGCGGCACCGCCACCGCCGCGCCCAGCCCGTCGAAGCGGCCCGCCGGGCCGGCCTTGAACCGGGCGTCGCAGGCCAGCTCGTCACTGGTGGCCGGCGAGCCGGAGGCGTACGCGGCACCGGACAGCGTGCCGTCCACCGGCACCGTCACCCCCAGCCGCGCCGACGGCGTGCCGCCCAGCGCGACCTCCACCGTCAGCTCCTCGGCCCGCTCCTCCGGGCCGGCCAGCGCCACCGAGACGTCCGCCAGCTCGGCGCCCGAGATCTCCCGCGCCCGGCGGGCGATCAGCTCGACCACCTCCAGCCGCGGCGCCCCCGACAGCAGGCTGCGGGTGATCTCCGTGCTCGCCCGCAGCCAGCGCTGGCGCAGCTGCGCCTCCTCGTACAGCCGGGCGTTGTCGATCGCCACGCCGGCCGCGACCGCCAGGGTGGCGATCACCGCCTCGTCGTCCTCGTCGAAGTCCAGTCCGCCGCGCTTGTCGGTCAGGTAGAGGTTGCCGAACACCTCGCCGTGCACCCGCACCGGCACCCCCAGGAAGGTGTGCATCGGCGGGTGGTTCGCGGGGAAGCCGACCGAGGCCGGGTGTTCGGACAGCACCGGGCAGCGCAGCGGCTTCGGCTCGCGGATCAGCTCGCCCAGGATGCCGCGGCCCGACGGCGGCGGGCCGATCTCGGCGATCTCCTCCTCGGTCAGGCCCACCGTCAGGAACTGCGACAGGGTGTGCCCGTCCGGCCCGATCACCCCGAGCGCCGCGTACCGGGCGTCCACGAGGTCGGCCGCCGCCTCCACGATCCGGTGCAGCGCCTGTGCCAGGTCCAGCTCCCGCCCGACCGCCAGCACCGCCTCCAGCAGGCTGTGCACCCGGTTCTGGGTGCCGCGCGCCGCGTCGATCCGCCCCTGGAGCTCCTCCAGCAGCTCGTCCAGGCGCAGCCGTGGCATCCGCGCGCCGCCACCCGTCGCGCTGCCGTCCGCTCCGCCCACCGCTGTCCTCCTCGTCGTGCCGCCCTGACCGGCCCGTCCACCGTCCGGACGTGCCCCATCCGCCCTGCGGACGGCCGCTCCCACCGCCCGGCCCGGCTCGGCGCCGTCCGACCAGCGGGAATGTCCATTACACGATAGACCGAACGGGGGACCCCACACCGGGCCGGGGAGGGATCCGGGCGGCCGGCGGGCCCGAGGTGTCAGTGGCGTGTGCCAGCCTTCCGGTGGGCGCGGGACAGAACGGGGCGTAACGGGACGGCGGTGAGGTGGTGACGACGCGGGATGGAGCGGGACGGCGGTGAGGTGGTGACGACGCGGCAGGACGCCGTGGGGAGCGGGGCGGTGGGAGCCGGGCACCGGATGCCGTGTCATTGGTGGGGACGGCGGGGTCGGCCGTAGGCTCCGTCGGGCGGGCCTTTCGTCCCGCCGCAGGGGGTCCTGCGGCCTCTGCCGCCGGTCCTGCGTCGCTGCCAGGGTGGGGGAGGAGCGGACGGGGCGTCAGAGCGCACCGCGGCCCGCACCGAACCGCCGAGCGTCGACAGCGTGTCGACAGTGTGGAGGAACTCTCATGACGTCAACCGTTCTGGCCGGGGTCGACGGCTCGCCGCAGAGCACCGCGGCCGCCCACTGGGCCGCCGCCGAGGCGGTGCGCCGCGGTGCCTCGCTGCGCCTGGTGCACGCCTGGCCGTGGCTGACCGACGGGGTGTCCTCCTTCGCCGAGCAGGACGACCTGCCCGCGGCCGTCCGCCGCACCCTCGCCGAGGCCGCCGAGGACGTCCGCCGCCTGCACCCGGACCTGACGGTGGAGACCGACGCCGTCCTGGACGCGCCGGTGGACGGGCTGGTGGCCGCCGCCGCGGAGGCCGAGCTGCTGGTGCTCGGCTCGCGCGGCCGCGGCGGCTTCACCGGCCTGCTGCTCGGGTCGGTCAGCATGTCGGTGGCCGGCCGCAGCAGCGTGCCGCTGGTCGTGGTGCGAGAGGAGGGCGAGGCCGGCGAGGGCGAGGTGGTGGTCGGCGTCGACGCCCACGCCCCCGAGACGGAGGTGCTCGACTTCGCCTTCCGTGAGGCGGCCCTGCGCGGCGCCCGGGTCCGGGCGGTGCACGGCTGGGACCTGCCGCCGGTGTTCGGCTACGCGGGCGGCGCCGTCCCGGCGGCCGAGCTCGCCCAGCTGGAGGCGCTGGAGGCCGAGCTGCTCTCGCTCGCCCTGGCCGGCCCGCGCGAGCAGCACCCGGAGATCGAGGTGGTCGAGGACGTGCAGCTCGGCGCCGCCCGCGCCCTGGTCGAGGCCTCCGCCGGAGCCGCGCTGGTCGTCGTCGGCCGTGGCCGCCGCCCGATCGAGATCGGCCCCCGGCTGGGCCGGGTCGCGCACGCCGTCCTGCACCACGCCGAGGCCCCCGTCGCGGTCGTTCCGCACGGGTGACGGAGCGGCCCGTCCGGTGGATCCGCCCCCGTCCCGGATCCACCGGACGGGCCCGATGGCGGGCCGAAGGACGGGCCCAAGGGCCCTGTCCCCGGGCACCACCGGGCGCGCACGCTCGGAAGCAGCGGGACCTCCTGGCGGGTGCGCGTGCCCGGAGGCGAAGCCGACGCCCCGCGGTTGAAGGAGTGGATCGCCATGACGCTCGACCCGGCTCTCACCCAGATGCTCAGCGCGGCCGACCTGCGCCTGCTCGCCGCCGCCGGCGGCGCGGCGCCGTCGCTGCACAACAGCCAGCCCTGGCGCTTCGTGCCGACCCCGGACGGGCGCGGGCTCGCCGTGTACGCCGACACCGCGCGCTCCGTACCGCTGGCCGACCCGGTCGGTGCCGCCGTGCACATCGCGGTCGGCGCGGCCCTGTTCAACCTGCGGGTGGCGGCCGGGCAGCTGGACCGGGAACCACTGACCCGGCTGCTGCCGGACGCCGCCGAGCCCGAACTGTTCGCCGTGCTGGACCTCTCCCGCCCGGCCGCCGAGCTCACGCCCTTCGGCCGGGACCTCTACCCCGCCATCGCCGCCCGGCACTCCAGCCGCGAGCCGTTCGCCCAGCGCGACGTGCCCGAGGCGGTGATCGGCGAGCTGATCGACGCCGCCCGCGAGGAGGGCGTCACGCTGGCCGCGCTGGAGGAGGAGGGCGTACGGCGGGTGCAGGCGCTCACCGCCGAGGCCGAGAGCCGCAACGCCGCCGACCCGGCCCGTGCCGCGGAGTCCCGGGCCTGGCTGCGGTCCGACGACGGCACCGCCGAGGACGGCATCCCGCACGCCGCGCTCGGCCCGCAGGACCACGACGCCCGGGTGCCGATGCGCGAGTTCGGCGGCCGCCCGCCGCAGGCCCCCGCGCAGCCGTCCCGGCGATTCGAGGCGCTGCCCCAGCTGTGCACCCTCACCACCCCCGGCGACGGCCCGCTGGACTGGCTGCGCACCGGGCAGGCGCTGGAGCGGGTCTGGCTGCTGGCCACGACGCACGGCGTCCGGCTCTCCATCTGGCACCAGGCGATCGAGTGGCCGGACACCCGCTGGGCGCTGCGCGACCCGGACACCGGGCCGGGCCACGTCCAGCTGGTGCTGCGGGTCGGCTACGGCCCCTCCGGCGCGGCCACCCCGCGCCGGACGGTCGAGGAGACGCTCGGGGAGCGGCCTTCCTGATCGCTGCCCCGAGTCGGTGGGAGTGACCGGAGTCGACAGGAGTGGCCCGGGCCGGTGGGAGCGGCCCGGGCCGTCGCCGTCGCCGTCGCTCGCCGCCGTCGCTCAGCGCGGTCGCTCGGCCGCGGGCAGCACCCGGGCGCCGAGCCGCAGCGGCGGGCTGTGGCGGAAGGTGAGGGTGAACTCCACCCACTGGCCGGCCCGCAGCGGCGGCGGGTCGGCGATCATCAGGTCCGCGTCCTCCGGGGTCATCCGCAGCTCGCCGCGGCCCGGCACCGGCAGTGCCGACGCCGGCTCCCAGCGGCCCGCCGCACCCTGGTGCAGATGCCGTTTCGGGGTGATCCGGCCGCCGAACTCCCAGCTGGCGCCGGTCAGTTCGTCGGGCACGTCGCCCGGATTGCGGACCGTGAAGAAGGCCGCCGTGGCGGCGGACGCGCCCGCCGTCGGCAGCAGAACCCAGCCCGACCCGGCCTCCACCGGGCGGGTGCGGCCGGCCCCGCCGACCACCGTCCACCCGGTGAGCAGGACCAGCGCCAGTGCCGCCGCGCCGACCGGCGGGCCCGCCACCCTGAACCTCTCGGACACCCTCACCGGCGTCCCCCTCGGCTCCTGGCCCGCCCCGGCTCCCAGGTGCGCAGCCGCAGGCTGTTGCCCACCACGAGCAGCGAGCTGAGCGACATGGCGACCGCCGCCAGCATCGGGTTGAGCAGTCCGACGGCCGCCAGCGGGATCAGCACCAGGTTGTAGCCGAAGGCCCAGAGCAGGTTGGCCCGGATGGTCGCCAGGGTCTGCCGCGCCAGCCGTACGGCGTCCACCACCGCCTCGATGTCGCCGCGCACCAGGGTCAGCCCGGCCGCGCCGATCGCGGCGTCGCTGCCGGAGGCCAGCGCCACCCCGAGGTCCGCCGAGGCGAGGGCCACCGCGTCGTTGACGCCGTCGCCGACCACCGCCACCGTCCGTCCGGCGGCGCGCAGTTCGGCCACCACCTCGGCCTTGCGCTCGGGGGAGGCCGAGGCGTGCACCCGCTCGATGCCCAGCTCGGCGGCCACCGCCCGGGCGGCGCCCGGACCGTCCCCGGTCAGCAGGACGGTCTCCAGGCCCAGCCCGCGCAGCCGGTGGAGCGCCCGCCAGCTGCCCGGGCGCAGCGTGTCGCCGACCGTCAGCACGGCCGCCGGCCGTCCGTCCAGCTCGACCACGACGGCCGTACGGCCGGCCTTCCCGGCCCGCGCGGCCGCCTCGGCCAGGTCCGGCGGCAGGACGGTGTCGTCCGGCCGCACCACCCGTACGGCCCGGCCCTCGACCGTCCCGGACACCCCGAGCCCGGTGGCGGCCCGGAAGCCCTCCACCGCGGGCAGCGGCCCGCAGCGCTCCCGCGCCGCCTGCGTGACTGCCCGGCCGATCGGGTGCTCGGAGCGGTGCTCGACCGCGCCGGCCAGGCGCAGGGCCTCGTCCCGGGTGAGGCCGCCGGTGGTGATGACGTCCGCCAGTTCCATCCGGCCGGTGGTCAGCGTCCCGGTCTTGTCCATCACCACCGTGTCCACCCGGCGCAGGCTCTCCAGCACCTCCGGGCCGCGCACCAGCACGCCCAGCTCCGCGCCCCGCCCCGTCGCCGCCAGCAGTGCCGTCGGCGTGGCCAGCCCCAGCGCGCACGGGCAGGCCACCACCAGCACCGCGACCGCCGCCGTCACCGCCGCCTGCGGGGCCGCGCCCGCGCCCAGCCAGAAGCCCAGCACGCTCGCCGCGACCGCCAGCACACAGGGCACGAACACCCCGGCCACCGCGTCCGCCAGCCGCTGCGCCCGCGCCTTGCCGGCCTGGGCCTCCGCCACCAGGGCGGTGATCCGGGCCAGCTGGGTGTCCGCGCCGACCGCCGTGGCCCGGACCACCAGCGCACCGCCGACGTTCACCGTCGCACCCGCCACCACGTCCCCGGGGGCGACCTCGACCGGCACGCTCTCCCCGGTCAGCAGACTCAGGTCGAGCGCCGAACCCCCTTCGACCACCACCCCGTCGGTGGCCACCCGCTCGCCCGGCCGCACCACGAACTCCTGCCCGGGCAGCAGCAGTTCGATCGGCACCAGGCGCTCCTCGCCGTCCGCCCCCCGCAGGCACACCTGCTTGGCGCCCAGCTCGGCCAGCGCCCGCAGCGCGGACCCGCTGCGCCGGCGCACCCGGCCCTCCAGCAGCCGCCCGGCCAGCACGAACAGCGGCACGCCGACCGCCGCCTCCAGGTACACGTGCGCGGTGCCGCCGCCGTCGGCGGTCAGCGAGAACGGCATCCGCATGTCCGGATCGCCGGCCCCGCCGAGGAACAGCGCGTACGCCGACCAGCCGAAGGAGGCCACCACGCCCAGGCTGACCAGGGTGTCCATGGTCGCCGCCGCGTGCCGCAGCCCCTGCCAGGCCCGGCGGTGGAAACCGGCCGACCCCCAGGTCACCACCGGGACGGCGAGCGCGAAGCAGACCCACTGCCAGGCGGTGAACTGCGCCGACGGCACCATCGACAGCACCAGCACCGGGACGGCCAGCAGGGCGGTGACCAGCAGCCGCCACCGGTCGTCCGGCTCCTCGGCCGCGACCCCGACCGGCGCCCCCGCGGGCAGCGGCTCGGCGGTGTAGCCCGCCCGCTCGACGGCCGCGACCAGTTCCGCGACCGGCACCCCGGCCGGATGCAGCACCCGGGCCCGCCCGGTCGCCAGGTTCACCCCGGCCGTCACGCCCTCGATCCGGGCCAGCCGCTTCTCGACCCGGCCCACGCAGGCGGCGCAGGTCATCCCGCCGACCGCCAGATCGGTGGCGACCACGGGCTCGGCGACGGCGCTCATCGCATCCCGCCCATGTCGTGCCCGCCCATCCCGGGCGACGCGCCGCCCCCGCTGCTCGGCCGCAACCCGGGCGCCACCGGCCCGACCTGCCGTCCCACCCCGTAGGCCACCACGAACACCACCACCAGCAGCAGGACGAACCCCGCCAGCACACTCAACGGCCGGACACCCGGCGACTTCGCACTCACGCCCCAGCAGTCGGACGGGCACCGCGATCGGTTCCCGTACGGTCCGAAGTCGGCGGTGCGCAACCGCTCGCGGGGTGGCGCCCCGGCAGGTGTCCTCCGGGCAGGCGTGTTCTGTCGGTGGGGTGTCGTAGGTTTGCTCCGTACGTCGAACACCAGGCGTACGACCGAGGGGCACCGAAGGGGGAATCAGCGGTGAAGCGCATGAAGAAGCACGGCTTCGTGGCGGTGGCGGGGGCGGTGGGGGCGGTTCTCGCCGTCGCCGGGACGGCGGTGGCGGAGCCGGCCACGGGCGGGGGCGCGGCTCCCGTCAGGGCTCTGGGCCAGCCGGGGACGGGCGAGATCCTGCCGGACCCGGGGCCGGAGGCGCTGCTCTGGATACCGGACTGGATCGGCGACGGCGGCGCCGTGACGGCCTCGGTGAACCCGTCGTTGCCGTTCACGTTCACGCTCGGCTGTCGTGGCGGAGGCTCGGTGGACGTGCACATCGGCGGCGAGGCGCCGGCCGACTTCACGGTCCAGTGCCCGACGGACTCCACCGGCATCGGCTCGGTGGAGGTCCCCGCCCGCCCGGGCCGGGACCTGCTGTTCACCGCTCACACCTCGGACCCGTCCATCCACTGGGGCATGCACGCCGTCCAGGCCGACTGAGGTCCTACGGCCGCACGCTGCGCGGCCCAGTGACGTCGGCGCCCAACGCGCCGACCCGGGCGCGCAGTTCGCGGTCGGCGGTGGCCACCAGGCAGGCCCGCTCAGGGTGTTCGGTACGAGCCGCGCGGACCAGCTCCACGATCCGGTCGTCCCCGCTCCCGCTCGCCTCCACCACCCGCACCCCCGGCACCCCGGCGACGCCCCGGGCCGCGCCCTCCACCACCAGAACCACCTCCAGCGGTCCCGGCAGCTCCGGCACACCCCGCCCGGCGACGGCGACCAGCGCGTCCCGCAGCCGCTCCGCGGCGCCCCGCCGGTCCCGCCACCAGCCGTCCGGTACCGATCCGACCACGTTCGCGCCGTCGACGACCAGCAGGGGGAGCGGCGCGGCCTCGTTCTCGTCCATGGCCGTCAGCCTGCCACCCCGGCCCGCGGGACTCCTCAGGGCGTGGCGGTCCAGCGGACCGGGTGGCCCGAGGAGTCGGTGGTGAGCCAGGAGCCGTCACCGAGCGGCAGGAGGTCGTACGGCTCCGCCGTGCGGGCGTCGAACTCGCCCCGGATCCGGCCGGACCGGGCGTCGACGAGGTAGTGCCGGAACCAGTCCTGCTCGTCCTCGGTCTCGCCGACGAGGGTGGCGACGAGGGTGTCCGTGGTCAGGTAGCCGCCGCTCCACTCCAGGCAGACGGCTTCCGGGTCGTGCCCGAAGTCCTCGGCCGTCAGGGTGAACGCCACCTCGCCCCCGGGGAAGGCGTGCACGGCGAGGTCGTTCTGCGCGTGGTCGACGGTCAGGAACCGGTGGCCGTCGGGCGAGAGGTCGATGAGGCACCGGTCGACCCAGGGGTAGCTGACGAGGTCGATCCGACCGTCGGCCAGCGACGCGTGGTGGACGACCGTGCCGTCCTGCCCCTCGCCCACGTTGAGGAAGATCCGGCCGCTCGCCGGGTGCGGCAGCTGGATGCCGCCGTGCCCGGCCGTCTCCAGGTCAGTCCGGGCGAGGACCTCCCCCGTCGAGGCGTCCACGGCGACCCACTGGTCCGGCCGGTCGCGGCCCGCCGGTACGTCGGGCCGGTAGACCCAGAGCACCCGTCCGTCCGGGGACAGCTCGCAGGCGGGCCGGTGGCCGTGGACGGGGTGCGCCTGCGGCTCGAACCGCGACCGCCAGACCTCGGCGCCGTCCGCCGTCGCCACGCAGACGGCGGCGTCGAGCGTCGTGTAGTAGGCGTGCCGGAGGTCGGCGGCGACGGTGTGGCCGACGACCTCGTCCCCGGCGGCCGGCCGGCAGGCCACGGCGGGCGACAGCACGCCCACGGCGTCGGGGGCGGGTGCGTAGGCGCAGACGAGTCCGTCGACGAGCCGGGTGGTGAGCCGAACGGGGCGGGGAGAGGAGGCCATCCCCGGAGACTAGCGAACCCGGCCCCCGCCCGCTCGCCCGTCCGCCCGAGCCGGTCCCCGGGCGGGCTCAGTCCGTGAGCGTGATCCGGATGCCGACGGTGCCGCGCTCGCCGCGCCGCAGCCGGCTGCCGAGCAGGGTGAGCACGCCGAGCAGGCCGTACTTCTGACGCAACAGGGTGCGGTAGGCGGAGGTGCGCTCGGGGCCGAGGATCTCGGCGGTGGCGGGGTACTGCTCGCCGGTCGGGCGGCCCTTGACGTCGCACGGGCCGACCAGCACGTCGGCGCGGTTGCGGATCCGCTTGACCTTCCAGGAGTCCGCGACCGTCCAGACGCCCAGCGCCTCCCCGTCACGCACCACCCACACCGGGGTCGGTACGGCGGTGCCGTCCTTCTTGTAGGTGGTGACGAGCAGGTAGCTCCCGGCGGAGAGCCGGACGATCCGGTCGAGCCGGGCCGCGGGGGAGGAGTCGGGCGTGGTCATGGCCGGAAGTCTAGGGCGTGTCCGACAATGCGCGCCTGGCGCGAATCGTCGGACCCGCCCTGGGGCCGGGCGGCGCGGGACACCCGGCGGGGACGTCCGGCGAACGACGGCCACCGGTGCGGCCCGCCCGGCCGGGAAGTCGGCCTCGGTCACCGGGGTCCGCGGCCACGGGCGGTACGGGCGGAGCGGACCAGGGCGCGGGCCCGGCGGGTGAGGCCGCGCCGGTCGTGCCCGCGGACGCCGGTGGCGCCGCCGCGGGTGGTCGTGCCGCCGCCGCCGGACCCCGGGGCGGCCGCGGGTTCGCCCGGCGCTGTGCGGCGGCGGGCGGCGACCCAGGAGATGGCCCAGGCGGCGAGGGCGGTGCCCAGGATGGCGGCGGTCCAGACGGCGGGGGCGAGGCCGGGGCCGGATCCGTCGGCCGCCGGCGGGCGGGACCCGGGCGGCAGCTGCTCGTCGGCCTCGGACCCGACCTGGGCCGTGGCACTGGGGGAGGGCGCGGCGGTGTCGTCGACCAGCTTGCCGACCGGTTGGACCTTCCCGGCGGCCGCGAAGCCCCAGTCGAGCAGGCTGGCGGCCTCGTCGTACACCCTGCCCTGTGCGTTGGGGTGCATCACCGTCACCAGCAGGGTGCGGCCGTCGCGTGTGGCGGCGCCGGTGAAGGTGGCGCCCGCCTTGGTGGTGTAGCCGTTCTTGACGCCGATCAGGCCGGGGTACTTGCCGAGCAGCCGGTCGGTGTTGGCGATGTCGAAGCTGATGCGCTGGCCGGTGACCTTGTCCAGCCCGCCGGGGAAGCGTGCGGTGCGGGTGGAGCAGTAGGACCGGAAGTCGGCGTTGCGCAGCCCGGCCCGGGCGAAGAGCGTGAGGTCGTAGGCGGAGGAGACCTGGCCGTCCATGTCGTAGCCGTCGGGGGAGAGCACCTTGGTGTCGCCGGCCTGGAGCGTCCGGGCGCGCTCCTGCATCTCGGCGACGGTCTGCTCGATGCCGCCGTTCATGTGGGCGAGCACGTGGACGGCGTCGTTGCCGGAGCTGAGGAACACGCCCCGCCAGAGGTCCTCGACCCGGTACGGCAGGTTCTCCTTGACCCCGACCAGGCTGCTGCCGACGCCGAGGCTGGCGAGCTCGGCCGGGGTGACCTGGTGCTCCAGCGCCCGGTCGAACTTGGGCAGCACGGTGTCCGCGAACAGCATCTTGAGGGTGCTGGCCGGAGGCAGCGGCAGGTGGGCGTCGCGGGCGGCGAGCACCTCGCCGGTGGACGCGTCGGCGACCAGCCAGGAGCGGCCGGTCAGCTGGGACGGCAGCGCGGGTGCCCCGGCCAGCAGCGCGACCTGGACGGCCGGGCGGCCGAGCCGCTCCCCGCCCACGGCGGGGACGGCGTCCCGGGCGAGGGCGGACGGGGCGACGGCCGTGAGCACCAGGGCGGAGGCGGTGGCGCCGACCGCGACCCTGGTGACGGAACGTTTCTTCTGCGCCGCGTGGGTGGGGAGCACACGGCGAACGTAACCCGGGCCGCCGCCGGGGCGCCGGGCCTGCTGCTCCGTCCGGAGCCACTCGGGGCGGGGACGACTTTGGTGGCGCAGGACCGCACCGAAAGTCGGATGTCCGGCCGTGGGCGGCTTCCTAGGCTCGGGGGCATGAAGACCCTGCTCGGCTACCTCGGTTTCGTGTTGATCGTCGGCGGCGCCTCCGGCCTGGTGTCCGGCTGGGTCGCCGGCTTCCGGCTGTTCGGTTTCGTCCGGTTCCTGGTACCGGAGGGCCACGAGACCGCCGGGTACGCCGTCCTGGTGGCGCTCGGCGTCCTGCTGGCGATCCCCGCCGCCCGGCGGGGTTAGGGGGTCTCCGAAGGGGCCTCCGCCGACGGCTGCCGCGCTGACGGTTCCCCCACTGCCGGTTCCTCCGCCGATGACTGTCGCACCGCGATGCCGTCGAGGAGCACGGCGAGCCCGCTGCGGAAGGCCTCCCGGTGGCTGTCCTGCGGGGCGCCGCCGCCCGTGCTCTGCAGGGCCACGAGCAGCGGGAAGCGTTCCGCGAAGTCCGGTGCCAGCTCGGCGAGTCTGGCGGAACGGTCGGCCCACCACTCCTCGTCGGCGACCCCGGTCGCGGCCGCCGCGCCGCGCGCGTCGGCGGTGGCGGCGGCCAGGCCGCGGACGAACTGCCAGAGCGCGGCGACCGCCCCGCGCAGCCGCAGCGGCGACAGCCCGGCCGGTCGCAGCGCGCCCAACAGCGCTTCCATCGCCGCCAGTTCGGCCGGGCCGAGGACCGGGCGGGCCTGCGAGACCTGGAGCACCCAGGGGTGGCGCAGGTAGCAGGCGTACAAGTCCTCGGCCCAGGCGGTGACGGCATCCCGCCAACTGTCCGACGCCCGCCGCCCGGTGGGGATTTCGGCGAGCGCCCGGTCGTGCATCAGGTCCAGGAGTTCGGCCTTGCCGGGCACGTAGGTGTAGAGCGCCATCGCGGTCCGGCCGAGCCGTTCGCCCACGGCGCGCATCGAGAGCGCGGCCATGCCCTCGGCGTCGGCGACCGCGATTCCGGCGGACACGATCGCGTCCACGCTCAGGCCCGGCTTGGGGCCGCTGCGCCCGGCGCGCGGTTCCTCGGGTGCGCCCCAGAGCAGGGCGAGCGAGCGGTGGGCGTCGCCCTGCCCGGCATAGACGGTCATCCGGCATCTCCTTATGGCGTAAAGTATCGTCGCGACGTCAACTCTTTATGCCGTAAGGTTACCAACCGAAGGGGTTTCGCGATGACATTGCCCGTCACCTTCGTCGAGGTCGTCGAGGTCCGCCGGATCACGCCCCGCACCGCCCGGATCACCTTCGCCGCCGAGGAACTGCCCGACGCCGTCGGCACCGCCCCCGACCAGCAGCTCAAGCTCTGCTTCCCGCGCCCCGGGCAGCGCGAGCCGCTGCTGCCCGTCCGGCAGGACGACCCGACGGACTGGTACCGGGCCTACCTGGCGATCCCCGAGGAGCAGCGCCCGCTGCTGCGCAGCTTCACCCTGCGCGGCCGCCGCCCCGGCACCCGGCTGGTCGAGATCGACTTCGTGCTGCACGGCGACACCGGCCCGGCCGCCGCCTGGGCCCTGCGCGCCGCGCCGGGGGACCGGCTCGGGATGGTCGGCCCCTCCGCGCTGTACGCCCCGCCGGTGCCGTTCGCCGAGGTCGCGGCGGCCGCCGACTGGGTGCTGCTGGCCGGGGACGAGACCGCGCTGCCGGCGCTCGCGACGCTGGTCGGGGCGCTGCCCGAGGGGGTGCGGGCGTACGCGTGGATCGAGGTCGCCGACCGGGCGGAGCGTCAGGAGCTGGCGAGCCGGGCCGAGCTGGAGGTGGTGTGGCTGTACCGCGACGGGGCGGCTCCGGGCGCCGCGCTGGCCGAGGCGTTCCTGGGCGGTGTGCTGCCGGCCGGCGAACCCTTCGTCTGGCTGGCCGGGGAGGCGGGGGCGGTCCGGACGATCCGACGGCACCTGGTCGAGCGGGAGGGGGTGTCGAAGGAGAACATCGACTTCACCGGCTACTGGCGCCACCGACTGACCCAGGACGACGCGCCGACCGCCGAGGACCTGGCGGACGCTCAGGAGCGGGCGGCCGGGTACTGACCAGGGAGAACGGGGCCGGATCCGCTCGGGGCCGATCGGCTGAAAGATGCGGATTCGGCCCGATTTCCTCCCCGAATTTTACTGATTGATGGTCAACTTTACTTTCTGATGGGGATTTACCCCCTTGTCGTGATCCTCTCGGGTGCGTTGGAATGCGTCAGCTATCCATTCGACTATCCATCTGACGAGAGGATTTATATGATCGGCTGGCGCAAAACCCAGCTAGCAGCCGCCGTCACGGTCACCGCCGCGTCCATGGTCCTGAGCCTCGGGACCATCGCGAGCGCGGCCCCGGCCCCCGACCCGCAGAACACCCGGGCGGCGTCCGCGGACGGGGCACCGGTGCCGGTGATCGTGATCCTGAAGGACCAGGTCGCGGACGCCCCGGCCGACCACGGCCACCTGGGCGCCCGGCAGCAGAAGACCGCCTCCGCGCAGGCGCCGCTGCTGAACAAGGTCAGGGCGGGCGGCGGCACCGACATCAAGAGCTTCGTGGTCGGCAACGCTTTCTCGGCCACGGTCAGCCCCGCTCTGCGCGCCCAGCTCCAGGCGGACCCGGCCGTCTCCTCCGTGGTGGCGGACACCCAGGTCCAGGTCGCCCCACCGGCCGCCACCAAGGCGAAGGCGGCCAAGGACGCCGCCGCCGGTGCCGGCGCCAAGGCCCCCAAGGCCGACGCCGCCGCGCAGGCCGTTACGGGCAGCAACGGTCAGGGCGCCGAGGAGAACGCGACCAACACGGTCTGCCCCTCCGACCCGGGCAAGCCGCTGCTGGAGCCCGAGGGCCTGTACTCCACCCGGGCCGTCACCGGCAACGGCAAGCCCGGCGTGGAGGACCTGGCCACCGGCAAGGGCGTCAAGGTCGCCTACATCGCGGACGGCCTCGACCCGAACAACCCGGACTTCATCCGGGCCGACGGCTCGCACGCCGTGGTCGACTACCAGGACTTCGCGGGCGACGGCTGGGACGCGCCGACCGGCGCGGCCGAGGCCTTCGGCGACGCCTCGGCGGTCATCGCCCAGGGCCGCCAGGTCTACGACGTCTCCAAGTTCGTCAACTCCTCGCACCCGCTGCCGGCCGGCTGCAACATCCGCATCCGCGGCCTCGCCCCGGACGCCGACCTGGTCGCGCTGAAGGCCGGCGGCGAGATGATGTCCAACTCCTCGATCCTGCAGTCGATCGACTACGCGGTGCGGGTCGCCCACGTCGACGTGCTGAACGAGTCCTTCGGCGGCAACGTCACCCCGGACAGCGGCGCGCACGACACCATCTCGCTCTTCAACGAGCAGGCCGTCAAGGCCGGTGTCACCGTCGCCGTCTCCAGCGGTGACGCCGGGCTCAGCGGGACCGTCGGCACCCCGGCCACCGACCCGTACGTGATCGCGGTCGGCGCCTCCACCGACAACCAGAACTACCAGCAGACCGGTTACGCGGCCTCCAAGTTCTCCAACGGGACCTGGAGCGACAACCGCATCTCCGCGCTCTCCTCGGGCGGCTTCACCCAGGCCGGCCGGACCGTCGACCTGGTCGCGCCCGGCGAGTCGGACTGGGCGCTGTGCACGCCCGACACCGCCAAGTACACCGACTGCACCGGCTACAACGGCCAGCCCTCGCCGATCCAGCCGTTCGGCGGCACCAGCCAGTCGGCCCCGTTCGTCACCGGCGCCGCGGCCCTGGTCATCCAGGCCTACCGCGACACCCACGGCGGCGACTCGCCGTCCCCGGCACTGGTGAAGAAGTTCCTCACCGGCACCGCCACCGACCTCGGCGTGCCGGCCGAGGAGGAGGGCGCCGGCCTGCTGAACGTCCGCGCCGCCGTCGAGGCCGCCCGCGGCTACGACGACGGGGACGGCACCGACGGCGCCAGGACCGTCGTGGTCGACACCGGCCAGATCGACATCGCCGGCACCCCCGGCTCGACCCACACCGCCGACGTGACCGTCACCAACACCGGTGACAGCACCCAGACGGTGAGCGCCGCGACCCGCAGCTTCGTCCCGCAGTCGGGCAGCCGGCAGACCGTCCAGCTGGACCCGTCCTCGAAGGACACCTTCAAGTACGCGACCAACGGCGCGGACTGGGTGCAGAAGCAGGTCAAGTTCACAGTCCCGGCCGGCGCCGACCGCCTTGCGGCCTCGATCGCCTGGCAGGGCGCCCCCAACCCGGTCACCAACGGCCCGGTGGTCCGCATGACGCTGCTCGACCCCTCGGGCCGCTTCGAGACCAACACCCGTCCGCAGGGCGGCGCCACCCCGGCGAACTACGGCCTGGTGGACGTCCCGCACCCGGTGGCCGGCGAGTGGACCGCGATCCTCTACACCCCGGCCGGCAAGGCCGGCTACAGCGGCGCCGTCCAACTCGGCACCGCCACCCAGCGCGCGGTGCCGGCCGGCGCCGTGAGCCCGAACACCACCGACCTGAAGCCGGGCCAGACCAAGACCCTCAAGGTCCAGCTCACCACCCCGGCCACCAGCGGCGACTCCAGCGAGGCCGTCCTGGTCTCCGGCTCCAACGGGAACACCACCAGCGTCCCGGTCGTGCTGCGCAGCCTGGTGCCGGTCAACCAGGGCAAGGGCACGTTCACCGGCACCATCACCGGTGGCAACGGCCGCAGCGCCTCGCCGACGCAGAGCTTCTCGTACGCCTTCGACGTCCCGAAGGGCCAGCGGGACCTGCGGGTCGGCCTGACCGTCGCCAAGGACCCGAAGCTGCTCATGCAGGGCGCGCTGATCAGCCCGAACGGCACCCCGGTCGACATCGAGGGCAACGGGCAGTTCGACGCCCAGGGCAACCTGGCCGGCACCGGCAACGGCGTCTCGGCCACCGCCGTCAACCCGGCCGCCGGCCGCTGGCGGTTCGTCCTGAACGTGCTCGGCCCGGTCAGCGGCCAGGAACTCGCCCAGGACTTCACCGGCACCGTCGCGTTCAACCAGAACCAGGCCACCGCGGCCGGTCTGCCGAACGACCCGCGCACCGGGCTGGCGGCCGGCAAGCCGGTCACCGTCCAGGTGAACTACACCAACAACACCGTCGCGACCCAGCGGATCGCGGCCGACGGCCGACTGGACCGCCGGGTGGACGTGCCGCTGGTGCCCCAGGGCTCCTCGGCGACCGTCAGCCTGCCGCTGAGCCTCAGCTCCGCCGTGCCGTCCTTCCTGGTGCCCCCGGGCACCGACCGGCTCAAGGCCGTGGCGGCGTCCTCGACGCCGGCGCAGATCGAGCTGAGCGCCACCACCGGCTCGCCGGACCTGTTCGGCGACCTGAAGAAGGCCCAGGACGGCTCGACCGTCTCGGTGGTGACCGACAACGGCACCCCCGAGCAGCCGGTCGTCCCCGGCACCTGGGGCACCTTCGTCCAGCAGATCGGCCCGTTCGGCAGCGGCTCCGCGCCGGCCGGCACCTCCACCATCACGGCCACCGCGCACACCCAGGCCTTCGACCCGGCGCTGACCTCCAGCACCGGTGACCTGTACGCCGCCTCGGTGAACGCCTCGGCCGCGGCCGCCACCCCGGTGACCGTCGCCCCCGGCGCCACCGGTTCGCTCCAGGTGACGCTGACCCCGACCGGCCCGAAGGGCAGCACCGTCAAGGGCGTGCTGTACCTGGTGTCCGGCCCGACCGGCGTGGCCACCGCCAACAACGTCCTGAACACCACCGGTTCGGTGCTCGCGGCGATCCCGTACAGCTACACCGTGAACTGACGAAACGTCAATTCAATTGAGACCGAGGCCGTCCCGGAGTTCCGGGGCGGCCTCGGCCGGTTCCGGTGGGCCGGGTTCCGCGGAAACCTTCGGGTGCCGCCGGTCGTTGGGCCGGGCAGGGGCCGTTGCGGCCCGACCGACCGACCAGGGAGCGGGAGTTGAACGACGCGATCAAGCACGGCGAGGTCGAGGTCAACGGCGTACAGCTGCACTACGCGGAGCAGGGCGAGGGGCCGCTGGTCCTGCTGCTGCACGGCTTCCCGGAGAGCTGGTACTCCTGGCGGCACCAGTTCGCGCCGCTCGCCGAGGCCGGGTACCGGGTCGTCGCGCCGGACCAGCGCGGCTACGCCCGCAGCTCCCAGCCCGAGCAGGTGGACGCCTACACCCTGCTGCACCTGGTCGGCGACGTGACCGCGCTGATCGGCGCACTGGGCGAGGAGCGCGCCGTCGTGGTCGGCCACGACTGGGGCGCGCCGGTGGCCTGGACCACCGCGGCGCTGCGGCCCGACCTGGTGCGCGGGGTGGCCGGACTGAGCGTGCCGCCGCTGCCGGTGGGCGGGCCGCGGCCGCTCGAGGCCGCCCGGGCGGCCTTCGGGGAGGGCTTCTACCAGGTCTACTTCCAGGAGCCCGGCAAGGCCGACGCCGAGCTGGCCGCGGACGTCAAGTCCAGCCTGCGGCGCATCCTCTGCGGCAAGCAGCCGGACGGCGTGCCGCGGCCGTGGATCGTCCCCGAGGGCGGGAAGCTGCTGGACACCGTCCCGGAGCCGGAGCGGCTGCCCGGCTGGCTCACCGACGAGGACCTGGACGTCTTCACGGCCGACTACGCCGCCCACGGTGAGCGCGCCTTCACCGGCGGCCTCAACTGGTACCGCAACCTCGACCGCAGCGCCGAACTCCTGGCCGCCTTCAGCGGGGTGACGGTCGAGGTGCCCGCGCTGTTCGTGGTGGGCGAGCAGGACCTGGTCAACGCGCTGGTCCCGCGCCCGGTGCTGGACCACCTGTTGGGCCGGCTGCCCAGGCTGCACGGCCACGTCCGGCTGCCGGACACCGGGCACTGGACGCAGCAGGAGCGCCCGGCCGAGGTCACCGAGGCGCTGCTGGACTTCCTGGCGCACCTGGACAAGTAGTCGGGCCGGGCGCCGTCCGCAGTCGTCGGCCGCGGCCGACGACTGCGGACAGCCGCGAACGGCGTCAGACCGGCAGCAGGCGGGCGATCAGTTCGCCGAGGCGGCGGGCGTTGCGGCAGGAGTGCATCTCCACCACGCCCGCGTAGGCGAGCGCGGCGGAGTCGCCGGTCGGCCAGAGCGAGGGCTGCTCCGGGTTGAGCCAGAACACCCGGCGCGCCCGGCCGGCGATCCGGCGCAGCGCGTCCAGGTTGGGGTCGCGCTGGTTGTTCCTGGCGTCGCCGAGGACCAGCACGCAGGTGCGCGGGCCGACGGCGTCCAGGTGCCGCTCGGCGAACTCCCCGAACGCGGCGCCGTAGTCGCTGTTGCCGTGGTAGCCCGTCACCTTGGCCTCGGCGAGGATCCGGGCGGCCAGCCGCGCCGGGTCGTCGCCGCCGCGCAGCAGTCCGGTGACCTCGGCGGTGCGGTTGACGAAGGCGAACACCCGGACCTTGCTGAACTGTTCGCTCATCGCCTGCACCAGCAGCATGGTGAAGTCGGCGAAGCCGGCCACCGAACCGGAGACGTCGCACAGCAGCACCAGCTCCGGCCGGGCCGGGCGGCGCAGCCGGTAGGCGGGGCGCAGCGGCACCCCGCCGGTGGTCAGCGAACGGCGCAGGGTGCGGCGCAGGTCGATCTCGCCGCGGGCGGCGCGGCGGCGCCGGGCGGCCAGCCGGGTGGCCAGCTTGCGGGCCAGGGGGTGGACGGTGCGGCGCAGTTCCGCGAGCTGGGTGCGGCCGGCGTAGAGGAAGTCGACCAGGTCGGTGGTCGGGGCGACGGCGCGTTCGGCGATCCGCTCGGGGCCGCGCAGCTCGGCGACCCGGCGGCGGGCCTCGCCGGCGGCCATGGCGCGGAAGTCCCGGATGCGGCGGCGGATCTCGTCGGCGAGCACCCGGTCGGAGAGGTCCCGGGTGTTCTGCCCCTCGCGCAGGGCGGCGAGGACGCGGGCGAGCAGGGTGTCGGGGGCGAGCCGGCCGAGCGCCTGCTGGGCGGACCAGCCGTCGGAGCCGGGCGAGCCGCCGACGCCGTACCGGCCGAAGGCCTCCAGCACCTCGGCGGCCAGCCGGGCCTGGGCGGCGCGGTCGTCGGCGGCCAGCGCGGCGGCGAGCCGGTCGCGCAGCTGATCGCGCAGCGGATCGGGGCGGCCGAAGCGCGGCGGCTCCGGGTCGTCCGGGATCGGCGGCGGGTCGGCCCGTACGGCCTCCGGGGTGCCGACGCCGAGCGGGAAGAACAGGTCGAAGGTGGCGTCGAAGACCGCCCGCTGGCTCTGCGAGCGCAGCAGGGCGGCGGCCAGGCCGGCCCGCATCGGCTCGCGGTCGGTGAAGCCGAGGACGTCCAGGACGGCGGCGGCGTCCACCGTCTCGGCCGGGCCGATCGGCAGGCCGTGGCCGCGCAGGGCGCGGACCAGGCCGGTGAGGCGGGCGGCGGTGTCGGCTTCCGGGGGCGGCGTCGTCACGCGAGGGTGAGCTTCTGGGCGGCCGTGCGGACGTCGTCCTGGTGCTTGAGGATCACCCCGAGGGTGTCCCGTACGACGGCGTCGTCCAGGGTGTCGGCGCCGAGGGCCAGCAGGGTGCGGGCCCAGTCGATGGTCTCGGCGACGGACGGCGCCTTGCGCAGCTCCATCGCGCGCAGCGCGCCGACCACCCGGACCAGCGACTCGGCCAGCGTCTCGTCCAGCCCGGGCACCTTGAGCCGGACGATCTGGCGCTCCAACTCGGCCTCGGGGTAGTCGAGGTGGAGGAAGAGGCAGCGGCGGCGCAGCGCCTCGGAGAGCTCGCGGGTGGCGTTCGAGGTGAGCAGGACGAAGGGGCGGCGGCTCGCGGTGATGGTGCCGAGCTCGGGGACGGTGACCTGGAAGTCGCTGAGCACCTCCAGCAGCAGCGCCTCCACCTCGACGTCGGCCTTGTCCATCTCGTCGATCAGCAGCACGGTCGGCTCCTCGCCGCGGATCGCGGTGAGCAGCGGGCGGGTGAGCAGGAACTCCTCGCCGAAGATGTCGGTGCGGGCGTCCTGCCAGCCCTCGTCGCGGCCGGCGGTGATCCGCAGCAGCTGCTTGGCGTGGTTCCACTCGTAGAGCGCGCGGGCCTCGTCGATGCCCTCGTAGCACTGGAGCCGGACCAGCCGGGCGCGGCCGATCTCGGCGACGGCCTTGGCGAGTTCGGTCTTGCCGACCCCGGCCGGGCCCTCGACCAGCAGCGGCTTGCCGAGCCGGTCGGCGAGGAACACGGTGGTGGCCACGGAGGTGGAGGCCAGGTAGCCGGTGGCGGCCAGCTGTTCGGCGGCGTCCGCCACCGAGGTGAAGAAGCCCGTGCCGTTGTCGCTCATCCGTCTGCCCCGTTCCGGTTCGCCGTCTCCGTGCGGCGCCACCCTACCGGCCGGTCACTTCGCTGTCTCGGGTTCGTCGGCTCGGCGTCCGTTGGCTCGGGGTCGTGGGTTCGGCGTTCGTTGTCTCGGGTCCGTGGGCGTGGGATGGCGCGGTGGCTTCGGTGCGGTGCCGGGGCAAGGCGGTGCGGCGGCGTACGGCTCCGGTGAGGGTGCCGTACGCCGCCGTCGTCACGACGGGCCGGGTGGGCCCTGGTGTCAGTTGACGAAGAGGACCGGCTGGCCGGGGGCGGTGATGTCGATGACCTGGCCGTAGGTCGCGCTGAAGAAGCCGGTCGAGAAGCACAGGCTCGGGCCGGAGACCAGCGTGAACGGCTGGCCGGAGAAGCCGATGGTGTTGCCGGTGTTCGAGGTGGTGCCGTTGATCCCGGTGCTGTTCTGGTAGTTGCAGTTGATGCTGCCCAGGATGGTGTTGAGCACCACCGTGGTGCCCATCACGCCGGCCGCGCCGGGGGTGAGCTTGACCGGGTTGCCGGGCGCGTCGCTGACCGTGTTGGTGAACGGCAGGCTGGTGACGCTGATGCTCTTGACGCCGGTGACGCCGACGACGTTGGAGGTGCAGGACCCGAAGGTCTGGGTGTCGAGCCGCTCGACGGCGCTGCCCGGCGCGGCCGGGTTGGAGGTGACGGTCGCCGAGAAGGAGGAGGCGGCACACTTGACGCCGGTCGTCCCGGTGGCGCTGTTGTAGAAGGTCGCGTAGGTGCCGGAGACCAGGTTGGCGGTCAGTACGTCGCCGACGGCGACGGCCGGGCCGCTCGGGCTGCCGGTGGTCAGGACCGCGCCGGCGGCCTGGGCGGGGGCGACGGCCGCGCCGGTGAGGGCGAGCGAGGCGAGTGCTGCGGTGGCGAGGGTGCGGCTGATGCGCATGAGGGTGCCTCTCTCCGTCCGGTGGACGGGTGGGGGAATCCCCGCGTGCGGGTGTGGTGGTGTGCACGGCGGGGGAGGTGCATGGCGTACCGGGGGCTTCGTACCGGCGGCCGGTGCCGAACACCGCTTCGGAGGACCGGAGTTGCGGGCGTCGTCCGATGGGCTTCGGCACAGGCCGAGGGGCGGGCGGGCCCGGCGCCACGGGCCCGTCCGTGTGGTACGGCGGTGCGGACGTACGCGAGGGTGGGCGCGTACGGCGGTGCGGTGGTACGACAGTGCGGTGGTGCGGTGGTGCGACCTTGCGGTGGAACTGCGGTGCGGTGGTGCTGACGTGCGTACGGGCGGCGGCGTGGACACCAGCGGCACTGCGCCGTTCGGTCGGGGACGTGCGGTGCCGTGGGGCACGTGGACGGCTGCCACCGTCGCGTCCCCGCCTCCGCCGTGGTCCCGTGGCCTGGGCGTTCGCCCGGGCCGTCGGATCCCCGGAAGGTCCGTCCGGTGGTGGCCTGCTGGCCCACCGGTTGGAAACCTGTCAGTGTTGTAAACCCGGCGTATCGTCAATGTCAATACAGGACACAGGAGTTGGTGATGGATCGGAACTACCTCCGCGAAGCCGACGTGGTCCTGCTGCCGGGTGCCAGGACCGGCCGCGATCCGGCCCGCTCGATCAAGCCGGGGCCGCGCCGACTGCCCGCCGGCGTGATCGCCGCGACCCAGCGCGAACGGTTGCTGGACGGGCTGGTGCGGACCGTGGCCGAACGCGGCTACCAGCACGCCACGATCAGCGACATCTGCCGTGCGGCGGGCGTGACCAGGCCGGTCTTCTACGAGCTGTTCAGCGGAAAGGAGGACGCCTTCCTGGCCGCGCACCGGTACGGCACGGGCGTGGTGATCCGCCGGATGGCGGAGGCCTACGCGGCCGAAACCGACTGGTGCCGGGGCATCCGCAAGGGGCTCGGAGTGATGCTCCAACTCCTCTCGGGGACACCGGCGTTCGCGAAGATGGCGGTGATCGAGGTCGAGGCGGTCGGCCCGGCCGGGCGCCGGGAGCGGGCCCAACTGCTCACCAGGTTCCGCACGTTCTTCTCCGAGGTGCCCCAACTCCCGGGCGGGGTGGAGTCCAAGGAGATGGTGGACGCCGTGGTGGGCGGCGTCTACAGCGCCGTCTACCGGCGGATCGACTCCGGAAGGACCGAACAACTGCTGGAGATCCTGCCGGTGTTGAGCATGTTCTGCCTGTCGCCGTTCCTCGGCCCGGCGGAGGCGGCCGAGCGGCTGGGGGTGCGGGACTGGCCGAAGCGGGTCGCGGATTGGTGAAGAACCTTCGTGCACCCGTATTGACCCGACCAATACCGGGCAGTAGCTTCCCAGTTACTTACCGCGTGCTGACCGGAAGGACCCCGCTGCCGAGGGGTTGACGACCCGGTCACGCCGAAGAACGCTGTCCGCGCCAGGACAACGTGCCAAGTGCCTGCACACCCATCCACCCACAGGGAGCACACACATGGCCATGTCCGAGGACGCCGCCACGGCGGCCGAGGCCCCGCAGACGCCGGGCACGCCGAGAAGAGGCCGGGTCCGCCTCAAGCGCACCGCCCTGATGGCCGTCCCGGCCATCGCGGCCGGTGGCGTCCTGATGGCGCTCACCGCCCAGGGCGTGCTCGCCGCCCAGTTCTCCATCTCCGGCATGCCGTTCACCATCACCGCCGACAAGCTGGAGGGCGAGGGCTTCGCCCAGTTCGGCGCGCTCGACTCGATGATCCCCGACAGCCCCAACGCCGGCTCCACCGGCGGCCAGGTGCTGGTCGCGGTGTCGGCGATCAAGAAGGCCGAGATCACCAACCTCTGCCAGAGCGTCGACCTCGGCGGCATCAACCTGGTGATCCACGCGGGCGACGGCGGCACCCCCGTCTCCGCCAGCAACCTCACCACCGACTCCGACCTGCTCTCCGGCGACGCGGAGTTCACCAACATCGAGATCGGCGGCGACGCCAGCACGTACACCAAGGCCGGTCCGATCGGCAAGGGCGGCCCCGGCGTGTTCGGCCAGCAGGCCGACACCGTCAAGCTGACCCACCTGAACCAGCACAACTACGCGAGCACCGCCGCCGGGTTCAAGCTGCCCAACCTGCGGCTGAGCTTCAGCTCCACGGGCTGCTGACCATGACGGAGTCCGTACCGGAGCCGGCCGGCACCGGCGAGGGCACCGCGGCACGGGCCGAGGGGGTGGCCGCCGAGGGGACGGCGGCCACGCCCGCCCAGGCCGTGGCGGCCCCCGTCGCCGAGCCCGCCGCACACCCGGTCAAGAAGGACTGGCGGGGGCGGCGACCGTTCTGGGGCGGGCTGCTGGTGACGCTCGGCGGCGCCGAGATCCTGTTCACCCTGAAGGCCCCGCTGCCCGTCCTCCTGCACATCGGGATGGAGGGGCTGGCCGGGTACCTGGTGCCCGCGGTGATGGTGCTGTGCGGCCTGCTGATCCTGTTCAACCCGGCACAGCGGCTGTTCTACTCCATCCTCGCCGTGCTGGCCTCGCTGGCCACCTGGGTCACGTCCAACCTGGGCGGCTTCGTGGTCGGGATGATGCTCGGGGTGGTCGGCGCCTGCCTCACCTTCGGGTGGCTGCCCGAGCAGCCGCTGCGCCAGGGCCGGCAGCGGCGGCTGGAGCGCCGGGAGGCCCGCCGGGCGGCGGTCTGACGGCGGTGCCCCGGGTCCTGGTGGTGGGAGAGCACCAGGGCGTGGGGCACCCCGCCGTCGACGCGCCCGACGCGGGCGCTGCGCCCGCAGTGGTCCAGGGTGGTCCGGGGTCCGGGGGCGGGGTGGTCCGGGGTGGCCGAAACCATCCCGGACCGCACGCACCGAGGCAATGGGCCGAAGGTCCCGGGTCTCTCCGGGGCGATCGGCCCTTCTCGCGTTCGGCGGCCGGGCAGTTGACTGGACACGACATGGACCACAGCAGCAGCATGAGCACTGGCACCGCCGCCACCGCCGAGTACGACCGCCTGATCGCGCGCCATCACGCGATGCGCCTGCGACGCCAACTCCTCGCCCCGTCCTCCTCGGGCGGCGGCGACTTCGGGTACGGCGCCTACGGCGAGGACGGCGGCTACGACGGCGCCGCCGACCAGCACCTGATCCGGCGCGACCTCGACCTGATTTCCCCGCTCTCGGACCTGATCGACCACCTCTACGCGGTGATGTTCAGCCACCGCCCCTACCTGCGACCGATCTTCCCCGCCTCGATGGAGTTCCAGCAGCTCCACCTGGAACGGATCTTCCACCACCTGATCGACCACCTCGACCGCCCGGCCGAGCTGGAGCAGACGCTACGCCAACTCGGCCGCGACCACCGGAAGCTGGGCGTCCGGCCGGTGCACTACGAGGCCTTCGAGGAGGCCCTGTGCGCGGCCGTCCGGCACCGGGCCGGCGAGCGCTGGACCGAGGACCTGGAGGGCGCCTGGGTGCGGATGCTGCGCTTCGCCGTCGGCGCGATGGTGGCCGGCGCCGACTCCGCGCTCACCGAACCGCCGTACTGGCACGCCGTGGTGACCGGGCACGAGCGCCGCCGCCCCGACCTCGCCGTGCTGCGGGTGCGCACCGGCGAGCCCTACCCGTACCGGGCCGGGCAGTACGGCACCGTCGAACACCCGGCGCTGCCGCACACCTGGCGGCAGTACTCGATGGGCTGCGCCCCGCGGTCCGACAACGAGCTGGAGTTCCACGTCCGCCGCACCGGCCTCGGCGGGGTCAGCGCCGCCCTGGTCGACCACACCGCCATCGGCGACCGGCTGCGCCTCGGCCCGCCGCGCGGCAGCCTGCTGCCCGACGGCGACTCCCGCGACCTGCTGCTGATCGCGGGAGGTACCGGCCTCGCCCCGATGAAGGCGATCGTCGAGCAGCAGACCACCCAGCGGCCGACCGGCCGAAGGGTCCACCTGTTCGTCGGCGCCCGGGACCGCGGCGACCTCTACGACTGGCAGGCGCTGTCCGAACTCGGCCTGCACAAGCCGTGGTTGACCGTCACCCCGGTCACCGTCGGCGAACTCGCCGACGCCGTCGCGGCGGCCGGCGACTGGCGCGAGCACCTGGCCTGCGTCACCGGCCCTGTGGGCATGGTCGGCTCCGTCCGCACCCGGCTGGCGGAAGTCGGGATGCCGTCGACGCAGGTGCGGTTCGACCAGGCGCTCTTCCGCTGAGGACCGGTCGGCGCCGGATTGGCTTCGGCGCCGGTGTCGGCGTCAACGTCCGGGGCGACGTCCGGGTCAGCGGAAGCAGTAGGAGTCGGAGGAGGCGTCGCCGCCCGCCAGATGGGTCTGGTGGACGCGCAGACCCCGGAAGTCGGCGCCGTGCGGGAAGAAGCGCTCGTCCACGCTCAGCCCGCCGGCCTCCGGATCGGCGTCCAGCTTGACCATCCAGGGCTCGATGCCGTCCGGGTAGAACTGGTCGTCCCAGGCGCCGTAGAGCGAGTTGGTGAGGTAGAGCCGCCGGCCGTCCCGGCTGATCTCCACCATCTGCGGCGCCCCGCTCAGCGGACGGCCGGGCTCGGCCGGGTGCGGGGTGCGGGCGGCGATCCCGCCGAGCCGCACCGAGTCCGTCAGCCGGGGGTGGAACGGGTCCGAGACGTCGTACTGGAACAACTCGCCGGTGCCCCAGGCGGAGACGTACAGCCAGCGGTCGTCCACCGACAGGTTGATGTCGGTGACCAGCGGCGGCACCGCGCCGAACGGCTGCAGCGCGGGCGGCAGGTCCTCGGCCTTGGCCGGCTGGGCGGGGATCTCGATCACCTTGCGCGCGGTGAACGCCGGCCCCTCCCGGTACCAGAGCCAGATCGAGGAGGACAGGTCCTCGACGTTGGTGACCACCCCGACGAACCCCCACTCCGCCTGCGGGTCGTGCGCCGGACGCAGCTCCAGCACCATCTGGTACTGGTCGCCGAGGTCCACCCGCTGCAGGTGACGGCCGGAGTCCAGCTCCCAGAAGTGCAGCGCGTGGCCGTACTTGCGCCCGAGCAGGAGGTCCGGCACCACCCCGTCCTCGACCATCCGCGGGGTGCCCCACTCGCTGGTGATGCCCACGTTGGTGCCCAGGTGCCACCAGACGTCGTACGCGAACTGCTGCGGCCCGCGCTCGGTCTCCCAGGCGCGCAGCACGTCGAAGGTCGTGTGGTCGAGCAGCGCCACCCCGCCCGGGCCGTCGTCGCCCTCGCCGCTGCCGAGGCAGGAGAGGAAGACGCCGTCGGGGCCGCAGTGCAGGGTGTGCGGACGCGAGTAGCCGGCCTTGGCGGCGAGCTCCTCGGCCTCGATCGTCTTCACCAGCCGCGGGCGGACCGGGTCGGGCCGGGTGTCCAGCACGTGCAGCCGCGAGGAGCGCAGCCCGGGCAGCAGCAGGTAGCGCCGCTCCGGGTTCTCGTGGCAGGCGTGGGCGAGGGCGCTGGAGCAGGCGTTCCAGCCGAAGTGGTGCAACTCGTCGTCGAGCGTGGGCAGTTCGGCGAAGTTCAGGACCTTCCCGTAGCTCGCCGAGTCCGGATCGGTGTCGACGCTCAGCAACGCGTCCGGCTGCCGCCCCGACCGGTCGAATCCGGCCACGTACGCCAGCTTCTCCGGCGGAGCGGCGATCGCCTCGGCGGCCGAACGGTAAAGCGACGGATCGGTATGCCCGTGCTGCATGCAAACTCCCCAACTCGCCGTGTCCGTCCGGGAAGCGTTCCACAGAGACACCGGCGCACAGCAGGCGCACGAGGGGCGGACGGGGGCGGTACGGAGGCGGCCGGGGTGGCGGTCCGGTCGGGTGGTGGTCCGGAGGCGGCGGGTGGCGGTCCGGACGCGGTCGGGACGTGCGGGCGGCTACCCTCGGCCGGGTGCACAACAGCATTCGCGGGGGCGATTTCCACGCCCCGGTCGTCCAGGCGGACACCGCACACGTGACCGTCCCCGCCCGGCCGCCGACCATCTCGGGGCTGCCACCGCTCACCTCCGCCTTCACCGGGCGTGACCAGGACCTCGCCGAACTGCAGACCCTGTTGGCGTCGGACGGCCCGCCGACGGTCACGGTCACCGGCCTCGGAGGCATCGGCAAGACGACGCTGGCGATCGCGGCCGGCCACGCACTGCTCGACGCCGGCCGCTTCTCCCTGGCCATCTTCGTCGACCTCCGCGGTTATGACGAGACCCCGGTGGAGGTTGGGCGAGCCCTCGACGCCCTGCTCCGAGCCCTCGGCGTCCCCGCCGACCACATCCCCCCGGAGCCGCAGACCCGCGCCGCCCTCTACCGCGCCCAGCTGGAACGGCACGCCTGCGTCCTCGTCGTCGCCGACAACGCCTCCGCCGCGGAGCAGGTCCGTCTCCTGCAACCCCCGTCCACCCGCCACCGCCTCCTGGTCACCTCTCGCGAAACCCTCCCCAGCCTCGGCGCCCGCCTCCACCGCCTCGGCGTCCTCGCCCCCGAGGCGGCCACGGCCCTCCTCGACACCGCGTTGCGCGCCGCCCGGGCGGACGACGACCGCGTCGCGGCCGACCCGGCAGCCGCCCAGCGGATCGCGAAGCTGTGCGGTCACCTCCCGCTCGCCCTGCGCCTCGCCGCCGCCCAGCTCGTCCTGGACCCGCACCTGCGCCCGGGAGAACTCGCCGACGACTTGGTCGTCGGTACGGACTGCCTCGACCTGCTGTGCGACGGCGACATCGGCATCCGTCTCACCTTCGAGCGCTCCTACCGTCGTCTCACCCCGGAGCAGGCCGAGCTCTTTCGCTTCCTCTCGATCTGCGTCGGACGCGATGTTCCGACCCAAGCCGGGGCGGCGCTCATCGGCAGGAAGGTCCGAGCGGCCCGTGCCCTGTTCGCCCAGCTGGCCGGTACTGCGCTGATCGAGCAGAGCCCGGGAGGCGGTCGGTGGTACATGCACGACCTCGTCCGGTCGTACGCCTTGGAACGACTGGTGGAGGATCCGGAGCTGGGCGCACTCGGTCTGAGCCGCTTCACGGAGTACTACGTGATGACCGCTCATGCTGCCAACCGGCGGGTCATGTCGAGGCCCGATCGCTCCGGTGGTGATCTCTTTCCGGAACGGGCCGCCGCTCTGGCGTGGTTGGACGACGAGCGGGCGAACATGGTGGCCATGACGTTGGCCATGGCGCAGGCCGGAATCCACAGAGGGGTGGTCCGCCTCTCCTCCGTCGTGATGCCCGGCTTGATTCACAGTGGTAGCGCCGAGATGGCGATGGCCGTATCGGAGGCGGCACTGAGGGCTACAGGTTCGGTCGATTCGGATGCGGACGAAGCCGACGAAGCGAATGCGTGGAACAACTACGGCACTTCGCTCCGCCTCGCGGGACGCTTCGAAGAATCGGTCGAAGCCTATCGACGCGCTCTCGCCATCTCGCCCGACCGCCACGGCTCGGTGAGTCAGATGATTGCGTTGATCAATCTGGGCGAGGTGCTGCGGACGGCCGGTCGCCCCGGGGAAGCCCTTGAGCTGCTCGAACATGTCCGCGCGCTCTGCCGGGAGTGTGGCGACCGGAAGTGCGAGGTCATCGCCTGGGAGAGCGCGGAATCGGCGCTTCGTGTGCTGGGCCGGAACGACGAGGCGGCCCAGGCCCGGGAGCGTGCCCGCGCCATCCTCCTGACCCTGGGCGTGGAGGGAGCGGATTCCCGGGACGGCGATGAGCCCAGTACCACCCGTGCCACCCTTGGGGCCGCCGGGCAGATCACCTGGTGACACCCCGCCGCCGAGCGCCCCGCAGCTACCGGCCGGTATGGTCGGGGGCGGAAACAGGTGGTCACCTGCCGAGAGGGCAGGCGGAACAGAGGACGGGTGCGGCGGCAGATGGAGTTCCGTGAAGACATCCTGGGTGCCCCCTACGAGGCGGCCGAGCTGACGCTGCGGCCCGACGACGAAGGGGCCGTGTGCGCGACGCTCGTCCGTCGGCCGGTGCCCGGGTCGGAACGGGCCGTGCTGTACATCCACGGCTACAACGACTACTTCTTCCAGACCAACCTCGCGGACCACTACACCGCGCTCGGGTTCTCCTTCTACGCCCTCGACCTGCGCAAGTACGGCCGCTCCCTGCGCCCGCACCAGTCGCCGAACTTCGTCCGCGACCTCGCCGAGTACGACGAGGAGATCGACGAGGCGGTCCGGATCATCCGCGAGGTGGACGGGCACCGGCAGCTGCTGCTGAACGGGCACTCCACCGGCGGGCTGATCGGGGCCCTGTGGGCCGGGCGTCGGGCCGGACGCGGAGTCGTGGACGGGCTGTTCCTCAACTCGCCGTTCCTGTCGATGCCCGCCGCGCCCGCGGTCCGCACGCTCGGCGGGCCCGCCGTGACGGCGCTCGGGCGGCTGGCGCCGACCCGCGTCCTGCCGTCCGCGCTCAACCCCCACTACACCCACAGCCTGCACAAGGACCACCAGGGCGAGTGGGACTTCGACCTCACGCTCAAGCGTCCCCAGAGCTTCCCGCTGTACGCGGGGTGGCTGTCGGCGATCCACCAGGGCCACCGGCGACTGCAGCGCGGGCTGGGCATCGACGTGCCCGTGCTGCTGATGGCCTCGACCCGCTCCATCTCGACCACCAAGTGGCACAACGCGCTGCACCACGCCGACGCCGTGCTGCGCGCCGACGACATCGCCGCGCAGGGACCGCGGCTGGGCCGGCACGTCACCGTCGTCCGGATCAAGGGCGGCATGCACGACCTGATCCTCTCCGGCGAGGCGGCCCGCACCGAGGTGTTCACCGAGCTGGACCACTGGCTCGCCGCCTACCTCGACGTCAAGCCCGTCGGGGAGCACGCGTGACCTCCGAGCACGACCCGCACGACCCGCACGACTCGGACGACCACGCGGGCGGGCACGACCCGCACGACGAGCCCGTGCCGGTCGGGCGGCGCACCGACCTGGGCTTCGCCAAGCTCATGCCCGACCTCGACCGCGACGGCGGCTGGCTGCTCACCCTGGACGGCACCCCGCAGTCGTACGTCGACCTCGCCGACCCGACCCACCTCGAGTTCGAGTACACCCGGCGCCTCGGCCACCTCGCCGACGCCCTCGCCCCCGTCGGCCGGCCGCTGGACGCGCTGCACCTCGGCGGCGGCGCCCTCACCCTGCCCCGCTACCTGGCCGCCACCCGGCCCGGCTCGCGGCAGCGGGTGGTCGAGGTGGACGGGCCGCTGCTGGAGCTGGTCGCCGAACAGCTGCCCTGGCAGGGCCCCGGCGCGGACATCACCGCGACCGTCGGCGACGCCCGGGCGGCCCTCGCCGAGACCCCGGCCGGCTCGCAGGACCTGGTGATCGCCGACGTCTTCCACGGCTCGCGCACCCCCGCCCACCTCACGTCGGTGGAGTTCCTGCGGCTGGCGGCGGCCGCGCTGCGCCCCGGTGGCTGCTACGCGGCGAACCTGGCGGACGGCCCGCCACTGGCCTTCGCCAAGGCGCAGGCGGCGACGGTGCGGGCGGTGTTCCCGTACGTCTGCCTGGTGGCGGAGGCGCCGGTGCTGCGCGGCCGCCGGTACGGCAACATCCTGCTGGCCGGCTCGACGGCGCCGCTGCCGGTGGCCGAGCTGACCCGGCTGCTCGCGGGCGACATCTTCCCGGCCCGCCTCACCGAGGGGGACGACCTGGCGGACCTGGTCGGCCGCACCACCCCGGTCACCGACGCCGAGGCCACCGACTCCCCGCCCCCGCCGGACGGCGCCTTCAGCATCGGCTGACGCCCCACCCCTGTGGCCCCACCCCTGCGGCCCTGCCGCCGGAAGTCCGCTGGTCCGTCCCCGCCGCCCCGGGTAGCGTGCGGGGACGGTCCGGACGAGGCGAGACGATGCGGCCGCTCCTGCTGGTGGACGTCGACGGCCCGCTGAACCCGTGCGCGGCGAAGCCCTCCCGCCGGCCCGACGGTTACCGGACCCACCGGCTGATGACACCCCGCTGGGCGGCGGCCGAACGCTGCCGGCTCACGGCCTGGGGCCTTCCCCACAAGCAGCCCAAGCCCCTGCGGGTCTGGCTCGACCCGGCCCATGGCCCGGCCCTCGCCGCGCTGCCCCTCGACCTGGCGTGGGCGACGACCTGGGAGAACCCACCACCCTTACACCTTGCCCCCGAGGGTGTGCTCGTACAGCCCGGCCAGGTATCCGTTCACGTCCACGCTGACGGGGTTTACCGTGCGAGGCCCGGTGAGGCGGAGCGCCCCGGCGGTGGGCCGGGACGCTCCGTCGAATGGCGCTGTGATCACCGGTTGGACTTCTCCGGCACGACGTTGTCGCCGTCGTCACCGCCCACGGGCCCGCAGTCCCACTCGGTGGTGACGGTCCCGGTCTCGCGGTACTGCGCGAGGGCTTCGGTGTTCACGGTGCCGTCGGCGTTGGTGAAGCACACCTCCGGCAGTGGCCCGTACGCCTCCTCGTACGCGGCCACCCACGCGATCGGACCGACGCCCCGCATCTCGACGTGGGCCAGCTTGCGGCCGGCGTGCTGGAGGGCGAACGGGCGGCTTCCATCAGTCACGACGTCCATCAGCCACGACGTTCCTGTGCGCCCTCGAAGACACGCATGGAGCACGACTCTGTCGGGGACCTCGGAGCTTTCCCGAGCATGCCCGTTGACCAGCGGGCATGCTCGGGGCTGATCGACGCTACGAAGGTGTCGAGATGTCAGTTGCCGCTCCACGGGTGCGGATGGCGGGCCCCGGGGCCGAGCGGCGGCTGATGCCGGGAGAGTCGGATGCGGTCGGTGCCCGCGGCCGTCGCGTGCCGCGACAGCCGCGCGAACGCCTCCCGGGCGGCGTCCTCCTCGCCGCATCGGACGGCTGCTTCGACCAGCTCGGGCAGGGCGAGGCTGGAGTTCCCAACTCGCCGTCGGCCACGGCCGCCGAGCGGAGGCCAAGGCCGCGCGGTGGTCGACGCCGTTGGCGTGCAGCGCCGCCGCACTCCGTCTACGTCCACCCCGACGCGCGCGGCAGGGGTGTCGCCCGCGCCCTGCTGGAGGCGCTGGCCGCATCGACCGAGGCGGCGGGGATCGGGACGACAACCGCCGCCAGTACGGCCAGGCCGTGTGGGTCAACGCCGACGAGCCGACGCTCGGCCGCATCCTCGCCGACCACTCCTACATCGGCGCCCCCGCCCCGCGGCGAATGGACGCTACGCCCCTGGAGTGAAATGAAATCCGTTTTCATTTAGGCTAGGGTGAGTCGCGCTTCCCCGGGGCGTCGTGCCGACCCCGGGAGCGAGACCGACCGCCTGCCCGCCCGATCCGCAACGGAGTCGCCCCCACATGTCCGCTCACTGCCAACTGACCGGCCGCAAGCCGTCCTTCGGCAACGCGATCTCCCACTCGCACCGCCGCACCCGCCGCCGGTTCGACCCCAACATCCAGCGCAAGCGCTACTGGCTGCCCAGCGAGGGCCGGTTCGTGCGCCTGACGCTCAGCGCCAAGGGCCTGAAGACCGTGGACGCCATCGGCATCGAGGCCGCCGTCGCCCGCATCCGCGCCCGGGGGGAGAAGGCCTGATGGCCAAGCAGAGCAAGATCGCCAAGAACGAGCAGCGGCGGGCGACCGTCGCCCGGTACGCCGAGCGCCGGGCCGAGCTGAAGCGGGTCATCGCCCACCCGTCCAGCACGCCCGACGAACGAGCGGCCGCCCGGCGGGAGCTGGACCGCCAGCCCAGGGACGCCAGCGCCACCCGGATCCGCAACCGCGACAGCGTGGACGGCCGCCCGCGCGGCTACCAGCGCGCCTTCGGCCTCTCCCGGCTCAACCTGCGCACCATGGCGCACGCCGGGCAGCTCCCCGGCGTGCGGAAGTCGAGCTGGTGAGCGCGGTGCCCGAACACGTCAGGCTCCCCGTCGTCGTGGTGGCCGGGCTGCACCGCGCGGAACGCCGCCGTGCCGTCCAGGAGCTGCTGGACGGCAGCGTCAACGGTGTCGTCCTGCACCACGATCTGCGCGACGCCGGCCGCGGCACCGTCCACCGCGAACTGCGCGACGGCGACGGTGCGTACGACACCGCCGACGTCCCGCTGACCAACGACTGCGCCTGCTGCGCCCTGCGCGAGGACCTGCTGCCCGAGCTGGCCGGGATCGCCGAGGCCGGGCAGCACGGGCTGGCGATCGTCGAGCTGTGGGGCGGCAGCGACCCGCACCCGGCGGTCGAGGTGATCGCCGGCGGCGAGGTGGACGGCCGCCCGACGGCGGAGTTCATCGAGCCGGCGGGCGTAGTGGTCGCGGTCGACCCCGACCGGCTGCTCGGCGAGCTCTCCGTCCCGGACACCCTGGCCGAGCACGGCGAGCACACCTCGCCCGACGACACCCGCACCCGTGCCGAGGCGCTCGCCCACCAGATCGAGTACGCCACCACCATCGCCGTCGCCCGCGGCGGTGCGGCCGGGCTGGCGATGCTGCGGCAGCTGCACCCGACCGCCCGGCGGGTCCTGCTCGGCACCGGCGAGCTGCTGCGGGCTGCGCTCGGCGGCTTCGACGTGGCAGCGGCCCGCGACCGGGTGAACCCGGCCCTGGCGCTGCTGCCGCAGCCGGCCGACGAGGCGGGCGTGGCCACCCTGGTGTGGGAACGACGGCGCCCGCTACACCCGGGCCGGCTGTACGAGGCGCTGGAGCTGCTGGTGCCGGCCGCCCAGCGCAGCCGGGGCCGGTTCTGGCTGGCCAACCGCGGCGAGCTGATGCTCGCCTGGGACGCCGCCGGCGCCAATCTCGCGGTCGAGGAGTGCGGGCCCTGGCTGGCCTCGCTGCCGGACGCCGCCTGGGAGCAGTACCCGCCCGCCCGGCGGGCCGCCGCGGCCCTCGACTGGCACCCCGCCCACGGCGACCGCGTCCAGCAACTCGTCTTCACCGCTGAGGAGTTGGACGTCGACGGGATCACCGAACTGCTCGACTCCTGCCTGCTCACCGACGCCGAGCTGCTGGCGGGGGAAGCCGGCTGGAAGGCGCTGCCCGACGCCTTCGAGGACCTGCTCGAACCCGTCTCCTGAACGACCGTACGAAGGAACCGACATGGCCAAGCGCCCCACCGCCGGACGTCCGGCCCGTCCGCGCCCGAACCCGCTGATCGAGGCGGGCATCACCCGCATCGACTACAAGGACACCGATCTGCTGCGCAGGTTCCTCTCCGACCGCGGCAAGATCCGCAGCCGCCGGGTCACCCGGCTCACCGTCCAGCAACAGCGGGCAATGGCACGGGCGATCAAGAACGCCCGCACCATGGCGCTGCTGCCCCACACCTCGACCACCCGGTAGGAACGTGTCCCGTGGCCGTACCCAAGTGCAGGACGTCCCGCAGCGCCACCCGCCACCGCCGCGCCCAGTGGAAGGCGAGCGCGCCACGGCTGGTGCCGATCACCGTCGACGGGCGCGAGCACCTGGTGCCGCGCAATCTGGTCCGCGCGTACGAGCGCGGGCTGATCCAGCCGTGAGGGAGAGGGGCCGCGGCGCATGCGCCGCGGCCCCGCACGCTTCCCGGGGTCGGCTGCGTTCGGCGGCCGTCAGGACTGTCGGGTTCTATCGAGCCGGTTGCGTTCAGTTGCAGAGCTGAGCCAGTGCTTCGTGCTCCGCCCTGGAGACTCCCGCTGTCAGGACTTTCCATTTCCGATGTGCCGTCAGATATGAGTCTTGGGAAGTCCAGTCACGAGAATGGGCCGGGCCTGGTGCCAACGGGCGGTGGGACACCGCCGGGCGGAGGCCGCGGGGGCGGGGCCTGGTGTCCGCTCTCCGATCTCGACGCCGTCCGCGAGTAACTGCCGCACGGTGGCCTCGGCCTGACGCCGGCGGCGGTGGCGGTGGCGGGAGATGAAGTGGCCGTTCTCCCTGATCTCGTGCATGTCCTCCGCGAAGTCGCGGTCGTTGAGGGCGACATCGAGGCGGTGGTCGTGACCCGAGCCGGTGACGCTCCAGCGGTCGGCACTCACCGCGGACCACGTGAGGTCGATGCCCGCTCCCGGTGCGGGTCCGCTCGGCCTGCTCGTCGGTTCGGCGCCGGCACTCGGCCGGCGCACCCCCGCCCACCTCACCCCGGTGGAGTTCCTGCGGCTGGCGGCGGTCGCGCTGCGCCCTGGTGGCTGCTACGCGGCGAACCCGGCGGACGGCCCGCCGCTGGCCGGCTCGACGGCGCCGTTGCCGGTGGCCGAGCTGACCCGGCTGCTCGCGGGCGACATCTTCCCGGCCAGACTCACCGAGGGCGAGGACCTGGCAGCCCTGGTCGGCCGCACCGCCCGAGTCACCGACGCCGAGGCCACCGACTTTCCGCCCCCGCCGGACGGCGCCTTCAGCATCGGCTGACCCCGCGCCGGGGCGGCCGGCCCCGGAAAACCACTGGGCGTCCGCCCGTTCCCGTCGGTAGCGTGCGGGGACGATCCCGGAGGTGAGACGGTGCGGCCGCTGCTGCTGATGGACGTCGACGGACCGCTGAACCCGTACGCGGCGAAGCCGTACCGGCGGCCCGAGGGCTACGAGACCCATCGGCTGATGACGCCGAGCTGGGAGGCCGCCGAGCGCCGCCGGCTCGCTGCGTGGGGCCTGCCCCACAAGGCGCCGAAGCCCCTGCGGGTTTGGCTCAACCCGGACCACGGCCCGGTCCTCGCGGCGCTACCGTACGACCTGGTGTGGGCGACCACGTGGCAGGAGGAAGCGGATGCCTTCATCGCCCCCCTCCTCGGACTGCCCGCCCTGCCGCACATCGCCTGGTCCGAGCCGCGGCCCGAGCCGGACGGCGGGGTGTTCTGGAAGACCCCGCAGATCGTCGCCTGGGCGCGCGGCCGCCCGCTCGCCTGGGTCGACGACCTGATCACCGACGCAGACCGGGCCTGGGTCGAAGCCCACCACCCCGGCCCGGCCCTCCTCCACCACGTCGACCCGAAGACCGGCCTGACGGCGGACGACTTCGCCCGGCTGACGGACTGGGCCCGCCAACTCGGCTGACGCCAGCGGCGTCACTTCCTCCGAGTCCTTCGACTTCGAGTTCGGTTGGGCCCGTGCTTCGCCCGCACCGGTGTGCTGCCCCGACCCCCTCGCCCGCGGCACATTGAGCACTCTTCCAGCATTGGTCTCCGCGCTGGCGCCCGACCGTCGCTGTTGGCCATTACTAGAGACCCGCGAGCGCGGGGCCGATCTCGCGGTGTTCGCCTGGCCGGTACTGGCCCGGGAGCAACCCCCGCGAGCGCGGGGCCGACACTTGCTGACCTGCGGCGGTTGGCGTCAGGGGGCGCCGATTGATTCAGTTCGATTGGACGGAAGCCTGGAGGGCAAGTGGTGTCGTACCGTCATTCTCGTTGCCCCAACCCGGGTTGCCACCAACATGTTCCCTGCTCCCGAAGCGTACTCGCACGTGGGTCGGGATGATGGTCGAGGAATTCTGATAGCGGTGCCCGCCGGAAGTCAGAGGCTGGTTGCGCGCCTTGTGGGACAAGCTCGCGCGCGAGGAGGGCCGGTGGGGCTGCTCCGGCTTCCAGCAGCCCGACCACGGGCTGCACGACCAGGGAGGACTTCCCCGCCCCGCCAGGGCCGGCGACCACCAAGCGGTTCGGTGTGAGCGCTCGGAGCCGCGCGACCATGTCTCCGAACCCGAGCTGTTCAGGCAGTCGCGTGCGCGAGTCGCTGCCGTGAGGCTGCTCCAGCTCCCACGGAAGCGGCACCGCGACCCGTTCCCGTAGAACCCCGGACGTCGGCCTTGCCGCGCCCTGCTCCAGGACCTCGTGGGTCAGCCCGTCCACGGCTTCCTCGGTGCTGGCGGGGCGGCCTTCCGACTTGGGGTAGGGGCGGAGTCGAGATGGAAGGTGCCGGTCCTTCTCTTGAATCACGTTCCCCGGGCGGCCCCTCGATTCGGTGGATCACCGGGGCGAGCCGCCGGAGACCTCGCTCGCTGACCAGGGCCGCAAGCACGAGAAACGTCCGCAGCCTTCCGACCGGGCGACCCGTAAATCCGGATGCGGACTGTCCCCTGCGGTGCCGTGACATCCGGACGGCACGACGTACAGCTGTTCACGGGGGAGTACCGCACTTGTTCAAGAGATCGACGCCCGCGCTGTCCGGAACGGACGTACGGGCCGCCCGTGCGGCCGTACTGGCGGTGTCGAGTGCCCTGGTGCTGAGCTCGTGCTCGCTCGTGGAGCCACTGGTCGGAGGGGCGGAGAAGCCGAACAAGCCGGTGCGGGTCGAGTCCCGGGAGGAGGCGCTGGTCCGGGCGGACCAGGTGCAGAGCCACGTGCGCGAGCTGACGGGCCTCGAACGGGATCCGTGGACCAGGCTCATCGCCTACTCCAGGTGCTCGGGGCGGGGGCCGGGCATCGCCGATGAGGGTGAGGCGTACGAGCTCAGCTCGGCGATCCGCTTGGAGGCCACGGACGACCAGCGTCCCGAGGTGGTTCGGGCACTGCGGGAGAAACTCGCGGGGGAGGGCTTCAAGGTCACCTCGAACGAGCCGGATTCGGCCGATCAGTCCACGTGGGGGTTCGAGGCCGTCCACGAGCCCGACCGCTACACCGTTCGCGCGGGCGAGGCGAAGCCCGGCCAGGGCGTGGGTGTCGTCGTCACGCTGCCCTGCCAAGCTCCGCCGACTACCGCGGCCTCGCCTGCTCCGTCGGCCACCCTCTGACGACCTGCGGCGGCGAGCACCCACTCGGCGGCGGTGACGGTGCGCCGGGTGGGCGGCTGACGGCGGCAGGCTGGTGGGCCCGGACCGAGGCCGAACCACGGGCGCCGCGGCCGTCTACCGTCCGGTCGCGGCCACTTCGGCCGGACCCTGGCCGGGGTCGATCCGGACGCGCGGCCGCGGACCGCCGATGCTCATCGCTACCCGGCGGCAACTGCCGCCGGGCGACGTGTGGTTCGCGGTTATCCGAAGCCGCGGGTGTCCTGCTTCAGCGCGGTGTCCACGGTGAGCGCGGTCGCCAGGACCAGGCTGAGCAGCGGGTCGGCGAGCGGGCGGTGGATCTGGAGCACGTAGTTGTCGGCCGTGGTGAACATCGTCTTCGCCAGGCCTTCCCAGGTCTTGGTGATCCGGGCGACCTCGGTGTCCGTCGCGTCGACGATGGAGAAGTTCCAGGCCCGCCAGTTCTCGGCCTTGATGGCGCCGACCTTCTGGCCGTCGACCTCCAGCGCGAAGTCGATCTTTCCGATGACGTTCTGCTGGATGATCCGGCCGACCTCCTGGCCGTTCGGACGCTGCACGATCACCCGCGACTTGATGATCTTCGCCGGGCGGGTCAGCAGCAGCACCGGGGTGCCGTGCGCGTCGCGGATCTCCAGCTTGTGGGTCAGGTACTGGTCGATGGAGGAGAGCAGCCGCAGCACCTTGCGCAGACCGCTCTGGCCGACCTGGACCACCGAGCCCAGCGTGGCGCCCTGCTGGTCGAAGACCGAGTACTCGTTGGTCAGCTCGATCAGCTTGACCTTCTGGTTCACCACCAGGACGGGCTCGGAGAAGAGGGTGCCGCCGCCACCGGAGACGGGTCCGACGCCCGCCTGGTGCTGTACCTGGCGCTGCACCCTGGCGGCGTCGCCGGACGGAGCGGTCGCCTGTCCGGGGAAACCGGAGGTGTTCGTGTTCTGGGACATGGCGGGCAGGCTAGGGCCAGCCCGCCGAGGACAGCCAGATCGTTTTCACCGGCGCCCGGGTTCGTTCGGTCGCGAACTCGACAGGGTGGTCGGGGCGTTGCGAATGACGGGCGACCGGTACCCGGCGGAGTGGATGTGGCGGATGTCACATCCACTCGGCCTGATTCGAGTTCCGTGCCGGCGCCTGGTCCGTCGCTCAGGCAGTGCGCAGTGGAGAGGCGTCCGGCTGCTCCGGTCCGATTTCCGGGACGACCGTCAGGGGAGCGGGGGCCTCGGCGTCCTCCTCTGTCCCGCGAGTCAGCTTCGACTTGAGGCTGATCAGGCCGCTCCTGACGTGCGGAGCGGCCCTCACCGCGACGACCCCCAGGGCGACGCCCGCGCCGAGGATCCCCAGGGCCACCTTGGTCCCGGGGAACAGCACGGCGTGCGTGGTGAGTTCGTTGTCGTCGTTCCGCGCCAGCGCGCTCTTCCCGCCAGCAGTGCTCGACTGCGAGAGGTGCGTACCGGAGGGGCGCTGTACCAGCATCAGTTCCCAGGTCGAGTCGTCCCAGTTGGCATCCATGGCGCCACTGTAGGGGCGACCGGGTGCGCCGCGGTCCGGAACGTCGTCAGGAATGGTCCTTCTTGCGGTGGTTGACGATGCTGGCCGGGGGCGCCGCTGTAGTGGCAGTCGGCGCACTGCTGCCACGAGCAGTCCGGATCGGCGACAGCGGCATGGCGGACGGAGTGGTGCGAGCCGTAGCCGTGGGCGTGGAGCAGTTGAGCGACGGACCCGTCGTACTTGAGCGCCATGAGCGCTGCTTCGGCGATCTTGTCGTGACCGGCGGCGAAGAACTTGCCCAGGCCGACGTCCTTCCCGCAGCCGCACCAGCACTTGCCGGTCGGGATGAGGCGAGGCTTCTCGTTGTTTGGCATGAAGCCAAGGTGTCAATCCTTGGATTGAAGTCAAGATATCAATCCAAGCATTAAAGGCAAGGATTGAGTCGACGTCAGGCGGTTTGGCCGGGCGACTGTGGCAGGACTACTGCACGAGGTCTCTCCGGGGGCGCGACGACCCGTCACCGGCCCAGTTCGGGGTAGTAGCCGCGCTGGTACGGCGACAGATCGGTCACAGCGAGCTCCGCCGCGCCCCGGCAGATCACGCAGACGCGACGCCGGTGACAGGCAGAGCAGTTGACCCGCCCGCGGGCCGCGTCAGGGCGCCAGCCGCGTCCTCCGCAGTCGTGACACCAGCCCAGGCCGTCGCACTCGTAGCACAGTACGTATCCAGGGGTGACGGTCTCGGGCGTGTGCAGTGGCTCCGGGCGTCGGAACTCCTCTGGCTCGTACAGGGCCATCGCAGGTGTCTGCCCGCTGAACCAGAGAGTGGACATGTGGTCGACCGCACGGATCTCGATGCCGCAGCCGTGGCGGCGGCCGGTGACGACGATGCGAACCGTCCCGTCGGCCTCCTCCTGCGAGGTCGCGACCTTCCATCCGGCCGATTCGAGCAGGGCGGCCGCGCGGGACGCGGCGTCGGTGGCGGTGACGTTCGCGGGGCGCCTTCCCGTGAAGCAGCCGACCGAGTACCGGTAGCGGAGCGGCTCGTGCCAGTCGACGACCTCCGGCTCGGCGAGGAACGGCGGGCTCAGATCGCCGCCGGGAGCCAACTCGTCGATCAGCTCGACGAGTTGTGCCCGCAGCATCTGGCCCAGCCGGTCCAGCTCCTCCCGCGCGCCCGGTACGGGCCCCATGGCGCCCTCCTCTTCGCCCGGACCTGCCGTCGCCGGGATTCTATGGGGGGATCGTGGCACCGGGCCTGTATCGGCGAACGGTCGTGGCCGGTGCGGCCCTCAGCCGATCCGGCCGTGGTTGCGCGATCCCCGCGAGCGCGGGGCCGAGGCTTCGTGACCTGCACCGATTCTCCTCAGAGGGTGCCGATTGATTCAGTTCGAATCGGTAGACGGTCCATGGCGGCACTCATGTGGTGTCGTCACCTCTTCTCACGGCCAGGCCATTGTCAATGCTGCGGCTCCCGAAGGGTACTCGCTCGTGGAGGGCGGGATCAGTGGTATTGCCTGAGGTCACGGGCGGGCTGGGTTGTGAGCGAAGTCGGCTGGGCGGGGCCGGGGTTCTGTCGATGTGCCATTGGCTCGCTGCTGCCGGTCCGCCCGGGATCTGTGTCGGCCGGGACGGCGTCGAGGGTGACCATTCGGTCGGTCGGGAGGATGCACGCTTCGGTGTAGGCGGCCGGCTGTGCGACCGAGTCCGTGAGGAGGAGTTGGGCGCGGTCCACGTACGACCAGAAGTCGGACAGGTTCTCGTTGCGCAGATGCCCCGCCTTGCACACCAGGCGTCCGTCTCCAAGGTCGGCGCCGACCTGGGGCGGCGCATCGAGGACGCGTTGATGGACGGCCACGAGCACGCGTTGGACGGCACCGGCGGCCGTCGGCGCATCGAGGCGGGCGCACACAGCGCTGCGCGCGCCCCAACCGTCGTCGCACCCGCCGCCCTGCCGACGGTCGGCGCGTCGGCGGGAGGGGTGGGGCGGACGGGGTGTCAGAATCGGCGGGTTCATGCCCATGGCGGGGATGCGTCGGGAGTGCGGCGCCACGTCCGAAGGAGCGAGCGATGAGTGGCGGCGGGGAGCAGCCGGAGCTGGGGCAGGTGCCGGAGACGGCGTTGTGGACGCTGTGGCACCGGGCGGTGGAGGCGCGGCGGCCGGACACCGTGTTGCCGGATCCGGTGGCGGTGGATCTGGTGGAGCGGATCGACTATCCGTTCGCGGCGCGGTTCGGGGAGAGCGCGCTGCTGAGCCAGCTCCAGGCGCTGCGGGCGGCCTGTTTCGACCGGGAGGTGGCGGACTTCCTGACCCGCTGCCCGCGCGGCACGGTGGTCGGGCTCGGGGACGGGCTGGAGACCCAGGCCTGGCGGGTCGACAACGGGCGGGCGAGCTGGCTGTCGGTGGACCTGCCGGAGGTCGCCGAGCTGCGGCGCCGGCTGCTGCCGCCGGACGAGCGGCACCGGATCGTCGCCCGCTCGGCCACCGACCCGGGCTGGATGGACGAGGTGGATCCGGCGAACGGGGTGCTGATCAGTACCGAGGGGCTGCTGATGTACCTGCGGCCGCAGGAGGTGCGCGCCCTGATCGCGGCCTGCGCCGAGCACTTCCCCGGTGGGGCGATGGTGCTGGACGCGGTGCCGCGCTGGTTCAGTCGGAGGGCCGTCGAGGGCAAGCTGCGGGACCGGTACTACCAGGCGCCGCCGATGCCGTTCGGGATGGACGCGGACGAGCGTGGCCGGCTGGCCTCCGCGCACCCGCGGGTCACGGACATCCGCGAGGTCTATCCGGAGGGCGGGCGTCTGCCACTGAGCGCCCTGCTGCCGCTCGTGCGCTGGATCAAGCAGCGCCCGTCCGTCGTCGCACTGCGTTTTGCCGAATCTTGAGGAAACGCAGGTCAACCTGGAACCATGGTGTGGGGGCGTACGTCGTAACCACGGGTGATCGGCCGGGGGGACAGGCCGCCCGGCACGTTAGGCTCGCTCCGGGGGAGCGGCCTGGTGCCGCCATCGGATGAACTGCCGGGACGGGCACGCTGCTCCAGGGGGAGCGCGGCCGGTCCCGTCCTGCCACGGAGGGACTGGCCTTGCACATCGACGCCTGGATCGAGGGGATTCCGCCGACGGCGGTGTACGCCGTAATCGGTCTGATCATCGGGCTGGAGTCGCTGGGTATCCCCTTGCCCGGCGAGATCGCCCTGGTCACGGCGTCGCTGATGGCGGTCAAGGGTGTGGTGAGCCCGTGGGGCGTCGCGATCTGCGCGATCGCCGGCGCGATCATCGGTGACTCGATCGGGTACTCGATCGGACGCAAGGGCGGCAAGCCGCTCTTCGAGAAGCTGGGACGCAAGTTCCCCAAGCACTTCGGGCCCTCCCACCTGGCCACCGCCGAGCGCTCCTTCCAGAAGTGGGGCATGTGGGCGGTCTTCTTCGGCCGCTTCATCGCCCTGCTGCGCATCTTCGCCGGTCCGCTCGCGGGCGCGCTGAAGATGCCGTACTGGAAGTTCCTGATCGCCAACGTGCTGGGCGGTGTCGTCTGGGCCGGTGGCACGACGCTGCTGGTCTACAAGGTCGGCAAGAGCATCGAGCCCTGGCTGGCCCGGTTCTCCTGGGCGGGCCTGGGGGCGGCCCTGCTGATCGGCCTGCTCTCGGCCTGGATCATGAAGCGCCGCACCGCCAAGACGCATGCCAAGATCGAGGCGGAGGAGGCGGCCAAGGCCGCCGCCGCGGCCAAGGAGCCGGTCGCCGACTGACCACCCCCTCCGGCCGGTCTTCCGATCGGTCGTCCGTCCGGTCCCCTGGCCGGTCCTTGCGGAGGACCGGTCACGGACGGGTCCTCCTCCGCAGCCCCCGTCGTGGTGCCTCGGGCCCTCGGAGTAGCATCGGCCGGGTACTGCCGATCTTGCATCCGGAGGGCCCGATGTCTTCGCAGCCGACCTGGGACGCCGTGGACGCCTACTTCTCCGAGCAGCTGGTCGGGCACGACCCGGTGCTGGAGGGCGCCACGGCCGCCGCCGACGAGGCCGGGCTGCCGAGGATCGCGGTGGCCCCCAACCAGGGCAAGCTGCTGCACCTGCTGGCCCTGACCCAGGGCGCGAAGCGGATCCTCGAGGTCGGCACGCTCGGCGGCTACAGCGCGATCTGGCTGGCCCGGGCGCTGCCCGAGGACGGAACCCTGCTCACCCTGGAGCTGGACCCCCGGCACGCCGAGGTCGCCCGGCGCAACCTGGCGGCCGCCGGGCTGGCCGGGACCGCCGAGGTGCGGGTGGGCCGGGCCGCGGACTCGCTGGCCGAGCTGGTGGAGCAGGGCGTGGACCCCTTCGACCTGGTCTTCATCGACGCCGACAAGCCGAGCAACCCGGAGTACTTCCGGCGGGCGCTCCAGCTGACCAGGCCCGGCTCGCTGATCATCGTCGACAACGTGGTGCGCGGTGGCGCGGTCGCCGACGCGGCCAGCACCGACCCGGCGGTGGTCGGCACCCGAGCGCTGCACGACCTGATCGCGGCCGAGCCGAGGGTCGACGCGACCTCGGTGCAGACGGTCGGCAGCAAGGGCTACGACGGCTTCACGCTGGCCCGCGTCCGGGGCTGACCGCAGGCCTGGCGCCAGCTGAGCGCGGGCCTGGCGCCGGCTGAGCGCGGGCCGGGCGACGGCTGACCGCAGGCCTGCCACCCACTTGCTTATCTGCGACTGACCCGCGCGCGCCCGCGCGTCACTCGCCCACCGGAGAACGGAGACATCGTGCGGATCGGACTGCTGGGAACCGGCCCCTGGGCGGAACGGGTGCACGCGCCCGTCCTGGCCGAGCACCCCGGGCTGGAGTTCACCGGCGTCTGGGGCCGCCGACCGGAGGCGGCCGAGGCGCTGGGCGCCGCGTACGGCGTGCCCGGGTACGCGGACCTCGACCGGCTGCTGGCCGAGGTGGACGCGGTCTCCATCGCGCTGCCCCCGACCGTGCAGGCGGGCCTCGCGGTGCGGGCCGCCGAGGCCGGGTGCCACCTGCTGCTGGACAAGCCGGTCGCGCTGACCGTGCCGGACGCCGAGGCCGTGGTCGAGGCGGTGCGCGAGCACAAGGTCGCGTCGGTGGTCTTCTTCACCGTGCGCTTCGGCGGCGAGCAGATGCCGTGGATCGAGCGGCAGGCGGAGCTCGGCGGCTGGTTCACCGGCCGCTCGGACTGGCTCGGCTCGGTGTTCGCACCGGGCAGCACCAGCCCGTACGCCGCCTCACCGTGGCGGGTGGAGAAGGGCGCGCTGTGGGACGTCGGCCCGCACGCGCTGTCCGTACTGCTGCCGGTGCTGGGTGACGCGACGCAGGTGACGGCGGTGGCCGGTCCGCTGGACACCGTGAACCTGGTGGTGCGGCACGCCGGGGGAGCCTCCAGCACGCTCGCGCTCAGCCTGACCGCGCCGCTCGCGGCCGGCGGGACGGGCATGGAGCTGCGTGGCGAGCACGGCGTGGTGCAGCTGCCCCCGCGCGGCGAGGGCCCGGTCGCGGCGCTGCACCGGGCGCTGGACGCCCTGCAGGCCTCGGCGGCCTCCGGAGAGCCGCACCCCTGCGGGGCGGACTTCGGCCTGCGGGTGGTGGAGATCCTGGCCGCTGCCGAGCGCTCGCTGGCGGGCGGCGGACCGGTGGACGTCTGAGCACCGGCGGACGCCTGAGCGGGTGACGCGACGGGGCCGGGTGCGGAGGGAGATCCGCACCCGGCCCCGCCGTTCCACCCGGCCCCACCGCGTCACCCGCCCCGTCGCGTCACCCGCCCCACCGCGTCACGTGGGCGTCACCCGCGCGTCAGTCCGGCGGCAGCGGCGGCGGAGGGGTGGCGGAAGGACGGCGGTCGACGGGGCGGGCCGGCGGGATGACCGGGGCGCGGAAGTCGCGCGGGCCGGTCCACAGCGCCGGGACGGCGTCGCCGCGGCGGGCCAGCTCGTACGCCAGCGCCTCGTAGTTGACCCGCCAGCCGTGGAAGTGCACCCAGGCCTCCTCGGCCGGGCGCTCGCGCGGGAACCCAGCCGCGGTGATCATCGCGACGGCGCCCAGGTACTCGGCGTAGGTCAGCCGGATCGGGACGTCCGGGTCCGGGTCCGGGTCGAAGTCGAACCGCAGTGAGCGGGCGATGTCGCGCAGGGCGGTGAAGCCGGCCCGGAGCACCAGCCGGGCCTCGGGCGGGGCCGAGCGCGGGCAGAGCGCCAGGTGCAGGGCGGCGGCGTCCATCACGGCGATCAGCCCGACCACCCAGCTGCGGTTGGGCTGGGGGGAGCGGAAGGAGAGCAGCACCGGGTAGTTGGAGTGGCTCTCGCCGATGTCGGCGGCCAGCCGCTCCCAGTCCCGGTATAGCTGGGGGAGCGCGGTCTCGGTGTCCACCAGGGACTGGCGGGCGAGCAGCTCGGGGCCCCAGGCGGGCTCGCCGGCCCGGGACTGCAGCAGCGTCACCTCGGTCTCGCGGCGCTGGTAGGCGGCGTAGAGGGTCGGCAGGTAGGAGATCTGGAGGGCGATCACCAGCGGGCCGCTGGCGGCCGCCAGGAAGTCGATCGCGGACAGGTGCAGCCGCTCGCCGCTGGCGAAGCCGAGGGTGAAGAGGCTGGACCCGGCCTCGCGCACGGCCACCGACCAGCTGAGTTCGGAGGTGCCGTGCAGCAGCAGGGTGTACGCGATCAGCATGCAGCTGAGCCAGACGCCGAGCATGCCCAGCAGCACCAGCGGCGCCAGCCAGGTGAGCGCCCGGTCCTGCGCGTGGTAGCCGCGGGACGGCCCGGCGAACAGCCGCAGCAGCTTGCGCAGCACCCGCCAGAGCCGCATCACCAGTGCCGAGTAGAGCCCGCGCGGAACGACCAGGGTGCGCAGGATGCTGCCGACGACCAGCAGGAGCAGCAGCGCGCCGAGCGCGGTCTGGATCATCCTCATGGCGCCATTCTGGCGGTACGCCGGGACTGCCGTGGCACGCTCCGGGGCGGGTCGGCCGACCGGCGGCGGCCCGGCAGCCGGTGGCCGCGCGTCCGATGCCCGTCCGCCGTGGGCCCGCCGCCCGTCCGCAGCCCGTCCGCTGAGTGCCCGTCGCGGCTCCGTCGCACGAAGTATGACCATGATCACACCGAATCGAGGCTTACGTACTGGCGTTCCCATCGCGTCTACGTGGACGGAGGAATCAGTCCCACGAGCGAATCGGAGACCGGACTGTGCGTGCTCAGCAAGACGGCGCCGCCGAGGAGGAGAGGTCCGGGTGCCGACGGCGCCGGAAGCGTCGCCCCTCCCCGCGGATCGACTACCCGCGCCGAGGCCGGCGCGGGGTCCGCCGCTGGCTCCCGTCCTGGCGGCAGCTGCTGTTCGTGGTCGGGGCGGGGGCGACGGCGCTGACGGGCTGGCTGGTCTGGTTCTACGTCACCACCGCCGTCCCGGAGGACCTGAACGCCTTCGCCACCCAGCAGAACAACGTCTACTACTGGGCGGACGGCACCGAGATGGCGCGGATCGGCCCGACCAACCGGCAGGACGTGCCGCTCGACCAGGTTCCGGAGCCGGTGCGGTGGGCAGTGCTGGCGGCCGAGAACGAGACCTTCTACACCGACCCGGGCATCTCCGTGACCGGCATCGGCCGAGCCGTCGTCCAGATGGTCAAGGGCGGCGACACCCAGGGCGGTTCCACCATCACCCAGCAGTACGTCAAGAACATCTACCTGAACCAGCGCCAGGACATGTCCCGCAAACTCAGCGAGATCGTCATCGCGATCAAGCTGGACGACCGGATGAGCAAGCAGGACATCCTGGCCGGCTACCTGAACACCAGCTGGTTCGGGCGCGGCAGTTACGGCATCGAGCGCGCCGCGGCGGCGTACTACGGCAAGGACGTCTCCCAGCTCGACCCGAGCGAAGGCGCCTTCCTGGCCGCCCTGTTGAAGGGCGCCGGGCAGTACGACCCGGCGGTCGGCCCGGAGAACCGCAAGCGGGCCGAGGAGCGCTGGTCCTGGATCCTGGACCGGATGGTGGAGGTGGGCAAGCTGTCCGCCGCCGAGCGCGCCCGGTACACGGTCTTTCCCGAGCCGAGGCCTCAGCCGAAGTCGGCGGGGCTGAGCGGCCAGATCGGCTACCTGGTCGACATGGCCCGCGCCTACGTGGAGAGTCACAGCGACATCACCCCGGCCCAGCTCGACCTCGGCGGCCACCAGATCCGCACCACCTTCGAGAAGCCGAAGGTCGACGCCCTGGTCGCCGCCGTCCAGGAGGGCAGCGCGGGGATCGACCCGGACAACCGGGAGTCCGACAAGTTCCTGAAGGTCGGCGCCGCCTCGGTCGCCCGGGACGGCCGGATCGTCGCCCTCTACGGCGGCCCCGACTACCTGAAGCAGGGCTTCAACAACGCCAACACCACGACCGTGCCGATCGGTTCGGCCTTCACCCCGGTGGTGTACGCGGCCGGGCTCGGCCAGGGAGCACAGCGCCAGCGGGGCGGCAACCGCACCCCGGTGACGCCCGCCACCACCTACAACGGCGACGACGGGGTGAACGTGATGACCCCGGAAGGGCCGTACTGGGGGCGGGACGGGAAGATCGTCAAGACCGCCAACGACGGCAAGCGGAACTGGGGCAACGTCACCCTGCGGAATGCCGTCGAGCAGTCCGTCAACGGGCCGCTGATGCAACTCGGCATGGACGTCGGCCTGGACCGGGTGCAGAACACCGCCACCGACCTCGGGCTGCTCCCCACCAGCCTGGGCGAACTCGTCCCGGCCCTCGCCGTCGGCAACTCCACCCCCAGCGCCGTCCGCACCGCCGACGCGTACGCCACCTTCGCCTCCGGCGGCACCCACACCGACCCCTACTCGGTGCTCGGCGTCTCCCGCAACGGCGTCCAACTCCCGCTGCGCCTGCCGGCCGCCGCCCAGGCGCTCACCCCGGCGGTCGCGGGCGAGGTGGACGCGGCACTCAAGGGCTCCGTCCGCGACGGGGCCGCCAAGTCGGTCGCCGAGGCGGGCCCGAACCTGGCCGGCAAGCCCGGCACCACCGCGGACCGGACGGCAGGGTGGTTCGTCGGCTACAACGGGCAGCTGTCGACGGCGGTCACCGTGTTCCGCGCGGACCTGAAGGACATGAAGCTCCTCTCCCTCGAAGGCCTGGGCGGCGCCACCCCGGACACCTCCGACGCCGCCCTGCCGACCCGGATCTGGACCGCCTACATGAAGTCCCCGGCCACCCGGTAGCCCCGTCCGCCGCGGGGATCCCTCCCCTCTCCGAACCGGCAGGGGCCCGCGACACTAGGCTGAAGCGGATGAAGATGACGTTCGGGGTGTTGGGCCCCCTGGCGGTCGAGGTGGACTCGGTGCCGCAGGTGCTGCCGCGGGCCACCGTGCTGCGGGGGCTGCTGGGGGCGCTGCTGCTCGCGGAGGGAGAGCGGCTGCAGGTGGGGCGGCTGCTGGACCTCGTGTGGGCCGGGCAGGCGGACCGGGTCGGCCGGGGCGCGGTGCACACCGGGATGTCGCGGCTGCGGACCTGGCTCGGGGGCTTCGGGGACGAGAGCGTGGTCCTGGCCTCCGACGCGCAGGGGTACCGGCTGGTGACCGGGCCGGACGCGGTGGACCTCGGGCGGTTCCGCAGGCTGGCCGCCGGAGGGGACCCGGTCGGGGCGATCGGGCTGCGGCGCGGCCCGGTGTTGGCCGGGCTGGAGCGGGTGAACCGGGCGGACCCGCTGGTCGCGTCCGTGGTGGACGAGGTGCGCGCCACCGTCCTGGCCCTGGCCCGGGCCGGCCTCGCCGCCGGAGCGCCGCGGCCGGCCGTGCCCGCCCTGACGGCGCTTGCCGAGGAGCACCCGTTCGACGAACCCGTGCAGGCCGCCCTGCTGGAGCTGCTGGCGGCGGACGGCCGGGCGGCCGAGGCGCTGCGCCGCTTCCAGGCGCTGCGTCGGCGGCTGTCCGAGGAGCTCGGGATCGAGCCCGGCGAACAGGTGCAGAACGTCTTCCTGACGCTGCTGGCGCAGGACCGCGAGGGCGCCCGTACGAGCCCGGGGTGCGCCCGCGTTCCCTCCCAACTGCCGTGCGACATCCCGGACTTCACCGGGCGGGACGAGCAGGTGCGGCTCGTGCTGGACGCCCTGGCGGCCGGCCGGGTCCCGGTGATCGCCGGCATGGGCGGCATCGGCAAGACGGCGCTGGCCGTCCACGCCGCCCACCGCGCCGCCGTCGACTACCCGGACGGCCGGCTGTACGCCGACCTGCGAGGGGCCGACGAGTCGCCCGCCGACCCGGCCGGCGTGCTGGCCGCCTTCCTGCGCGCCCTCGGCGCCGACCCCCGGGAGATCCCGGCCTCGCTGGAGGAGCGTTCCGCGCTCTACCGCACCCTGCTCGCCGGGCGCCGCGCCCTCGTCCTCCTCGACAACGCCGCCGGGGAGCAGCAGTTGGGCCCGCTGCTCCCCGGCACGCCGGCGGAGTGGGCCTGCGACCGGTCGCAGGCCCGCCCGGCGGTCCTCGTCACCAGCCGCGCCGCGCTCACGGCCCTGCCCGGCTCCCGGCTCGTCTACCTGCACGAACTCGACGCCGCCCACGCGCGGACGCTGCTGAGCCGCATCCTCGGGGAGCAGCGGGTCGCCGCCGAGCCGGTGGCCGCCGCCCGGATCGTCGAGCTGTGCGGCGGCATGCCGTTGGCGGTCCGCATCGCCGGTGCCCGCCTGGCCGCCCGGCCGCGCTGGACCCTGGCCCGGCTCGCCCACCTGCTGCACGACGAACGGCGCCGGCTCGACGAACTGGCCGCCGGGAACCTGGCCGTACGGGCCGGCTTCGCCGTCGGCTACACCCGCCTCGCCGAGCCGACCCGCCGCACCTTCCGGCTGCTCGGGCTGCTCGACGCCCCCGACTTCGCGTCGTGGGCCGCGGCGGCGACGGCCGACATCCCGCCGGAGCAGGCCGAGCGGCAGCTGGAGGAGCTGATCGACGCCCAACTCCTCCAGGAGACCGGCACGGAACCGCACCTGCGCTACCGCTTCCACGACCTCGTCCGGCTGTACGCGCGAGAGCACGCCGAGGCCGCGGACGAACCGGCCGCCCGCGTCGCCGCGCTCGAACGGGCCTTCGGCGCCTGGCTCTGGCTGGCCGAGCAGGCGGCCGACCAGGTGCCCGGGCCGTGCTTCGCGCCGATCCACGGCGCCGCGCCGCGTCACCCGATGCCGTCCGGCGTCGCGGCGGCGCTGCTGGACGACCCGACGGCCTGGTTCGACGCCGAGCAGCCGGCCCTCAACGCGAGCGCCCGGCAGGCCGCCGCGCTGCGCATGGTGCCGATGGCGTGGGAACTCGCCGCCTGCCAGGAGAAGTACTGCGACGTGCGCGGCCTGTACGACGAGTGGCGCACCACCCACCTGGCCGCCCTCCAGGCCTGCCGGGCGGCCGGCGACGGCCTGGGGACGGCCGTGCTCACCCGCGGCCTGATCGAGGTGATGACCTGGACCACCGCGGCCGACGGCTCCGGGGCGACCGTCGACCTGCCGGACGGCACCCAGACGATGGTCGCGCTGGACGACCGGGCGCGACACCTGCGAGGCCTGTTCGAGCAGGCCGGGGAACCGCGCGGGACCGCCGACGCCCTCGTCCTGACGGCCTGGAGCCTGGTGGCCCAGGGCCGCGAGCAGGAGGCCCTGGACGCCGCCCGGCAGGCCCTGGACCTCGCCACCGCCCACGACCACCCGGGCGGCGAGGCCCGGGCCCACCAGATCATCGCCATCGCCTACGGGGAGACGGACCTCGACCGCACGATCGAGCACCTCACCGAGGCGCTGCGGCTGGCGCGGCTGATCGGCAACACCCGCTTCGAGGCGACCGCGATCCAGTTCCTCGGGGCCGCCCACGGCCGGGCCGGCCAGGTGGAGCGGGGCGGCGAGCTGCTCCTGCGCTCGCTCGCCATGGCCCGCTCGCTCAAGGACCGCTACGTGGAGGCGTTCTCGCTGCTCTACCTGGCGATGCTGTACGCGGCCACCGGCGACGACCGGGCCCGTGAGACGGCCGAGGCCGCGCTGGCCATCGCCCGCCGCTTCGACCTGGGGCACCACCTCGCCCAGGCCCTCGGCATCCTGGGGGAGCTGGACCTGGCGGCGGGGGACCACGCCTCGGCGGTCGGGCACCTGGAGGAGTCGGTGCTGGTGTGGCGCGCCCGCGGCTGGCGCTCCTTCCTCGCGGAGGCGCTCCGCGCGCTCGGCCGGGCGTACGAGGCGGCCGGGCTGGCCGAGTCGGCCGCGCGGGTGCTGGAGGAGGCGCGGGAGTTGAGCGAGATCCGGTAGCCCGGCCGGGGCCGTACGGCGCCGGGGCCGTACGGAGTGGCCGCCCGGCGGCCGAGGTTCGCCGTCCGTGGGCCGAGCGGTGAGCGATCGGTAAGCGAACGGTAAGGCGCCCCTGCCTAGGCTCGATCCCCACGGCACAGGACAGGCGTACGCACCCGGCCCCGGCCCGGTCGACGCGCCCGTCCCGTACGCGCCGCATGGGCAGCCGGTCGGGTCCGCGCAGGGGACGGACCCGGCCGGAGGCGCGGCCGGTCGGTGCTGAGCCGGCGCCAGAGCCAGTACAGCTCCGGAGCCAGGGCCAGCTCCATAGCTTGAGCCAGTGCCAGTGCCAGTGCCAGTGCCAGCTCCAGAGCTTGAGCCGCGCCGGGGCATCCGGCGCGGCCGCTCGTGTCCACCCCCTATGATCGCGCCCCGGGGGGAAGGCCGCTGACCTGGTAGGACGCCGGTCGTGTCCGCTCCCTTTCGGCGACGCGGCTCCGCGCCGCCGATCCGACGACCGGGAGACTACGACTCGGTGATACTCACTCAACGCCGGGGCCGCGGGCTGCTGGCCGGCGCCTCGGCGCTCGCGCTGGCACTGCTGCCCGCGGGCCTCGCACCCACCAAGGCGGCCGCCGCCCCGACCGCCGCCCCGACCGCCGCCCCGGCTGGCGCTCCGGCCGCAGCCCCGGCCGGCGACGGCTCCGGGCCGACGCCGGTGGACCTCGACACCACGCGTGCCTTCGCGGACACCTTCCAGCTGGACCCGGCCAGGGACACCGACCCGCTGTACGGGCTGAACGTGGGGCTCGAAGCCCGGCAGTCGGTTCCGGCCGGGCAGCACGGGATCTCCTACACCCGGGTCTCCGGCCGCTGGGACACCTCGGTCGCGCCCGACCAGTGGTTCGTCCAGACCAGTCATCCCAACTACCCCAACAAGCTGCTGTTCGCCAAGGGCGTCTCCGCGGTCATGCTCGGTGCGCCGGCCGTCGCGGACGGCACCGGTCACTACACCGTCTCGACGGTGATCGACCCCGTCGTCGGTGACACCGGCGGCAACGACTGGGGCTCGATCGTGCTGAGCCGCAGCCACCGCAGCAACGGCTACGTCACCGGTGGCGACGTCGACCTCGGACTGACCGTCAGCTCGCGCGGCGGGCTCGCCCTCTTCCACGGCGGCGGCGGTGAGACTCCGTTCTGGACCGGCACGGTGGCGCCCACGGCACAGTACGCCGTCTCGTTGACCGTCTCCACCGGGGCCGACCGCGCCGTCACCCTGACGGTGAACGGCACCCCGTTCACCGTCTCGGCGCCGGCCGGGGTGACCCGCTGGCCGGGCAGCGAGTTCCTCTACCTCGGCGCCTACCTCACCAACCCGGACCGGTTCACCACCTTCGGCGACGGCGCCGGCCACGGGTTGAACGTCAGCAGGGTCGACACCGGTGCCACCCGCAGCGCCAAGCCGCTCGTCGACACCTTCGACGGCGCGCCCAACGCCACCGCCGACTTCGGACTCAACCAGGACCTCAGCGCCCGCCAGCCGAGCCTGATCTCCGCGAACTACACCGCCGTCTCGGGCGTCAAGGGCCTGGCCCTCGACCCGCCGGCGGGCTCGGTGCAGGTCAACAGCCCGGCCCAGCCGAACGTGCTCTCCTTCCCCAAGGGCACCTCGGCCGTGCGCCTGAACAAGCCGGCCACCTCGGACGTCCCGACCGGCGCCTACACGGTGCACGCCGTGCTGACCCCGGTGGTCGGCAGCACCTCCGGCCAGGACTGGGCCTCCCTCGCCGTCAGCAACGCCTCGGGCGGTACGGGCGCCGTGGACTCCGAGGACGTCGCGCTCGGCCTGCGCGTCCAGGCCGACGGCGGGCTGACGCTCTTCCAGGGCGGCCGGTCGACCGTCCTGCCCGCGGCCCCGGCGGCGGGCTCCTACGAGGTGTCGGTCGCGCTCAAGACGGACGGGCAACGGGCGACCGTCCTGGTCAACGGCGCGACGGTGTTCTCCGGCCGCACCGACGTCCAGCTGCCCCGCGACGGCTACGTCTCGCTCGGCGCCCACCACTCGGCGGCCGGCCAGGTCACCACGGTGGACGACCTGCGGATCTCCATGCTGGGCGGGCTCGGTTACTACGGGTTCTTCGACATCCGGGACCCGGACTCGCCGAACAACGGCGTCAACCACGCGCCGGAGGTGGCGCAGTGGACCAACCTCAACAACTACCTGCGTGGCCAGGACCCCCGCCTGGAGTTCCTGGACCAGTGCCTGCCGGCCTCCTGCGTGATCGACGTCAACCAGGAGACGGTGATCCCGAACTCGCCGGGCGACTGGGCGGTCCACCCGAACCCGGACGCCGCGGAGAACCTCCGCAAGCTGGTGGAGCGCATCGGGCCGAACATCGACAAGATCGCCGCCGTGGACATGGCGGACGAGCCCTACTCGCACGGCATGGCCCCCGAGCAGGTCATGCTGCAGGCCAAGCAGATCCGGGCCGCGTTCCCGGACAAGATGCTGATCATGAGCCTCGACCACTGGAACGCCGAGCAGACCGCGCCGATCCCGCCCGAGGTCGACATCGCCGGCTTCGACTACTACTGCATGGGCCGCGGCCGGCTCCAGCCGCTGCTGGCGAACCTGAAGACGTTCCTCTCCTCGCCGGACCAGCACCTGATGCTCTTCCCGGAGTCCACCAACGAGCGGTACGTCGCCGACAACTGCTACCCCGACAGGACCGACGCGGACGTCGCGGCGTACAACGCCGAGTACCGGGCGCTCGCCGCGCAGGACCCGCGCGTCGTCTACCTGCAGAACTTCCGCTGGCTGGGCCCCGACCAGCCGAACAAGGTGCCGCTGACCGTCGCGGCGCAGCAGCGGATCGGCAGGGCCGTGATCAAGGCCACGCCCACGCCGAAGCCGGCCTCGGCGGCCGTCTACCGGCGGTCCGACGGCAGCTTCGGCGAGGCCGCCCACAACGGCCGGTACACCGGGCAGACCGTGTTCGGCGGCGGCGGCGACGACGTCGTCCCGCTGACGGGCCACTGGAACGGGCCGGGCACCGACACCATCGGCGTCTACCACCGCGACACCGCGACCTTCCAGCTGTCGAACGACAACGCCACCGTGGCCGCCACCTTCCCGTTCGGGATCCCCGGTGACATCCCGCTGGTCGGCGACTGGAGCGGGCAGGGGCGGACCACGGTCGGTGTCTACCGGCCCAGCGACCAGTACTTCTACCTCTCCGACGACAACTCCACCGTCAAGTACCGGATGAGGCTGGGCAACCCGGGCTGGACGCCGCTGGTCGGCGACTGGGACGGCAACGGCACCACCACCGTCGCCGTCTACGACCCGCAGACCCAGATCTTCTACCTGAACGACTCCAACCAGACGGAGAACGTGCGGCCGGGCGTCAAGTTCGGCAACCCCGGCGACATCCCGGTCAAGGGCGACTGGGACGGCACCGGCAAGGAGACCATCGGTGTCTACCGGCCCGGCGACCAGACCTTCTACGGGGCCGCCGAGAACTCCGACCTGGTGATCTACCGCACGAAGTTCGGCAACCCGGGCGACGTCCCGCTGGTGGGCAACTGGGGCTGACGCCTCGTGTGACGTCCGACGGGCGCCCTCCCGACCGCTCCGCGGCGTCGGGAGGGCGCCCTGCTGTTGCCGGCCCTCCAGGGGGAGCCGGTGCCGTCACGGCGTCAGGTGATGTGCCGCAGCAGCGCGGCGACGGCGGGCGGCGCCTCGCCGGGGGGCCGGACGACCATGACCTTCCAGGTCGGGGCGTGGCGGTCGAAGCGGTACTGGGGGAGGTCGGGGAAGCGGTCCGCGATCGACCTGGGCATGATGCAGACGCCCAGGTCGTTGCGGACCAGCTCGGCGGCCGCCACGATGTCGTTCACCTCGAAGGTGGTGCTGCGGTCGACGCCCGCAGCGCGGAAGGCGCGGTCGACGGCGTGGCGGATGGCCCAGCCGGGGGTGAAGTCCACCAGGGGCAGCCGGGCGACGTCGGCGAGGGTGACCTCGCCCTCCGGGGTGGCCCCGGCAAGCACCCGTCGGGGCGCCGCGAGCAGCACCATGGACTCGCGGGACAGCAGTCTGGTGGTGAGGCCGCGCTGCTGCTGGCGGTCGAGCGCCACCACGGCCAGGTCGACGGTGCCCTCGCGCAGCGCCTGGCGGATGTCGGCGACGGCGGCCTGGCGCAGGTGCACGACGACGCCGGGGTGTTCGGCGCGCAGGGCGGCCAGGGCGTGGTGGAGGCCGGCCCAGACGCCCTGCATGGTGCCGACGGTCACCCGGCCGCGCAGCTGCCCGCGGGCGGCGTCGACGGCTTCCCGGGCGAGTTCGGCGGCCCGCAGGGTCGCGCGGGCGGCGGGGACGAAGGCCTCGCCGGCGGGGGTGAGGGCGACGCGGTGGGTGGTGCGGTCGAACAGCGGGGTGCCGAGTTCGCGTTCGAGGGCGCGGACGGTGCCGGACACGGAGGACTGGACGACGTGCAGCCGCCGTGCCGCCGCCGTGAAGCCGCCGGTGTCCGCCACCGCGACCACGACCTCCATCTGCCGCAGATCCATCGTCCACTCCCGGTTGGGCCGTACGCCGCCCGGGGCGGGGCGGCGTGGGCTGTCGATCTTCACGCATCGTATGCGGAGGGCGGTGCCGCCCCCGAGGGTGTGCGGCGGGCGGCCCGGCACGCCGCGCCGGCCCGTCCTCGGTTGCTCGCCGCGGGGACGGGCCGCGGCCGGGCCGCTCCCGGTCACGCGCTCGCGGTGCCGGGTTCGGCGGCCGCGCCCTGGCGGCGTTCGGTGGTCCAGTAGAGCAGGGCGAGCAGGGGCAGGGCGGTGCCGAGGGTGGCGACGCCGCTCCAGCCCCAGGCGTGGTAGACGACGGAGCCGAGTTCGGATCCGGCTGCTCCGCCGACGAAGAACATGGCGATGAAGGCGCTGTTGAGGCGGGCCCGGGCGGCCGGGTCGAGCGCGTAGACGGTGTGCTGGCCGAGGATCAGGCTGGCCTGGACGGCCATGTCGATGAGGACGGCGGCGAGGGCGAGCAGGATGACGCTGTGGCCGCCGAAGCCGGCGAGTGCGAAGGAGACGGCGGCGACGGCGAAGGCGATGCCGGTCATGCGGCGGGTCAGCCCGTGGTCGGCCCAGTGTCCGGCGAACGGGGCGACGGCCGCTCCGGCCGCGCCGACGAGGGCGAACAGGCCGACGCCGACCGCGGAGTAGTGGAAGTGGGGGCCGGTCAGGACGAAGGAGACGGTGGTCCAGAAGGCGCTGAAGGCGGCGAACATCGCGGCCTGGTAGAGGCCGCGGCGCAGCAGGGCGGGGTGGGTGCGCACCAGCCGGACGGTGGAGCGCAGGACGTGGTGGTACGGGATGGTGGTGGTCGGGGCGTGCGCGGGCAGGGCGGCGCGCAGGGCCACGCCGAGGACGGCCATCAGCACGGCGGAGCCGAGGAAGACGGTGCGCCAGCCGGCGAGGTCGGAGACCAGGCTGCTGAGGGTGCGGGAGAGCAGGATGCCGGTGAGCAGTCCGCTCATCACCCGGCCGACGATCCGGCCGCGGGCGTGGTCGGGGGCGAGGCTCGCGGCGAACGGGACGAGGACCTGGGCGACGACCGAGGTGGCGCCGCTGACGAGGGAGGCGATCAGCAGCATCGGGAAGCTGGTGGCGAGCCCGGCGGCGACGAGGGCGAGGGTGGTGACCGTCAGCAGGGCGGTGATGAGGTTGCGCTTCTCCAGCCGGTCGCCGAGCGGGACGAGGAAGAGCATGCCGATCACGTAGCCGACCTGGGTGAGGGTGATCAGGGCCCCGGTGGTGGCGGTGCTGGTGTGGAAGACCCCGCTCAGCGTGGAGAGCAGGGGCTGGGCGTAGTAGAGGTTGGCGACCGTCATGCCGGAGGCGACGGCCAGCAGGGCTATCAGCCAGCCCGGCACGCCGTGGGGGGCGTCGGCGGGTGCGGACCGGCGCGCGGCGGTCGGGAGGTCGGACGAGGCGGACATGGGGCACCTTCTCGAAGCAGTGGGCCGGGGTCGGCCGGCACGGGCGGGGCGGTGACGGCAGCCTCTTCGCTGCCGTCACACAGGTGTGAGCGCCGGTCCGCGCCCGCTGCTTCCCCGTCCGGGACGATGCTTCGGAATGTCAGTCATCTCGATCGGAGATGACCGCGGAAGCCCTGCCGCCGGGCCGTGCGCGGTTTCCGGATCCGGCCCGCGCCGCCCGGGCCCGTCACTTGACCAGGCGGGACCAGTCGGCCGGCTGGGCGGGGTCGAGTTGGCGGAGCTTGTCGAGGACCGCCGGGTCCTGGGCGTCGAGCCAGTCGGCGACCTGGCGGAAGGAGGCGCAGCGGACGCCCTCGCGCTTGCAGACGCTCTTCATCACGTCCTCGACGGCCTTCATGTAGATGCCGCCGTTCCAGTCCTCGAAGTGGTTGCCGATGAACAGCGGGGCACGGCTGCCGTTGTAGACGCGTTCGAAGCCGGCGAGGTAGCTGTCGCGGGTCTCCTTCTCCCAGGTGTCGTACTTCTTGGGGTCGCCCTTGGTGCTTTCCCCGGACTGCTTGGCCAGGAAGTTGAAGTCCATCGAGAGGCTCTGGGTCGACTTCCCCGAGTAGGGGAGCATCTGGAGCGGGAAGTTCCAGATGTCGTCCTTCTTGGTGGGCCAGACCTGGAACTCGCCGGGGGAGCTGGCGTCGTAGCGGAAGTTCGTGGCCTTCTCGGCCGGCAGCAGGTTCTTCTGGCCCTCCAGGCAGGGGGCGCGGCCGCCGACCAGTTCCTTGGTGTAGTCGAAGGGGAGCGGCGGGAGGTCCTTGAAGCCGGTGTTGGTCTTCCAGTTGGTGACGAAGGAGATCGCCTGGTCGAGCTCGCTCTTCCACTCCTCGGTGCTCCACTCGCCGCCGCCCTTGGCGTTGCAGAAGTGCCCGTTGAAGTGGGTGCCGATCTCGTTGCCGTCCTGCCAGGCGAGGCGCAGCTGTTCCAGGGTGTCCTTGATGTGGGGGTCGGTGGCGTAGTCGATGGAGGCGTCGCCGGGCTTGTGCTGCGGGGGCTTGTACAGCGTGCTCTTGGACTTGGGGAGGGTGTAGAGGCCGCTCAGGAAGAAGGTCATCTGGGCGTTGTTCTCCACGCCGAGCTTGCGGAAGCGGGAGAACATGCGCTCGTCGCCCTCCAGTGCCCCGTCCCAGGAGAAGACGACGAACTGCGGCGGCTTCTCGCCCGGCTTGAGCCGCTCGGGCGTGGGCTGCTTGGGCTGCGGGCCGGTGTAGGAGGTGGAGCCGTCGCCGAGCACCTTGACCTGGCCGTCCCAGGTGGCGGTGGGAACGGGCGGCGGCGGGGCCGGGGCCTCGGTGGTGCTGCTCGGGGCGGGGCTGGACGCGGTGGTGCCGGTGGCGGTCGTGGGTCTGCTCGTTGTGTCGGAGCATCCGGTCGCCAGGGCGGAGGCCCCGAGGACCCCCATCGTCAGCAGGATGGCCGAGCCGCGAGCAGTCCGCACGGGACCCCCTTTTCCCTGATCTCTGATCAGAAGTGTTCGGAAGACGATCGACGAATGTGATCATCAGAACATTTTTGAGCGCCAAGGTCGAACCGTTCGGGGGCTGTTCGGCAGTGGCCCGTCCGGCGTGACCGGCGGTGGTGACGACGTCACGGGATCGAGGGGGCCCGGGGGTCCATGCCATTGACAGGGCGCCTCCCGGGTTGAATGCTAAGCAAGCGCTTAGTCAATAATCCGCCTCCCCGAGGAGCCGCCCGATGGCCGAGACCCCCGTCGACCCGCCCGGCCTGGACCTGGCCCGTCTCCGGGCCCACCTGGACCGCGAGCTGCCCGGGATCCTCCAGGGGCCGCTGCGGGCCGACCTCGTCGAAGGGGGCCGCTCGAACCTCACGTACGTGCTGAGCGACGGCACCTCCCGCGCCGTCCTGCGGCGCCCGCCGCTCGGGCACGTCCTCGCCACCGCGCACGACATGGGCCGCGAGTACCGCGTGATGACCGCGCTGCGCGACACCGGCGTCCCCGTGCCCCGCACCCTGCTGCTCGACCCGGACACCGACACCCTCGGCGCCCCCTGGTACCTCATGGAGTACGTCCCCGGCACCGCCCACCGGGACGCCGCGCCGCTGGCCGCCCTCGGCGAGCAGCGGGTGAACGCGCTCGGCACCAGGCTGGTCGACACCCTCGCCACCCTGCACCGGATCGACCCCGCCGCCGTCGGCCTCGCCGACTTCGGGCACCCCGAGGGGTACCTGGAGCGCCAGCTGCGCCGCTGGTCCAAGCAGCTCGCCGCCTCCCGCAGCCGCGAACTGCCGGACCTGGACCGGCTGTACGACCTCCTCGGCCGGCGGCTGCCCGTCTCGCCCGCGCCCGCCCTCGTCCACGGGGACTACCGGCTGGACAACGTCCTGGTCGACGAGAACGACGACATCGCCGCGGTCCTGGACTGGGAGATGTCCACCCTCGGCGACCCGCTCACCGACATCGGCCTCCTGGTGATGTACACCGAACTCGCGGGCGTCGGCGGCGGCATCATCCCCTCCGCCATGACCGCCCCCGGCTTCCCCGAGCCCGACGAGATCGTCTCCTCCTACGCCGACGCGACCGGCCGCCGGGCGGAGGACCTCGACTGGTACGTCGCCTTCGCCTCGTTCAAACTCGCCGCCGTCGCCGAGGGCATCCACTTCCGCTTCCGGCAGGGCCGCACCCTGGGCGCCGGCTTCGAGCGCGCCGGCGAGATGGCGCCGATCCTCGCCCGGCACGGCCTGAGCACCCTCAAGGAGAACTGAGCACCGATGGACTTCGCCTACGACGCCCGGACGAACGAACTCCGCGAACAGCTGCTCGCCTTCATGGCCGAGCACGTGTACCCCGCCGAGCCCGTCCTCGCCGCCCAACTCGCCGACCGGGCCCGCGACCCGTGGGCCGTCCCGCCCGTCGTCGCCGACCTCCAGGCCGAGGCCCGCAAGCAGAACCTCTGGAACCTGTTCTTCGTGGACAAGCACGGCCTGCCGGGCGGGCCGGGCGCGGGCCTCACCAACCTCCAGTACGCCCCGCTCGCCGAAATCACCGGCCGCAGCATCCAGTTGGCCCCGCCCGCGCTCAACTGCGCGGCGCCCGACACCGGCAACATGGAGCTGCTCGCCCAGTTCGGCAGCGCCGAGCAGCGCGAGCGCTGGCTGCGCCCGCTGCTGGACGGCGAGATCCGCTCCGCCTTCGCGATGACCGAGCCTGAGGTCGCCTCCTCGGACGCCACCAACATCGCCACCCGGATCGAGCGGAACGGCGACGAGTACGTCATCAACGGCCGCAAGTGGTACATCACCGGCGCGATGAACCCCGACTGCCGGATCCTCATCGTGATGGGCAAGACCGACCCGGACGCCGAACCGCACCGCCGGCAGAGCATGGTGCTCGTCCCGCGCGACACCCCGGGCGTGACCGTGCGGCGCGGCATGACGGTCTTCGGGTACGACGACGCCGACCACGGCGGCCACGCCGAGGTGCTGTTCGAGGACGTCCGCGTCCCGGTGGAGAACCTGATCGGCGAGGAGGGCACGGGCTTCGCCATCGCGCAGGCCCGGCTCGGCCCCGGCCGCATCCACCACTGCATGCGCGCCATCGGCATCGCCGAGCGGGCGCTGGAGCTGATGTGCCGTCGGGCCAACGAGCGGGTGGCGTTCGGGAAGCCGCTGGCCGAGCAGGGCGTGGTGCAGGACTGGATCGCCGAGTCCCGGGTGCGGATCGAGCAGCTGCGGCTGCTGGTGCTGAAGACCGCCTGGCTGATGGACACCGTCGGCAACCGCGGTGCGCACACCGAGATCCAGGCCATCAAGATCGCCACCCCGCGCACCGTGGAGTGGATCCTGGACAAGGCCGTCCAGGCCCACGGCGCGGCCGGCGTCAGCCAGGACACCCCGCTCGCCCAGCTCTGGGCCGGCAACCGCACCCTGCGGCTCGCCGACGGCCCGGACGAGGTGCACAAGCGCTCGCTGGCCCGCAGGGAGCTGCGGCAGTACCGGCCAGGGCGTGTCTGACAGTTGCCGTCGCCCGCCCGGCGCGAATCGTCGGACACGCCCTTACCCGTAGGGGTGTGACACCGGGGTATTCAGGGACCGGTTGGCCCCCTGGTATGACGGCCGCGGCCCGTCCCCGACCGTAGTGTCCTGCGTGTTCGATCGATCGGAACACGGAGGGGACACCATGGGCATTCCGGGACGGGCCGTGGCGGCGGTGGTACTGGCGGCGGCTGCGGCGGTGGGCACGATCGGCACGGCCGGAGCGGCCACGCCGACCGGCGGCGGCGCCGGGACCGACGGCGGCACCGGGCGGCAGGCCCGGGCCTGGCTGCCGGAACCCAGCGGGCCGTACCCGATCGGGACCACCGCGCTGCACCTCACCGACGTCGGACGGGAGGACCCCTGGCACCCCGGACAGCGGCGCGAGCTGATGATCAGCCTCTGGTACCCGACCTCCCACCCGGCCGCCGGCGACGACCGCGCCCCCTACATGGAGCCCGCCGCCGGCCGCCACTTCGACGGCCCGGACGGCGTCGGCCTGCTCAACTACGGTACCGAGCCGGGCCGCACCGACTGGTCGGCCATCCGCACCCACGCCCGCAGGGACGCCCCGGCGCTGGCCGGCGGCCCGCGCCCGGTCGTGCTCTACTCGCCCGGCCTCGGCGACCCGCGCACCTGGGGGACGGCGCTGGTCGAGGACCTCGCCTCACGCGGCTACGTGGTGGTCACCGTCGACCACACCTACGAGGCCTCCGAAGTCGCCTTCCCCGGCGGTGACCTGGCCCCCTCGGTGCTCCCCGGCATGCTCGGACAGCCCGGCCTGGACATCGGCGCCGTGCTGCGCAAGGCGATGGACACCCGGGTGGCCGACACCCGCTTCGTCCTGGACCGACTCGCCGGGCTGGGCGGGCGCCCCGGCCTGCCCACCGGGCTCGCCGGGGCCCTCGACCTCGGCCGGATCGGCATGGTCGGCCAGTCGGCGGGCGGCTTCACCGCCCTGCAGACCATGCACGACGACCCGCGGATCACCGCCGGCGTCAACATGGACGGGCAACTGCACTTCCCCGGCCCCGACGGCCACACCGGCGTCTTCCTGCCCAGCGTCGCCGAGGACGGCCTGGACCGGCCGTTCCTGCTGATGGGCACCGGCAGCGACGACTCCGGCAGCTACCGCGACCAGCCCGGCTGGAACGCCCTGTGGCAGCACAGCACCGGCTGGCGCGCCGACGTCACCCTCACCGGTTCCCGCCACGGCTCGTACACCGACGGCCAGCCGCTGCTGCCGCAGCTCGCCCGGCAGGGCGTGCTCAGCACCGAGCAACTGCGCAAGGACGTCGGCGACATCCGCCCCGGGCGCGCCGAACTCGCCACCCGCTCCTACGTGGCGTCCTTCTTCGACCGCTGGCTGCGCGGCCAGGACGACCACCTGCTGGACGGCCCCTCGGCGCGCTTCCCGGAGATGGCCTACGAGCGGTAGCGGGCCGGGGCGGCGGCGGGCGCAGCCGCGGCGCCGCCCCCTCCCGGACGAGCCGCGGACGAGGAACCCGTGCGCGCGCCGGTGAATTGCCGTCAAGGCCTCCTCACCACCAGGAAACCGCGGATTTCCGGAGCCCGATTTCCCCCTTCCATTCAGTGAATGGCTACACGCGTCGACAGCTTTTCATCAACACTGCTTGACCTGCTTGGAAACCGCTTGACCTGCTTGGACGCGCTTCTTAATCGTTCCTTACCCTACGCCGTTGACCGGTGTTCATCAGCTCTGCTTTCCTTCTTGCCACGCAGGCGGCAAAACGCCGACGGACAGTCAATTCCGGTGCGCGAACGACATTCGACCGGAACCCGCCCTGACGGAATCCGCCGCCGGCCCTTCCCCACAAAGGGATCGTTCCCGGCCCCCTGGGCCGCGGGACGATCGGCAGAAGAGAGGCACCCTCACCCATGGGTCACTCCCCCAGGACAGGACGCGCGAGGTGCGCGGCGCTCACCGCGATCGCGTCGCTCGCGCTCGCCGCCGCCGGCTTGGCCGGCGCGGCCGCTCCGGCCTCCGCGCAGGACGTCTCCAGCTCGCAGGGCAGCTCCACCAACGAGTTCAACCCCTGGAGCCCGCAGAACGGCCACCCCTACCGGCACGGCGCGGTGCCCGGCATGTCCCAGCACGAGAACTACAAGAAGTGGCTCGCCGCCCACAACCAGGCCGCGGCGACGGGCCAGCAGACGCTGTCGTACGGCGGTGGCGTCGACGGCATCGGCGTGCAGAGCGGGCACTCCAAGGTCTACCTGGTGTTCTACGGCAACCAGTGGGGCACCCAGAGCACCGACGCCAACGGCAACGCGAAGTTCTCCAACGACTCGGCCGGCGCCGCCGGTGCCACCCAGCAGATGTTCAAGGGCATCGGCACCAACGGCGAGACCTGGTCCGCCGACCTGACCCAGTGGTGCGACGGCCCCAACGTCGCCACCGGTGCCGTGAGCTGCCCGTCCAACGCCAACTTCATCCCGTACCAGAGCGGCGGCGTCCTGTCCGGCGTCTGGTACGACAACGCGGCCGCCTCGCCGAGCCAGGCCAGCGGCAACCAGCTCGCCCAGGAGGCCGTCAAGGCCGCCGGCCACTTCGGCAACACCACCGCCGCCGCCAACCGGGACGCGTACTACATCGTCCTGTCGCCGCACGGCACCAACCCGGACGACTACCAGAACCCCACCACCGGGTACTGCGCCTGGCACGACTGGAACGGTGACACCACCCTCACCGGCGGTGCGGCGAGCTCGCCCTACGGCGACATCGCCTTCTCCAACCAGCCGTACAACATCGACGCGGGCTCCAACTGCGGCGTCGGCTTCGTCAACTCGCCCGGAACGCTGGACGGCTGGACGATGACCCTCGGCCACGAGTGGCACGAGATGATGTCCGACCAGAACCCGGCCGGCGGCTGGACCAACCACGTCTCCGGCAGCAGCTACAACGGCCAGGAGAACTCCGACGAGTGCGCCTGGATCCAGCCCGGCAGCACCGGCGGCGCCGCCAACATCTCCTTCGGCTCCTTCGGCAGCTACGCCGAGCAGGCCAGCTGGTCCAACGACACCAACTCCTGCGCGATCTCGCACGCCATCCTGACCCACGGCAACACGGTCACCGTCACCAACCCGGGCAACCAGAGCGGCACCGTCGGCACGGCGGCCAGCCTGCAGATCAACGCCACCGACTCGGCCACCGGCCAGACGCTGAGCTACTCGGCCACCGGCCTGCCCGCCGGCCTGTCGATCAACTCCTCCACCGGCCTGATCTCCGGCACCCCGACCGCCGCCGGCACCTCCAGCGTCACGGTCACCGCCACCGACGGCACCGGCGCCGCCGGCAACACCGCCTTCACCTGGACCGAGTCCACCACCGGGGGCGGCGGCAACGCCGTCACCAACGGCGGGCTGGAGAGCGGCAGCCTGACCGGCTGGACCACCGCCGGCAGCGCCTCCGCCACCACCTCCGCCGCCCACAGCGGCAGCTACGGCGCGATGGTCGGCTCCACCGGCCCGACCGGGGACTCCTCGATCGCCCAGACCTTCACCGCGCCGACCGGCTCCAGCAAGCTGTCCTTCTGGTACAGCAACACGTGCAACGACACCGTCACCTACGACTGGGCCACCGCCTCCCTGAAGGACAACACGACCGGCACGACCACCACGGTCCTGGCCAAGACCTGCACCACCGTCGGCACCTGGACCAACAAGACGGCGACCGTCACCCCGGGCCACAGCTACACCCTCACCCTGAGCAACCACGACGACAACTACCCGGGTGACCCGACCTACACCTACTACGACGACGTGACCGTCTCCTGACCACCGTCGCGCCGAACGCACCGGGGTGGGCCCAGCGCCCGCCCCGGTGCCGTTTCCGGCCCGGGGGCCGTCCGGCGGATCCGAACCGGCCGCCGGTGCGTCGAACCGGTGCCCCTGGAACAACGGCCGCCGGAACAACGGCCCCTGGAACAACGGCAAGAGGAACCACCGTGAATCCGAGAAGACCCGCCGCCCTGGCACTCGCCGCCGCCCTGCTCACCCTGACCGGCTGCGCCTCCACCGGAACGGGCCCGTCGACGCCCGCCACCACGTCGGCCACTCCGGGCCCGGCGACGGTCACGGTGGACGAGCACGCCGACCGCACCACCGTGCGGATCGCGGTCGGCGCGACGCTGACGCTCGCGCTCCACAGCACCTACTGGTCCGCCGCCACCAGCTCCGCCCCCGAGGTCCTCGCCCCGGACGGCGTCCCGAGCACCGCCCCGTCCCCGTCCTGCCGCCCCGGCGGCGGCTGCGGCACCGTCACCGCGGACTTCACCGCCCGTGCGGCCGGCACCGCCCGCCTCACCGCCACCCGGAGCTCCTGTGGGGAGGCCCTCAACTGCCCGCCCGAGCAGCGGACTTACGAGGTCACGGTGGACGTCGAGGGCTGAGCGCCGACCTTCGCCCGGCGCCGGTGCGTCCACCGGGAGCGCCGTCCCCGCCAGTCGTACGCCGGTGGCTGTCGGCCCGTACACGTCCGGGCGGTCGTAGGGGCGTTCCGACGCGCCGAAGGCCACTGTCCGTCACATGAAATTCACAAACCGGGGTCTACCCGCATAGACAGTGGTAGGCCATTCTGATGCGATGCCGGTCCCCGGAGCCCGGGGGTCGAGTCGGAGGCACGCCATCCTCACCGGGAGATGCAGATGAAGCCACGCACCGCAGCCACCGTCGTCGCCCTGGCCCTGGCGGGCCTCGCCCTCTCGGCGCCCACGGCCGGCGCCAGCGGTACCAAGCTGTCGCAGTCGGCGGCCGCCAGTCAGTTGAGCGGCGCCGGCATCACGTGGAGCTCCAGCGGCGGCTGCACCACCAGGTCCAACTCCACCTGCACCTCGTTCGACCAGATCAACTCGGGCACGGTGAGCGCCATGATCACCCTGAAGCAGGCCAGCGGCTGTGCCATCAACATCACGGGCGGGACCGAGGTGGGCCACGCCGCCGGCACCTACAGCCACTACAACGGCTACAAGGTCGACGTCTCCCGCAGCTCCTGCATCGACAACTACATCCAGAACAGCTTCACCTACATCGGCTACCGGGGCGACGGCTACCCGCAGTGGAAGGCCGCGTCGGGCAACCTGTACTGCAACGAGGGCAGCCACTGGGACATCCTCGTCTACTGACGCCGAGCCGTCCTGCTTCGACGAGACCGTGAACCTCCTGCGGGCCCGCGCCTTCACCGCTGGACTCCGGTGAAGGCGGACGACCGGTCGGCCAACCCCGCCTCGCGAGGCCGGGCGGGCCGACCGGTTGCCGCTGCCCCGCTGCGGTGGTCCTGTGCGAGGTCCCGTGTGAGGGCCCCTGCACGTGAGCCTCTACGCGTCGGCGTCGGCCTCGGCCTCGGCGTTGGCCTCGATCGCGGCCTCGGCGACCCACGTGGGCAGGGCTTCGCGGCAGGCCAGCCACGCCGTTGGGACGTCCGTCAGGCCGGTGCGGGCGGCTACCACTCCTCCGGTGATGGCGCAGGTGGTGTCCACGTCACCGAGCCCCTCGGCGGTGGTCCACAGGGCGTTGGTGAGGCTGTCCAGGTGGTGAGCGGCGGACCACAACGCGAACGGGACGGTGTCGCTCGCCCGGATCCGCTGCCCGTTGCCGAGCAGATCGGCCGCGTGCCAGGGCTCGGTGTCGGCGGGCAGGTCGGCGGCCCGGCTCACGCCATCGCGGACCGCGCCCTGCGGGGTGCGGTCCGCGACCTCGGCCAGTAGCCCGGCGCCGACGGGTGAGGGCCCGGAGCGGCCCCGGGCGGCCAGGGCCGCCGCGAGGGCGACGGCCACCGCTCCGGCGACGCCCTCGGGATGGGCGTGGGTGACCTCCGCGGACAGCGCCGCCTGCTCCGCCGCCTCGTCCAAGTCCGCGGAGAACCAGGCGCCCAGCGGGGCCACCCGCATCGCCGCGCCGTTGCCGAGGCTGCCCTGACCGTTGAAGAGCCCGTGTGCCTCGGTGCGCCAACTCGCAGGGCGCTCGGCCAGCTTGGGCAGCAGCGCGTGCATCCCGTGTCCGTATCCGCGGCCCGGATCCGCCCGGTAGTTCGCCGCGAAGGCCTGGGCGAGCCGGTCCTGGTGCACGGCGTCGAAGGCGGTCAGGACGCCGAACACCGACAGGGCCATGGCGGTGTCGTCGGTCCAGTGCCAGGGGCCTTCCTCCGGGGTCCGCCGGGCCCGGATCTGTTCGAACGCCTCCTTCGGTGAGCGGAACAGGGGGAACCAGCGCTCCCCGAAGCCGTCCCCGAGTGCCAGACCCTCCAACGAGTCGAGAGCGGCGGAAAACGATGTCATCCCCACATCCTGGCAGTGGTCGTGGGCCCGCGCAGCCGGATTTCCGGCCGCACGGGCGGGAGCCGCGCGGAGGGTCAGTCGCCCAGGACGGCGATCCGGCCGGTGGTGAGTCCGGCGGCGACGCGATGGACGGCGTCCGCCGCGCCGGCCAGCGGCACGCGGGCGCTCACCAGGGGCCGGACGGCGCCCCGTTCGGCGAGCCTGGTGAGCTCGTCGTGGGCGGTGCGGACGGCGCGCGGGTCGTGGGTGTTGTAGAGGCCCCAGTGCAGGCCGAGGATCGAGTAGTTCTTCACCAGGGCGTGGTTGAGCGCCGGGGTGGGGATCCGCCCGCCGGCGAAGCCGACCACCACGATCCGGCCCTCGAAGGCGACGCACCTGGCGGAGCCGGTGTAGGCCTCGCCGCCGACCGGGTCGAAGACCACGTCGGCGCCGCGCCCCTCGGTGGCCTCCTTGACGGCGGCGACGAAGTCCCGCTCCCGGCGGTCCACCACCAGGTCGGCGCCGAGCGCCCGCGCGGCCCGCGCCTTCGACGGCCCGCCGACCACGGCGATCACCCGCGCCCCGGCGGCCCGGCCGAGTTGGACCGCCGCGCTGCCGACCCCGCCGGCCGCCGCGTGCACCAGCAGGGTCTCGCCGGCCCGCAGCCGGGCCCGGCGGTGCAGCCCGAACCAGGCGGTCTGGTGGCCGACGTGCAGGGCGGCCGCCTCGGCGTCGTCCAGCGCCTCGGGCGCCGGGAACGCGGCGTCGGCCTCCAGCAGCGCGTACTCGGCGAAGGCGCCGTGCGGCAGCACCGGGTTGCCGATCAGCCGCTCGCCCTGCCGGGCGCCGTCCACCACCTCGCCGCACAGCTCCACGCCGGGCGTGAACGGCAGCGGCGGGCGGACCTGGTACTGCCCGCGCACCATCAGCGCGTCCGGGAAGTTGACGGCCGCCGCCCGCACCCGGACCAGCAGCTGCCCCGGCCCGGGCACCGGCCGCGCGACGTCCTCCGCCAGCCGCATCACCTCGGCGGGCTCGCCGAGTTCGGCCACCTGCCAGGCCCTCACAGCACTTCGCTCCTCTCCAGTCCCTGCTGGAGCCGGTTCATCCCGGCGAGCCAGCGGTCCGGCTCGGTGGCCCGGACGCGGCAGTAGTCGGCGACCTCGGGGTGCGGCAGCAGCAGGAAGCGCTCCGCGCGCATCCCGTCCAGCGCCGCCTCGGCGACGTCCGCCGGGTCGAGCGCGGTGGGGGCGAGCAGCGCCTCGCCGACCGCGCCGGTGGAGGCGAGCAGGTCGGTGCGCACGCCCTGCGGGCAGAGCGCGTGCACCCGCACGCCCCGGTGGCGGTAGGTCGCGGAGAGCCACTCGGCGAAGGCCAGTGCGCCGTGCTTGGTGACGGAGTACGGGGCGGAGCCCAGCATGGTGAGCAGCCCGGCGGCGGAGACGGTGGCCAGGAAGCGGCCCTCGCCGCGCTCCAGCCAGCGGGGGAGCAGCAGGTCGGCGGCCCGGACGTGGGCCATGACGTTGACCTCCCAGGCGCCCGCCCAGGCGGCGGCGGGCGCGTCGGCCCCGCCGGCCGGGGCGACGCCCGCGTTGGCGCACCACACGTCGATCTCGCCCAGCTCGGCGCGGGCTCGCCCGACCAGCTCGGCCAGGCCCTCGGCGGAGGCCGCGTCCCCGGGCAGGGCGGTGCCCGCGCACTCCTTCGCCACGGCGCGGGCGGCCTCGGCGTCCAGGTCGTTGACCACCACTCGGGCGCCGGCCGCGGCGAAGGCCCGGGCCAGCGCGGCGCCGATGCCCCGGCCGCCGCCGGTCACCACCACGCCCCGGCCGGCGAACTCCTGGCCGTCCGGCACCTGGTTGTCCGGCGCCTGGCCGTTCGGCGTGGGGCCGTCGAGTGCCCCGGTGGTCACATGCCACCGCCGAGAGTGACCCCGCCGTCCAGGACCAGGGTCTGGCCGGTGATCCAGTCGGCGTCCGGGGAGAGCAGGAAGGCGACGGCGCCGGCGACGTCCTCGGGGACGCCGAGGCGGCCCAGCGGGTAGGCCTTGGCGACCTTCTCCTCGCGGCCCTCGTACAGCGCTTCGGCGAACTTGGTCTTGACCACGGCGGGGGCGACGGCGTTGACCCGGATGCCCTGGGGGCCCAGCTCGGCGGCGAGTTCGGTGGTGAGCCGGATCAGTGCGGCCTTGCTGACGCCGTACATGCCGATGCCGAGTGAGGCGCGGATGCCGGTGATCGAGGCGACGTTGACGATCGAGCCGCCGTGTTCGCCCATCCACGCGGCGTGCGCGCGGCGGGTCCAGGCCAGTGGGGCGAGCACGTTGACGGCGAGGATCTTCGCGGCGGCGCCCTCGTCGGTGTCCAGGATCGGCCCGAGGACCGGGTTGATGCCGGTGTTGTTGACCAGGTGGTCGAGCCGGCCGAAGGCCTCCAGGGTGCGGGTGATCGCCTCCTCCTGGTGCGCGGGGTTGTCGGCCTTGCCCGCGACGGCGATCGCGTTCTCCGGGCCGCCCAGGTCGCGGACGGCCTCGGCCAGCGGCTCGGGGTTGCGGGCGGTGAGGCAGACCTTGGCCCCGCGGTCGACCAGCTCGCGCGCGATGCCGAGGCCGATGCCCCGGCTCGATCCGGTGACGATGGCCACCCGGCCCTTGAAGGAGTGCACCACGGAGCGTCCTGCCTTTCGTGCGGGAACCTGCGGGAACGTGTGGGGAACTGCTGCGATCTGCGGGGTCTGCTGGGAACCTGCGGGGTCCCGGGGGGAATCCGCCAACTGCTGACTAAGCGCTTGCTCAGCATGCTGTCGGTGCGGGAGCCTGTCAACAGTCCGTCGGACGCCCGCTCCCGCCCGAGGGGGACGACCGACGGGAAAGCCTGTACGAGTTCTCTGGGAGGATGGCGCCATGACCAGCACCCCGCTCGCCGACCTGTGGCCGACCCTGCCCGGCGCCGACATCCGCCCCGAAGCGGCGTACCGGCTGCTCCAGGCCGCCGTCGAGTCGTTCGCGGAGCGCGGCTTCCACGCCACCACGACCCGGGACATCGCCACCGCGGCGGGGATGAGCCCGGCGGCGCTGTACATCCACTACCAGTCGAAGGCCGCGCTGCTGGCCGAGATCAGCCAGGCCGGCCACGCCGCCACGCTCACCCTGGTCCGGGACGCGGCGGCCGGCCCGGGCGGCCCGGCCGAGCGGATGCGGCGGCTGGTCGAGCGGTTCACCGCGTGGCACGCCCGGGGCCGGACGGTCGGCCGGGTGGTCAACTACGAGCTGCACGCGCTGCCCGAGGACGCCTACGCGGTGGTCGCCGCGCTGCGGCTGGACATCGAGCGGGAGGTCAGCGCGCTGATCGAGGCGGGCGTGGCGGCGGGGGAGTTCCAGGTGGCGGAGGTGCGGACGGCGGCCCGCGCGGTCACCTCGCTGGGCATCGACGTCTCCCGCTGGTACACCGGCAACTCCACCGAGGCGCCGGAGGAGCTCGGACGCCGCTACGGGGAGTTGGTGCTGCGGATGCTCGGCGCCCGGGTCTGAGGGACGGCGGCCCTGCGGGCCGCCCCGGAGCCCCGGACCCCTTGACCCACTCCGGCGCGGCGCGCAGACTTGTATACGAAGTATGTTTTTCCCGTACGTGTGCCTCGTAAATGTACGGACAAACCGAGGGCGCCCGCCACGACCGATCGTGGCGGGCGCCCTGGCTGTCGGGCACGGTGGCTTCGGGGCCTCCTACGGCGTTTCAGGCGGTGGCCAGGCAGAACTGCACCAGCCCTGCGTCCACGTCGCGGACGATCTGCTCCATCTCCGCCCACCGGGGGTGGAACTCGGTTCCCCACTCGACGGTGAAGCCCAGTACCTTGCCCTGGTCCGGGTCGGCGAAGGCGCGGGAGTAGACGTAGTCGTCGCTGGTTCCGCTGGTCGGGTACAGGTGGAACCCGCTCATCGGCTTGTACGCCAGGCCGCGTACGCCGTTGACGCCCTTGCAGAACGCCTCGGCGAGCAGCACGGCGGCGTCCTCGTCGTCCTTGGGGATGTACTCGGCGTACGTGAGGTCGCCGGGCAGGCCGCGCTTGCCGTCGTAGTCGGAGTTGCGGAAGTTCATGTCGGGGTCGACCGACTGGTTCTCGTCGTCGCCCCAGTTGTAGAGCATGTCCTGTGAGTAGCTGTGCACGTCGACGAACCACCGGGTCAGCGGGAACTGGTCCAGTAGCCACTGGACGTTGCGGGTCTCCGGTTCGGAGAACGCGCTCGGGCCGGCGTAGACCTGCGGGTCGCACGGGTCGTTCGACACCTGGGGATCGGCGCCCGGGGCGAAGGCGGTGACGAAGTCGAAGAGGAAGTCGTAGTTGCGGTTGAGGTCGACGCCCACGCAGTCCGGGGCCGGGTTGCCGCCGGCGTTCGCCGGGTTGCGGTTCTTGCGCCACATGGGCCTGACGGTCTGGCTGTAGTGCCGGCCGTCCGGGTTGACCAGCGGATAGAACACCAGGTCCAACCGCTGGAGCAGGCCGCTGACCTGACCGGCGGTGAAGGCGGTGCCGCCGTAGCCGAGGCCGGTGCCGTCCCGGTGGGCCTCCAGCAGGTCGGCGGCGAGGTGGATGAGGATCTCGCAGCTGCCCCATTCGCGGGCGTGGACGCCCCCGATCATCATGACGCACGGTTTGGGGGCCGGCGCGGGTTCGCTGATCAGCAGGGCGTGGGCGGTGCGGCCCTCGAACGAGGGCTCGGGCAGGGTGAGGAGTTGGGTCAGGTCGGGGTAGGCGGTGGCCAGGCTGGTCACGGCGGACTCGACCTCGGTGACGTTCAGATACGGCATGGCGGGCCTCCCGGTCAGCCGGAGAGCTTGGCGGCCAGGCCGCGCGGGACGGCGTCGGCGGGGGCGAAGCGGTCGCCGCTGCCGACCTCGGACTGGGCGGCGCGCCCGGCCTCGCTGGCGTTGCCGATCAGGGTGACCGTGACGCCCTCGCGTTCGAGGGTCGGGATCCGGTCGGCCGGAGCGTAGACGTCGATGCCGACGCGGCCGTCCTCCTCGACGCGCGGGCGTCCGCCGACGTCGGGGCGGGTGTCGCGCAGCAGCGCGCGCAGGGTCTCCGGGTCCTTGGCGGTGACGCGGAGGCGCAGGATGTCATCCGGGGGTGGTGTGTCGGGTACGGAGGACATGGGGGCTTCTTCCGGGCGCCGTCAGCGGGCTGCCGGTGGCGCCGATTCGAGCGGATATGTCCGACGTGTACCTCGTATCCTCAGGATGCGTCGCCGCCGTAGAAGCCGTCAAGGGGCGGCTCGGGCATCCCGTCGAGCAGGCTGTCCAGGCCGCTCAGCATCTCGGCCTCGTCGTCGAAGTCGGCGAACCGGGGCACCAGGGCGCGCAGCCGGGGGTAGTCCGTGGCGGACAGCCGGTGCAGGCCGAGCCGCAGCGCGGGGTCCGGCTCGCTCGGGTTGTCGACCACCTGGCGCTTGTCCACCAGCATGCAGCCGAGGTTCCAGGCGACGAAGCTGCGGTAGACGGTCAGCGAGCCGGCGTCGTCGAAGCCGGCCCGGCCGAGCACGGCCAGGATGTGCTCGGTGAGGTCCAGCACCGAGGTCGGGCGCCGCGACACCGGGACGGCCAGCGGGCGGGTCGCGACCAGCGGCAGGATCTCGGGGTGGGCGTGCCCGGTGGCGGCGAACGCCCGGGCGATCCGGCGCAGTTCGGCGCGCCAGCCGTCATGCTGGGGGCCGCGGACGGAGCCGGCCCGCAGCCGGGCGTTGATCTCGTCGAAGTAGGCCTCGACCAGGCCGTCGATCAGCGCCTCCTTGCCCGGGGTGTAGCGGTACAGGGCCATCGACTCCACGCCGAGCTCGGTCGCCAGCCTGCGCATGGTCAGCGCGCCCAGGCCCTCGCGGTCGACGAGGGCCACGGCGGCGCCCAGCACCAGCGGGCGGCTCAGCCGCCCCCGCTTCTCGGAGGCGTCCTGCTCGGCCATCTCCGCACTCCTCCGGGTCGGTGCCGGTGTCGTCGGCCCGCGCCCCGGCCGCTCGGCCGACTCGACGGACCAGTCGCGACGCGGGGCCCGCTTTCCGGGCCGGGTTTCGGCGGATGTCACTCAGCGGATACAGAACCAGGATACAAGGTATGAATCGGACGTAAATGGTCGAGCGGACTCGGGCGGCCGATTCGCCGATCCCGCTGGTCAGCCGACCCGGGGTGGGTGGGGCGGGACGTGGTTGCGGCAATGGCGGTGGCGGGGCCGGTCGCGGTGGGTGACGTGGCTGGGGCGGGGGAGCGGGTGTTCGGTCGGGTGGGAGTCGGGTGGCGAGTGCGGTGAGCGGCGGTGGGCCCGGGGCGGGGTGGGGGCGGGGTGCGGTTGCGGCAATGGCGGTGGCGGGGCCGGTCGTGGTGGGTCACGCCACTGCGCGTGGAGAGAGGGTGCGTTCAGTCGAGCAGCAGCCGGACGGCGAGTGTGGCGACCAGTGCGGCGGAGCCGAGCGCGGTGAGCAGCCGGCCGCGCGGGCCGGTCAGGGCGCGGCCGAGCAGGGCACCGCCGGAGGCCAGTAGCAGCTGCCAGCAGGCGGAGGCGGCGAAGGCGCCGAGGGTGAAGGCCGCCCGGGCCGGGACGTCGCCCTGGCTGCCGCCGCCGAGGACCAGTGCGGCGAAGTAGAGCACGGTGAGCGGGTTCAGCAGGGTGATGCCCAGCAGTGTCAGGAACGCCCGGGCGGGGGAGGGCGGTTGTGCCCGCGGTCCGTCGGCGGCGGTGCCGGGGCGGCTGCGCAGTGCCGTGACGGCCGTCCGGGCGGCGAGGGCCAGCAGTACCAGGGCGGAGGCGAGCCGCAGTGGCCGGGCGACCGGTTCGAGCAGCGGCGCGAGGCCGGTGCCGCCGGCTGCCGCGAGCAGCGCGTACAGCCCGTCCGCGGTGGCCACGCCGAGGGCGGCGCAGGCGCCGGTGCGCAGCGAGGTGCGTGCGGTGAGCGACACCAGGTAGGCCCCGACGGCCCCCACCGGGACGGCCACGCCGAGCCCGGCGAGCAGCCCCGCGGCCAGCGCGGCCCTCACGCGCGTGCGGCGTCGGGCCTCCGGGGACGGCGGGGCTGCTGCTGGACCGGGGCGGTGATCGGGACCGTGGCCGGGCGGGTGGCGGCGGGTGCGGACAGCGGACGGGCGGGGGAGTCGGTCATGGGCCGATGGTGGCGGCCCGGCCGCGGGTGCGGCAAACGGTTTTCCGGGCGCCCGGGATAGCGTGGGGCCGACCCCGTGATCGCCGTTCCGAAGAGACCGGAGGAGAGTCGATGTACCGTCAGAACGACCAGGTGCGAGCGCTGTTGGCGGAGGTCTGGGCCTCGTGGGCGGAGCGGGGCGCCGCCCTGGCCGCCGAGGACTGGGAGCGGCCCACCCGGCTGCCCGGGTGGACCGTACGGGAGCTGTTCGCGCACGTGGCGCCGGTGCCGGAGATGTTCGCCGGGCTGCGCGCGGCCGTCCTGGACGCGCCGGCCGAAGTGGTGGACGGGGCCGGCATCCTGCGCGCCTACAACCGTCCTGGCGGCATCGCCCACACCGCCGCCGAGCAGGTCGCCGAGGCGGCGAAGCAGTCGGCCGAGGCGGCCGAACCCGCCGTGCTGCTCGCCCGGTTGGGCGTCGAGGGCCCCGCCGCGCTGGACGGCATCGCGGACCTGTCGCCGGACACCACGGTGGCGCACCCGTTGCTCGGGAGCGTGACGGTCGGCGCGCTCGGCGAGGTGGCGCTGATGGAGGCGACCGTCCATCTGCTCGACCTGGTCGCGGCCGTCGGCGGCCCGCTGCCCGCCGAGGAGGCCCTGGACTTCACCCGCGTGCTGCTGGCGCGGGTCGCCGACCCGGTGGCCTTCATCGAGGCGGCGACCGGCCGCGGTGCGCGGGCGGTGCTGCCGGTCGTCCGGTGAGGGTGAGGCGTACACGTCTCATGTCATGAGCCTTTCAAAGGCGCGGGCTTGCTGTCACGCTGCTGCTCCCGGCCCGCTCCCCACGAGAGGCTCCGATGAGAAGAATCCTGCCTGCCCTGACCGGCGCCGCCCTGTTCGCGGCAGTCGGCCTCGCGGCGCTCGCCACCCCCGATGTGGCGAGCGCCGCGGACTGCACACCCGCCCAGGTGGTGGCCAACGGCGGTTTCGAATCCGGTGGTTCGTCCTGGACGGCGCCGAGCGGCGCGATCACCGCGGACAGCGGCCAGAGCGCGCACTCCGGCAGCTCCTACGCCTGGCTCGACGGCTACGGCTCCAGCCACACCGACACCCTCTCGCAGTCCGTCACCCTCCCCGCCGGGTGCGGCACCGCGACGCTCGGGTTCTGGCTGCACGTCGACACCGCCGAGACCACCGGCAGCACCGCCTACGACAAGCTCACCGTCAAGCTCGGCTCCACCACGCTGGCGACCTACTCCAACCTGGACGCCCGCAGCGGGTACGTGCACAAGACCCTCGACGTCTCCGCCTTCGCGGGCCGGAGCGCGACGCTCTCCTTCACCGGCGTCGAGGACGCCGGCCTGCAGACCAGCTTCGTGCTGGACGACGTCACCCTGGACGCCTCCGGCGGCGGCACCCCGCCCCAGCCCGGCGACCCGACCCGCACCCCGGTCTCACCGGCGTACACCGTCGCGCTCACCAGCGACGCCTCCGGCGGCAGTTGGACCGGGCACGAGAGCGTGAGCTTCAGCAACGCCTCGTCCTCGCCGCTGACCGAGGTGTACCTGCGGCTGTGGGACAACGCCCACGGCAGCTGCCCCAGCACCCCGATCACGGTGACCAACGTGACCGGCGGCACGCCCTCCCCGCTCACGGTGAACTGCACCGCGCTCAAGGTCACCCTGCCGGCCCCGCTCGCGCAGGGCCAGAGCGGCACCGTCGGCTTCGACCTCGGCATCTCCGTGCCGAGCGGCGCGGACCGCTTCGGCCACGACGGCGCGTACAACTTCCTCGGCAACGCCCTGCCCGTCCTGGCGATACGGGACGCGGCCGGCTGGCACCTCGACCCCTACACCAACAACGGCGAGTCCTTCTATTCGGTGGCCTCGGACTTCACCGTCACCCTGGACCACCCGACCGGCCTGCTGGTGCCCGCGACCGGCACCTCGGTGGACACCCCCGGCGCGGCCGGACGGACCGTCACCAAGGCGACCGCGAGCAAGGTCCGCGACTTCGCCTGGGGCGCCGGACCGTTCACCAGGATCTCCGGCACCTCCGCGGCCGGGGTGAAGGTCAACGTCTACTCGGTGGCGGGGATCAGCTCCTCCGACTCCGCGTCGATGCTCTCCACCGCGACCTCGGCGGTCGACGCCCACGCCCAGCGCTTCGGCGCCTACCCGTACGGCGAACTGGACGCGGTGATCGACAACAACTTCTGGTTCGGCGGCATGGAGTACCCGGGCTTCGTCCTCGACCTGGTCAGCACCACGGCGCTCACCCACGAGATCGGCCACCAGTGGTGGTACGGCATCGTGGGCGACGACGAGTACAACGGCCCCTGGCTGGACGAGGCCTTCACCGACTACGCCACCGACCTCGCCCTCGGCAAGACCGGCAACAACTGCTGGAACAGCGTCTCCTGGGCCTCCTCGGCGGAGCGGATCACCAACTCGATGGCGTACTGGGACGCCAACTCCTCCCGCTACTCCACGGTCGTCTACGGCTACGGCAAGTGCGCCCTGCACGACCTGCGCCGGACGATCGGCGACACCGCGATGACCACGCTGCTGCGGAACTACGCGCAGGCGCACTGGTACGGCGTCTCCACCACCGCGGAGTTCAAGGCCGCGGCCCAGGCCGCCACCACCGTGGACCTGACCTCCTTCTGGAGCCAGCACCGCATCGACGGCTGAGCGGCCCCCACCCCGGCGGCGCCCCCGGTCCCGGCCGGGGGCGCCGCCCCCTGACGCTCCCTCGGCGCCCCTTGACGCCACCCGGCCCTCGGAGGACGCTGTACGCATACGACATAAGCGTGTGCCGTATGCGGACAGTCGAAAGCACACGACCCAGAGTCGCGAGCTCCCGGCGCGGACCCGACCGCTGGAGCGATCATGTCGACCAACCACTACGTGGCGCTGCCCGACAGCTCCCGCGTTCCGCTCGACGGAGCGCGGGCCATCGGACCGGCCCACCCCCAGACACCCCTGACCGTCACCGTCTACCTGCGCCGCGACCCCGCCGCGCAGCCGCGGCCGGACGTCTACGAGCTGGCGCTCCAGGCGCCGACCCGGCGCGTCCTGCCCACCGACGACCAGTACGCCGCCACCCACCGGTGGCTGGACACCGACCTCAAGGCGGTCGAGGCCTTCGCCGCCGAGCACGGCCTCAAGGTCGAGAACCCGAACCCGTTGGCCCGCAGCGTCCAGCTGACCGGCACCACCCGGGACGTCTCGGACGCCTTCCGGGTGACCCTGGCCCGCTACCGCTACCAGGACGCCAAGGGCAATCCCCGCACCTACCGTGGCCGAGTGGGCCAGATCTTCGTCCCCGCGGAGCTGGACGGCATCGTCAGCCACGTCTTCGGCCTGGACGACCGGCCGATCGGCAGCCGCCTGCTGATCCGCCGGCCCGCCGACGCCGCCCCGGTGGCGCACACCGCCGCGACGCTCCGGCCGGGAGCCTTCCTCCCGCCGCAGCTCCAGGCGCCGTACGCCTACCCGGACGGCACCGACGGGAGCGGGCAGTGCATCGCCGTCCTCGCCTTCAACGGCGAGACGCCGCCCGGCATCCCGTCCGGCGGCTACTCGCTGGACGCGCTGAGGAACTACTTCGTCAACGTCCTCCACCAGGACATGCCGGACATCACCAACGTGGTGATCCCGGGCGTCGGCACCCCCGGCAACGACCCGGGGCAGGACTCCGACTTCGAGACGGCCGACAGCAGCGGCGAGATCATGCTCGACCTGGCGGTCGTCGGCGCCCTCGCCCCCAAGGCGAAGATCGTCGTCTACTTCACCACGTTCACCGAACAGGGCTGGGTCGACGTGATCACCCGGATCGTCAACGACACCGACAACCGGCCCTCGGTGATCACCAACAGCTACGGCAACGCCGAGGCCACGCCGGGCAGTCGGTGGACGGTCGGGGCGATGAAGCGGGCGGACGCCGCCTTCGCCGGCGCGGCCGAGAAGAACATCAGCGTCTGCTGCGCCTCGGGTGACGACGGCTCCCGCGACCAGGCCTCCGACGAGCGCGCCCACGCCGACTTCCCCGCCTCCAGCCCGCACGTGCTCGGCGTCGGCGGCACCCGCCTGGTGGTCCGCCAGGGGCAGGTCGTCAGCGAGGTCTGCTGGGACGACGGCCCGGGCAGCCGGACGGGCGGCGGCATCAGTGCGGTCTTCCCGGTGCCCGCGTTCCAGTCCGGCGTCGACGTGCCGCCGTCGGCCGACCCGCCGCACGCGCGCGGGCGCGGTGTGCCCGACGTGTCCGCGCTGGCCGACCCGCAGACCGGTGTGGTCGTCCCGAGCGTCGACGGCGTGCACTTCAACCAGATCGGCGGCACCAGCGCCTCCGCCCCGATGTGGGCCGCGCTGCTCGCCCGGATCAACCAGGGCCTGCCCGGCTCCGCCCAGGTCGGCTTCCTCGACCCGCTGCTGTACACGAAGTTCGCGACGGGCGTCCTGCGGGACATCACCCAGGGCAGCAACGGCGCGTACGCCTCCGGGCCCGACTGGGACGCGTGCACCGGCCTCGGCAGCCCCGGCGGCCAGGGGCTGCTGGACGGACTCAAGGCGCTCTGACGCCGGACCTCCCATGGCGCCGGACCCCCGGCTCCGGACCCCCGACTTCGGACCCCCGACTTCGGACCCCCGACTTCGGACGCACCCCGGCTCCGGACACCGCCATCCGACGGACCCCCGCCTCGGCGACGGGGGTCCGACGGTCGGTGGATCAGCCCAGGGCGAGGGCGCGGAGGCGGTCGGCCGCGCCGTTGAAGTAGTTCTGGTCACCGGGGAAGGTGCCGGCGTCGGCGAACTGCCAGAAGGTCTGGTAGCCCCAGCCGTTCGGCAGGGTGCCGACGGAGGAGGCGTAGCGGGCTATCCAGAGCGGGTTGGTGGTGCCGAAGCCGCCGTTGTTGCCGGTGCACTGGGTCCACCAGTTGGTGGTGGTGTAGATGGTGGGGTAGCGGCCGGTGCGGGAGTGCACGGTGTTGCTGAAGTCGCGGATCCAGTTGACCATGGCGCTCTGGCTGAGGCCGTAGCAGGTGGCGCCGTAGGGGTTGTACTCGATGTCCAGCGCGGGCGGCAGGGTCTTGCCGTCGGCGGACCAGCCGCCGCCGTGGCTGACGAAGTAGTTGGCCTGGGTGGCGCCGGAGGAGGCGTTCGGCAGCGCGAAGTGGTAGGCGCCGCGGATCAGGCCGGCGTTGTACGAGCCGTTGTACTGCTGGGCGAAGGAGGGGTTGGTGTAGCCGGTGCCTTCGGTCGCCTTGACGTAGGCGAACTTGGCGCCGTTGGCGGCCACCGACGACCAGTTGACGTTGCCCTGGTAGCTGGAGACGTCCAGACCGGGGGTCTGGGTGGCGGCGAGGGAGGCGAACGGCGCGGCGGCGCCGCGGCCCTCGCGGGCGGCGACGGTGGAGCCGGCGAAGTCCTGCTCGGGGTGGAAGCCGGGGCGGCCTTCGGCCACGGGGGCGACAGGGGCGGGTTCGGCCGCGTACGCGGGGACGGCCACACCGGCGACCAGGGCGGTCGCGGCGGCGAGGGCGGCCAGCGCGGGCAGGCGGCGGGCCGGTCTGTCGGTGCCGGTGGGGCGGGCGGAGCGGGAAGAGCGGGGCATGAGCACTCCTCTGGTCCGAGCGTGGGAAGGTCGAAATGACCCGGTATGGCCGGGGTCTGACCGGCCGTACCGCAGAGTAGCCATGTACCTGGCACCACCACCAGGCATCTTTTTTCACATAGTGAACGCATGTCAGATGTGTCCGCGCCCCATGACCGGCAACCGGCGTTGCCGGTCCTGCCCGTTTCCGGCGGCCCGGAACGCGCGCGGAGGCGGTGTCGGGTGCGGTGGGCCGGGCCGACGGCGGGAGGCCGCCGGGGTCCTGGGGCGCGGCCGCCGCTGTGCGACGATGCCCGCGGGCCGGCCACCACGGGCGGCCCCGCACGCGAGGAGAGGACCCGCCATGCCCGAGACCGCCGCCGACTCCGCCCGTCCCGCCGGGGAGCCCGCGTTCCGGCCCGCCACGCCCGCCGACGTCCCGGCGCTGGTCGCGCTGGTCGAGTCCGCCTACCGGGGCGAGGCCAGCCGGGCCGGCTGGACCACCGAGGCCGACCTGCTGGACGGCCGGCGCACCAACCCGGAGGCCGTCACCGAGGCCCTGAGCCACCCCGACGGGCTGGTGCTGCTGGCCGAGCTGGACGGCGAGCCGGTGGCCTGCTGCCAGCTGGAACGGCGTGGCGGGCTGGCCTACTTCGGCATGTTCTCGGTGCGTCCCGGGCTCCAGGGCGGCGGCATCGGACGGGCCGTGCTGGCCGAGGCGGAGCGGCTGGCCGCCGAGGAGTGGGGCGTCGGCGTGATGGAGATGACGGTGATCGAGCAGCGCGCCGACCTGATCGCCTGGTACGAGCGGCGCGGCTTCCGGCGCACCGGCGAGTTCAGCCCGTTCCCGTACGGCGACGAGCGCTTCGGCATCCCCCGGCGGCCGGACCTCCGGTTCGCCCACCTCGTCAAGGAGTTGAAGACCGGGGCGTGAGTGGATGGATGTCCGTGTACGGAAGTTGGCGGCTGCGGCGGTGGTGAACCGGTGGCCGCGAAGGGAGTTGGCGACGGTCGGATGCGGCTCCCCCTCGGGGGAGGGTTCGGTTCCGCCGGAGTGGGTTTCCGCAGGTGACGTACCGTCAAGTCGGTGAACTGGGGCGATGCGGGGATGTCATACCTCGTTCATTATTGGTCTAGGCCAATGTGAGAGGCTGGGCGCGAACGGCCACGTTCCGCCCGCTGCCCAGGGGGGCCATTTCCGCATGCCCGCACTCCATGGCACCGCCATGCCCGCACCCGACGCCGGTCCGCGCCGGACACCCGCGGACCCCGACGCCAACCGACTGCCCGGCCCGCCCGACGACGAGGAGCTCTACTGGTACTTCGGCCCGCAGCGCCGCTGGGTGCTGCTCTGCGCCACCCTCTCCTACGCGGGAGCCACCGCCACGCTCGGCCTGTTCGCCCTCAGCAGGCCGCTGCTCTGGCCGTTCCTGGCGCTCACCCTGCTCAACGCGGCCACCTGGCTGCTCTCGCTCGCCGACGGCCAGCGCGCCCGGCGCTTCACCCGCGACTCGCACGACCTGCTGCTCCGCGCCTGGAACCCCGCCCGCGCCCCGAGCGTGGACCTGCTGCTGCCGACCGCCGGTGAGCCCCTGGCCGTCCTGGACAACGCCTACCGGCACACCGCGGCCGTCCGGTGGCCAGGCGAACTGACCGTCCTGGTCCTCGACGACGCCGACCGACCCGAGGTCCGCGAACTCGCCGAGTCCTACGGCTTCCAGTACCGCGCCCGCCCCGACCGGGGCCGGTTCAAGAAGGCAGGCAACCTCAACCACGGCCTCGCCGAGGGCGCCGGCGAGATCGTCGCCGTCCTGGACGCCGACTTCTGCCCCCGCCCCGACTTCCTGCACCACCTGGTGCCCTACCTCGACAACCCCGGGGTCGGCATCGTGCAGAGCCCGCAGTGCTTCGACACGGACGCCGACATGTCCTGGCTCGAACGCGCCGCGGGAGCCACCCAGGAGATCTTCTACCGCTGGATCCAGCCCTCCCGGGACGCGCAGGACGGCACCGTCTGCTGCGGCACCAACGCCCTCTACCGCCGCGCCGCACTCGAGCGGATCGGCGGCTTCGCCGAGATCGACCACAGCGAGGACCTCTACACCGGCCTCGCCCTCGCCCGCGCCGGATGGGCCACCCGCTACGTCCCCGCGCTGGTCGCCAAGGGCATGTCGCCCACCGGCCTGCCCGCCTTCATCAGCCAGCAGTACCGCTGGTGCCTCGGCTCCCTGGCCCTGGTCCGCGACCCGGACTTCCGCCGGGGGCCGCTCTCCCGATCCGCCCGGCTCTGCTTCTGGAACGGCATCCTCGGCTACGTCACCAGCGCGGTGAACGTCTTCGCCGTGCCGCTGCCCGCCCTGATCATGCTGTTCTTCCGGCCCGAGGAGATCCGGCCCTGGCAGGTGCTGCCGTTCCTGCCGCCGATCTGGGTCGCCCTGGTGCTGCTGCCCGCGATGTCCCGCACCCGCTGGCGCTTCGAGGTCACCCGGGTCCAACTCCTCGGCGGGCTCTGCCACGTGGTCGCCATCGCGCACGCGCTGCGCCGCCGCTCCGCCGACTGGGTGCCCACCGGTGCCGTGTCCGGCGGCAGTTCGCTCGCCCGCGCCGTCGCCCGGATCGGGGTCGGCTGGCTCGGGCTCGTCGTCCTCGCCGGCGCCGCCGGACTGGTCTGGGCCGCGCTGCTGTACGGCTGGCGGCCGTACTGGGCGCTCGCCGGACTGCTCGCGCTCACCGCGTACACCATGGTCCCGCTGATCCGGGAGCTGTGGCCGCTGCTGAACGGGACCGGCGGCAAGGGTGCGTCCGTCGGGGAGGTCGCCGCACCCGCACCGGGCCGCTCCGACCTCCGGTTCGGACGGGCCGAGGCCGTCGCCGTCACCGCCGTGCTGCTGCTGTGCGGGTTGCTGGCCTCCGGCTGGGCCGACCCGCTGATCTTCTGACGTACCGTCAGAATCGCCGTACCGCTCGATCGTTGCGTTTCCTTGCGCGTCGCCCCACCGGCGCGGACACCGCCCGGCCGCCCCATCGGCCCGGCGGCCCGACAACCGCTGCCAGCCCTGCAAGGAGCACCGCCGTGTCAACGGCCGTACCGCCTTCGTCGTCCTCCGCCGCCTCCACCGTCTCGTCCTCGGCGGCGTCCGCCGCCTCCGCCCCACCCGCCGACCTGTTGCCCGGCCCCGTCCGGGCCGACAGGGCACCCGCCGTCCCGCGGCGCGCCCCCGTCGCCGGGAGCGGACCGCACCGCCGGCGCACCGCCTTCCGCCCCGACATCGAAGGGCTGCGCGGCGTCGCCGTGCTCTCCGTCCTCGCCTTCCACTCCGCCGTCCCCGGCCTGACCGGCGGCTTCGTCGGCGTCGACGTCTTCTTCGTCATCTCCGGCTTCCTGATCACCGGCCTGCTCATCGGCCGCCCGCTCGGCCTGTGGGACTTCGCCGCCCGCCGCGCCCGGCGCATCCTGCCTGCCGCCGCCACCGTGCTGGTCGCCACCGCCGTCGCCGGCGGCGCCCTGCTCGACCCGCTGCGCGGCACCGACCTCGCCCGCGACCTGATCGCCTCCGCCGGCCAGTTCGCCAACTGGCGCTTCGTCGGCCTGCAGACCGACTACCTGGCCGCCGAACGCGACCCCAGCCCGCTGCAGCACTTCTGGTCGCTGGGCGTGGAGAACCAGTTCTACCTGCTCTGGGGCGTCCTGCTGCTCGGCCTCGCCCGCCGCCAGCACGGGCGCCGCCGCGCCCTGGCGACCACCCTCGCCACGGTGGCCGTCGGTGCCGCCTCGCTGGCGCTCTGCCTGCGCTGGACGGACAGCTCCGCGCCGCTCGCCTACTTCTCCACCGGCAGCCGGCTCTGGGAGTTCGCGGCCGGAGCCTGCGCGGCGCTGGCGGGCCCGGCGCTGGCCGCCCGCACCGAGCGGCGTCCGGTGCGGTGGTCGACGCGGTGGTCGCTGCGGACGCTCGGGTGGCTGGGCCTCGCGGCCGTGCTCGCGCCGGTGGTCCTGTACGACCGCGACACCCCGTTTCCCGGCACCGCCGCGCTGCTGCCCGTCCTCGGCACCGCCGCCGTCCTGCTCGCGGGGCACGGCGCCCCCGGCACCTTCCGTACGGCCGACGCCGGACGGCTGCTCGCCACCCGCCCGCTGCGGGCCGTCGGACGCCTCTCCTACGCCTGGTACCTGTGGCACTGGCCGGTGCTGACCATCGCGCAGGCCCGGTACGGCTCGCTGCCCTGGACCACCCTGCTCGCCCTCACCGCCGCCGCCGCGCTGCCCGCCTGGCTCACCCTGCGCCTGGTCGAGCAGCCGCTGCGGTACGGCAGCAGCCCGGCACCCCGGCGCGGGCTCGCGGTCGGCGCCAGCGCCCTGGTCATCCCGCTGATCGCCGCGCTCACCCTCGGCGGCGGCACCGTGCGCGCGCTCGGCGACCCCTCCTCCGGGCCCGTGGCGGCCCCCGCCGGAGCCACCGACGGCCCGCTGCTGCTCGCCCCCGGCACCCGGGTGCTCGCCCTGACACCCCCGCTGGCCCGGGCCCGGGAGGACTTCCCGCCCGGCAAGGGCTGCGAGATCCCGCTCGACGCCGACAGCAGCCCGCGCTGCCTCTTCGGCGCCGTGGACAGCCCCGACCGGATCGTGCTGCTCGGCGACTCCCACGCCGGGCAGTGGATCTCCGCCGGCCTCGCCCTGGCCGAGCAGCGGCACTGGGCCCTGGAGGTCCTGGTCAAGCCCGGCTGCCCGCTGGCCACCCTCACCGTGCGCAACAACGTGCTCGGCCGCACCTTCGAGGAGTGCGACCGCTGGCGCGAGAACACCCTCACCCGACTCGCCTCCGGACCCAGGCCGCGCCTCGTCCTGATGGCCGGCCTCAACCGCTACGGCACCCAGGCCGAGCGCACCGAGGGCTGGACCCGCACCCTGGACCGGCTCACCGCGCTCGGCGCCCCGCTCGCCTACCTCGGCGACACCCCGATGCCCGGCAAGGACGTCCCCACCTGCCTGGCCGCCTCCGACGGGCGCTCGGACGCCTGCTTCTTCCCGCGCGACACCGCCTTCGAGCCCGACCCGGTGCTGGACGGCGGCCTCGCGGACCGGTACGGGGTGCGGACCCTCGACCTCGGCCCGCTGCTCTGCCCCGGCACCGGGCCCTCCTGCCCGGCCGTGCTGGAGGGCGTGGTGCTGTACCGGGACACCGGGCACATCACCGACACTCTGGCGCGGGTGCTGGCACCCCGGCTGGACAGGGGGCTGCTGGGGGCGGCCGGGACCCCGGTCGCTCCGACCGGTCAGGCCGCTCCGGCCGGTCCGATCGCTTCGACTGGTCAGGCCGCTCCGGCCGCTCCGACCGGTCAGGCCGCGTCCGTGGCCCCGGGGCCGCCGTCGGCCCAGCCGTGGACTCAGCCGTAGATGCTGCGGCAGAGCCGGGCCGAGTCCGACCCGACCGGCCAGTGGCCCGCCCGCTCGGCCTGATCGCAGATGGTGCCCCGACCGCCGCCCGAACCCGCCCCGGCACTCGCCGGGGCGGCAGTGCCCGACGGGCCATGGGCCGGAGCCGACGCGTGCGGACTGTGCCCCGGCCGGGGATGCGCGCTCGCCGAGGCGTGCTGGGCGGCGGCCCCCGCACCGGCGCCCGCACCGGCCGCGGGCGCGGCCACGCTCGGCCCGTCCACCGGCACCGCCGTGCCCGGGGTGGGCGGCGGCGGCAGCGGGGACGGCGCCGGCGTGGCCGGGGAGGGGGAGACCGGCAGCAACTGCGCCGTCGGGTCCGCGGCGGAGGGCGAGGACTCCGGCAGCGCAGCCGCGCCGCTCTCGTCCCCCGGCCCCGGCCCGCACATCACCAGGACGGAGGCCAGCACGGCTCCCGTCCCGACCATCGCGGCCGTCCAGGCCTTGCGCGACAGACGCCTCGGCGGCTCGGGGGTGGACCACGGCGGTAGCGGATTCGTCGGGACCGGTGGCGGCTGCCAAGCGTTCTGCGGCCACTGCCACTGCCCTCCGGTGGGCTGCCCAGTCATGTGCTCGTCCTTCCAGCGGCCCCCCTCGAACGTTTCCGTGCTCAACGAGCGCACCGACGCCGGGATATGACCCGGAAGAGGGGTTTGGACGGGCGTTGATTGCCAGCGCGCCACATGCTGGGGGCATGGAGACCAACAGCACGTCCAAACCCCTGGTCGAGGTGGCCGAGCTCCGGGCCGACAACCGCTACCGCCTCGTCCGCTTCGAGGGCCACGGCTGGGAACCGCTCGAACGGGAAGAGTTCGAGCCGCGCGTCCACCAGCTCTTCCCCGACCTCGACCCACGCGACCCCCAGCGGGTCCACTGGGTCGACCACCCCTGGGAATGGCCCCGCTGGCACCCCGGCGAGGCCTGAACTCCGAGCGGGGGTTGCCGACCCCGCTACGCTGAGCGGGTGAGTGTGGATCACTTCTGGCGTCGCTTGCCGGGTCAGGCCGTGGACGCCTGCTCGCCGGAGGAGCTCGGCGAACTCGTGCCCCGCGACCGCGACGTCCGCTACGACCGGCTGGCCGCCGCGGGCCTCGCCCTCGGCGTGCGGCGCACCGCCGTCCTGATGGAACTCGCGCTCACCGAGAACGGTCTGCACCCCGACCCGGCCGCCCGGCTGCCCGTCTACGGCGGCCGATGTCACCGGCCGAACGGGGCGCTGCCCGGCGGGGCACCGCGGGGCGGCGCCATGCCGGTGCTGCGCCCCGAACAGGTCGCGACGGCCGCCGCCTTCCTGCGCGGCTCGGCGCTCGGCGAACTCGTCCGCCAGCAGGACAGCGTGCTCGCCCGTACGGTCGCGCACCTCGCCTACCCGACGCCCTGGTCCGAGGCCTGGGCGGCGCTCGTCGTCCACGACCTGCGCGAGCTGCGGGACTTCTTCGCCGGCGCGGCCGCCGCCGGCGACGCGGTGGCCGTCCGGGAGGCGCAGTGAACGGGCCGGAGCGGGCGGACCAGCCGGCCGGGACGCGGGGATACGGCGAGGCGGCGGAGCAACTCGCCGTCCAGTACGAGGGCGTGACCTTCGCCGAGGTGCACCGCGACCTGCACCACCTGTACCCGGCCCCACCCCGCTCCGTTCTCGACATCGGCGCCGGCACCGGCCGGGACGCCGCCGCCCTCGCCGCCCTCGGCCACCGGGTGGTAGCTGCCGAGCCCACCCCCGAACTCCGTGCCGTCGGCGAGCGGTTGCACGCCGGCTCCGGTGTCCGCTGGGTCGCCGACGCGCTGCCCGAACTGCCGCTGCTCGTCGCCGAGGGCCGGCGCTACGACCTCGTCCTGCTCACCGCCGTCTGGATGCACCTCGCCCCCGCCGAGCGTCCGCCCGCGATGGCCGCCCTCAGCCGCCTCCTCGCCCCCGCCGGCCGTCTCGCCCTCACCCTGCGCCACGGCCCCGTCCCGCCCGGCCGCCGGATGTTCGACCTCCCGCCCGAGCCCACCGTCGCCCTCGCCGCCGACCACGGCCTGCGCCTCCTCCACCGCGCTGCTCGCCCGGACCTGCACGGCCGGGACGGGGTCCACTGGACGGCGCTGCTCTTCGAGCGGGAGGGGTAGCCGCCCAGCCGCGGCGCGGGCGGACGGTCTCGATCGACAGTGGCGGGCAGACGCCCTCTCTTCCTCCTCGGTGAGATCGGCCAACTCCTCGGGCGGCCCGGCCCGGCACCGTCCCGTACGGCCGGCAGGTACGCCCTGGCCTGCGGGGGGTGCCTGCCTCTATGCCCTTCGTCAAGGTTGCGTCGGTCGGACGGGCACGGGGCCCGGAGACCAGGAGCCCCGTTTCAGGGCCACGAAGAAGGCAACGGGGCTGCGCCGGGGCGGTAGGCCACCGGGCGATCGCCCTCACCCCGATCGCTGTCCTGGTCCCGATCTGGCGAAGCGCTGGCTGTCGAGCGCTTGTCCGGGACGGATCACGGTGCGCTGACCGCCACTCAGAACCGCGCGTCGCTTTCCAAGGGGCCGTGATCCACCAGGCCACAGATCTTTGATCGGTATGCAAAACGTGCCGCAATTCCACCTGGCTGGCCCCATGGCGTCACACCTTGGGCATGTCCGGAATGCCAGCCATGGGAGCTCTCATTACGTTCATCGCAGATCGGGCGCCTGGTCGGCGTCCGCGCGACAGAGAGAAGTGACATGTTCACGCGCACACTGACTTTGACCGCTGCCGGAATAGGCACGACGGTCCTTGCAGCCACCGGCATCACCTACGCCTCGTCCCCCGTATCCAATCCCGCGCCCCCGCCCGTCCAGCCGGCGGCCCAGCCGGCGGCCCCGCCTGCGGCCCCGCCTGCGGCCCCGCCTGCGGCCCCGCCTGCGGCCCAGCCTGTCCAACAAGCCGCCCCGGCCGCGGCCGCCCCTGGCGGCGGCAACGCAGGCGGAGAGAAGGCGGCCGCCCCTGGTGGCGGCAACGCAGGCGGAGAGAAGGCGGCCGCCCCTGGTGGCGGCAACGCAGGCGGAGAGAAGAACGACAACCGCGGACACGAGGGCGGCGAAAACGGCGAACGCGGGCACGAGGGTGGCGAACGCGGCCGCGAGGGGGGCGGCGAACGCGGCCGCGAGGGGGACGGCGAACGCGGACACGAAGGTGGCGGACGCGGCCACGAGGGGGGCGGCGAACGCGGACACGAAGGTGGCGGACGCGGCCACGAGGGGGGCGGCGGACGCGGACACGAAGGCGGCGGACGCGGCCACCGCCACGAGGAGGGAAGGATCTTCTTCAACGAACGAACGTTCTCCGCCCACACCGAGGGCTGCATCACCACGGCCAGCGGCCTGGGTGCCACCAGTTTCAACGTTTTCAACGACAGCTGGAAGACCATCGAGGTCTTCCGCGGCTTCAACTGCGACCACGGGGGTCCGGTCGCCATCGTGGGCCCCCACAGCTCCACCAACGGCGTGGCGGCCCGCCACTTCGACGAGGACGAGTCCCATTTCGGTGGCGCCTTCGATTGCGAGGGCGTCGTGGGCAGCTTCCGGGTGATCGGCCACCGCGGGGAGTGGTGACAGCACCGTCCGGAGCACGGGAGCGATCCCGGCCCGCCGGAAGCGGGCGCGACACGGCTCCGAGCCCGCCGCCCACGTGCACCAGCACCTGCTGTCGGCGTACAGGTGAAGGTGGCTCTGGCAAGGTTTTCATAGGCAGAGATCATCCCGGAGCGGCGGTCTGCTGGTTCGCCAGTGGGCAACCTCTGACTGTGTCATGGTGAACTGACAGCGCTGTTACCGCACCTGGCCGATGTGCTGGTTGTCTCGGTCGAGGTCTTCGGTGCTGTCGTGGTGATCCGCGCCCGCACCCGGTCCGGTGGTCCGGCGGCGTGTACGGGCTGGAGCGTTGAGCGAGTGGGGCCAGCGCCGCTACGTGCGGCTGCTGGCCGACGCCACGGTCGGCGGTCGGCCGGTTCAGACCGACCTGACTGTACGACGTCTGTACTGCGAACACCTGGCCTGTCCGAAGGTGGCCTTCGCCGACCGGGTACCTGGACTGACGGTGCGGTACCAGCGACGGACCTGCTGCTGCAGCACCTGGTCGAGGCGGTCGGCGTCGTGTCGGCGGTCGGCGTCGTGTCGGTGGGCCGGGGCGGGGCCCGGATGCTGCGCGTCCTCGACATCGTGCTCTCGCGGTGCGCCCGCGCTTGCATCCCGCAGTCTCAGCCGCGGGACCTGCTTCCGCAGGTGGCTCATCGCGGCCACGATCCCGGCGGAGTGAATCAGTGCGCGAACCCTGCCGCGCACCACCACCGGCCGCCGCCCCGCCCTCGACGGCATCGGCGTGCCCGCGGTCTCCGGCTCGCTCGCCCTGGCCCTCGTCCCGCTCGTCCTCGGCCGGGAGGCCGGCCGGCCGCTGTGGGCCTGGGCGATGCTCGCCGCCGCCGTCCCCGTCTTCATGGCCTTCTTCGCCGGCTTCGTCTTCGTCATCAGCCTCACCGTGCAGACCGGCTTCGGCTACAGCCCGCTGTACTCCGGCCTGGTCCTCATCCTCACGGCTCTCCTCGCCGTAGTGGGGATCGTCGGTGACTGTGCCGCCGGCCAGGGCCTCGAAGTCCCGGCCGGTCGGGGCATGAAACTGCTGCGGCTGAGTGACAAGGGTGCGGCTTCCCGAGAATGTTCACGGTGTGACGAGTCGAGCCCTCTTAACTTCTTCTGATACTCGACTGTATTGCCCGGCCGGCGGTTGCCCGCGTCCGTCACCGCTGGAGGTCATCTGATGATTCTTCGACCCTGGGTTGCAGCGTCCCTGTCCGGTGTGGCCATCGCTCTTGCTCCTGCGCCTGCAGGCGTCGCCGCGCAGGCGTCCACACTGCACGCGCCCGACTCCTCATGGTCCTGGGAAGAGGACGGGGAAGGGGCAGGAGAAGAAAACGGGGAGGGGTACCGCCATCACTACAGTCCCTGGCGCCACTGCTTCAGCGCCCGCCGCGTCGTGCTCATCGACCCCACCCTCAGGGCGATTCTGACCAATAGCCGGCGTGGGCCGGAGGCTCTCGTTCTCCAGGGGAGTCCGTCGTCTTCGTCCTCGTCGCCGGAGGCACCGTGGGACAATTTTTCCGTTTCAACGTATTTGAACGTAAATTATCCCGCCCAGACCAGCGGCCAGTATGAGTTTCAGATCCGTGGCTTCTTCAGGGAACACCCGGTCTTCGTGGTGAAGGCCTTCGACCGCCATGAGCAGGTCTTCCCCTTCGCAGCCGCCCGCTGCGTCGACGACTTCTACGACGACGACCACGGGCACCACGACGACGGTGACCGCGATGACCACGCCCGTCCGCACGATGGTGTGGCTGCCGAGGGGGGTGGCCCGTCCGGCGCCCCGTCGCCCCCGGGAGGGGACCATGGGACCAACGGCCAGCCCGCGCCGGATGCTCCCGCCCCCGGCGGCACCAGCCTGGCTCCTCCGCCCGATGGCGCGGCCGGCGGTGGGAGCGTTGGCCGCCTGGGTGCGAAGCGCATCGGGATCGCGGCCGGCGGCTTGCTGGTGGTTCTGGGAGCGCTGACTGCGGCCTGGCTCAACCGCCGCCGTCGGCAGCGTGTCACTCGGCCGGAACAGGGACCGGCAGCACCTTCGACCCCTGACGGCACATCGGATCAGGAGCCCGATGTGCCGCCGACCCAGCCGTAGCGACACCGAACGGCCGCCCTCCCGGCGGAACCGGTCAGGAGGGACTGCTGCTTGCGGAGGGTTCCGACGTGGCCGAGGAACTCGGGCGGGGGTCGTGGGGGCAGATCAAGTTGGGGCTCTTGATTCCGAAGCTCAGTCCCCACTCCCGGTCACAGCCGCCCCAGTATTTTCCCACCCAAACGCAGTAGGGGCCGCCGTAGCTTTGACAGGGGCGCACTGATTCCTGCGGGCCCGGATTCGTGGAGAGTGGCCAGGACGATTCGGCCCTGCTCAGCGACGTGCCGGAGGATCCGACCATGCGGACCCGCGTGTCATCGGAACCGTGGGACGTCCGGTTCATGAGGAACAGGGGCAGGCCGAAGGCCGAGACGGAAGCCGCCACCGATGCGGCAGCGAGAGCGCAGCGGGTCAGGCGCATGACTGTTCCTCCTGGCTTCGTGGTCTGTGGCAGGTGCGGACGAACTCTGCGCACGAGTGCCGCCGCCGTGAGCGCCGGAGTTGAACGTATGGTCTGGAAAACCCCCCGGCAGCCAGCGAACCGCCAATCAGGCGGCCTTGCCCCGGTTCTTCACTCGAAGGGTCTCCTCCCCGCCCGGAGATCGACCGGGACGGCTCGGCCGCACCCGACGAGCCGATCACCCGAGGGCGTGCTCCTCGACCCCGTCGGACACCAACGCGCGCCTCCTGCGGGGTGTCGGGCCGGCGCTGGCTCGACGGGTTCGACGGCTGGCGCTTCGGCGATGCCCACGCCGCGGCAAGGGGATTTCGGGTGGTGCGCGGAGGAGGCCCCGATTGTCCGTGATTCGGGTGACGCCGAAGGAGGGCGACACCGGCCGGGGGTCGTCGGCACGATGGTTGGACCGACGGGGGGAGCCCGCGGTCGGAGAACGCCGGGGATGGCCTCCGTTCGCTGCCCGTCAGGTGCTTGCCCGGCCCCGCCTGTGCGGGGCCGGGCCTCAGCCGTGTCATCGCCGCCCAGCTTGCGAAACTGACGGCGGGTCATCTTTGAAGGTGGGAGCGTCACGCGAGGGGAGGGGCCGCTCGGCGAGGGTGGCGGTGTCGGCGCCCTCGCTGGCCGGGCCGGTGAGCAGCGCCTGGACCTCCTGGCCGGCCTGGGTGAGCGCGGTGGCCACCAACTGGTCCTTGCCGCCGGGGAAGTGGCGCTCGCCGCGCGTGGCGCCGGTGGCGGCCACGATCCGGTTGAGTCCGGTGCCGGAGTAGCCCTGCGCCTCGATCGGTTCCCTGGGCCCGGCGTCAGTCGAGCCCTGCTCGCCTCGCCCTTGACTCCCACGCGGCGATGGTGGGCCGGTCTGCATTTTGTTCGACGGGCCCGGCGGGTGCCGCCGATCGGACCTCCGCCCTTTGTCAGCAGCGGAGTTGGGGCGGGTAGCCGGTCCAGTGCAGCTCCTCCGGGAGGTGGCCCTGGTCGTTGAGGAGCAGCACGGCGGGCGGTCGACCGGGCGTGTAGCGCAGGACGGTCAGTGCCGCGTTGGCGGCGTTGACGCCGAGCCAGCGCCAGGCCGGGGCGTCCAGGGCGTGCCGGACCAGCCAGCCGACCAGGAAGGCGTGGGTGACGACCAGTTGGTGGCTCTCCTCGCCGCCCGGCACCGGCCCGGTGAACCGCTCGACGGCCCGCCGGGCCAGCAGGGCGCCCTCCTCCCGTTCCTCCGCCGTGGTGGCCGAGAGGCGGTTCAGCACGAACTCGGCGCTGTCCTCGGGGAGTTCCTCCCGCTCGGGAACGTGCGGCAGGAAGTCGCCGGCCTCCTCGCACTGCCGCGGCCGCACGCCGGCCAGCTGTTCCGCGACCAGCCGCGCGGTCTCCGCCGCCCGGGGCAGCGGGCCGTGGTGCAGCACCGAGATCGGGCGGCCGGCCAGCCGTCGGCCCAACAGGGCGGCCTGCCGTCGCCCGGCGGCGGTGAGGCCGCTGCCGTCGCCTTCGGAGGCGGCCTCACCGTGGCGGGCCAGGTAGAGGTAGCGGGTGGCAAGGTCGGTCATGTTCGGGGACTCCTCGTGGTGGACGAAGATCGACTTTCCCCGGGGCGACGCGCGGCGGGCGGCGCCCGGTTCCGCCCAAGCCCGTGAGCCGGTCAGCCGGTCAGCCTGTGAGCCCGTCCGCCCGAGCCCGTAAGCCCTCAGCCCGCGGGGGCCTCGTCCAGCAGCGCCAGCTCCTGCGCCGACAGCCGCAGCGCCCCGGCGGCGATGTTGTCCTCCAGGTGCGCCACGTCCCCGGTGCCCGGGATGGCCAGCACGTGCGGGCCGCGGTGCAGCGTCCAGGCCAGCCGTACCTGTGCGGTGCTCACCCCGCGGGACTCGGCCACCGCCAGGACCTGGGCGGGCTCGGTCCCGCCGGCGCCGTCCTGCCGTCCGGCTCCGGCGATCGCGTAGAAGGGGACGAAGGCGATGCCCTGCTCCCCGCAGATCCGCAGCAGTTCGTCCTGCTCCGAGGTGGCGCCGATGCCGTACGGGTTCTGCACGCAGACCACCGGCGCGATGGTCTGTGCCTCGGCGAGCTGGTGCGGGTGGACGTTGGAGAGGCCGAGTTGCCGGATCAGTCCGGCCTGGCGCAACTCGGCCAGCGCGCCGAAGCGTTCGGCGACCGAGTCGGTGCCGAGGATCCGCAGGTTCACCAGGTCGAGGTGGTCGCGGCCGAGCTGGCGCAGGTTCTGCTCGACCTGGGCGCGCAGCCGCTCGGGGGTGCGGGCGTGCTCGACCCACTCGCCGTCGAGGCCGCGGCCGGGGCCGACCTTGGTGGCGATCACCAGGTCGTCGGAGTACGGCGCGAGCGCCCGGTTGATCAGCTCGTTGGCGGAGCGCAGCCGGGAGAAGTAGAAGGCGGCCGTGTCGATGTGGTCGACGCCCAGCTCGACGGCGCGGCGCAGCACCCGCAGTGCCTGCTCGCGGTCGCGCGGGACGGCGTGCGGGACGAGCGCCGGGCCGGTCTGCGGCAGGCGCATCGCGCCGAAGCCGATCCGGTGGACGGTGCGGTCGCCGAGCTTCCAGGTGCCGGAGGCGGCGGCGGTGACAGGGGCGGTGCCGGCGGTGGCGGGGGCGGTGGCGGGGGTGTGCACGACGGCGTTCGAAGTCATGCCCATGATGATCTCCACTGCACTAGCCTGACCGCCAACGATTCGAACATGTGTGAATCCACAGGGGTGGGGCGGTGGCGGCCGAGCTGCTGTTCACGGTGGGCGACCTGGCGCGGATGCGCTTCGCGGTCTCGCCGATGTGGGAGGTCGGGCCGAGCCTGCGGCTGCTGCGCTCGGGGCTCGCCCACCCCGTCCACCGGCCCTGGACGGAGCAGGTGCGACCCCGGCTGGCGGCGCTCGGCCCGGCGTACGCCCTGCTCGCCGAGCTCGTCCGGCCCGCCGGGCACGTGCCGGACTTCCTCAACCCGGCCCCCGCCGGGCCCGCCCCCACGCTGGCCGACGAACTGGCCGCGATCCGGGCCACCCCGGCCGAGCGGGTCCGCCGCGACCTCGAGGTGCTCTATGCCCGGACGGCCTCGGCGGAGGCGTTGCTGGCGCCGCCGGCACCGCTGGGGGAGGGATGATCGGGGTGCTCCTCCCGCCCGGTCGGAACGTGGTCTGGTCGGTGTCGGGCGCCGCCGGTTAGGCTGCCCCGCGTGGTGGAGGAGAACGCGGCGCGGGACGCCCAGCCGGCGGACGACCGGGTCGTGGCGGAGTGGATCCGCGAGCGTTTCGGCGTGGTGCCGGAGTCGCGGGGCTCGCTGACCGCCTTCGACGGTCGCCTCGTCGTCGACCTGGACACCCGCCTCGTCACCGTGGACGGCCGCGAGGCGCGGCTGAACCGCTCCGACGTCAAACTGCTGTGCGGCCTGATCGAGTTGGGCGAGGGCGTGCACGAGCCGGAGGCGATCATGTGGAAGGTCTACGGCACGCCGTTCCACACCCACGAGCTGAGGTACCTGACGGCGGTGCTGAGGGTGAAGCTCGGCGAGCCCTCCTGGATCGTGCGGACCGAGGAGGGCTACGGCCTGCTGCCCCCGGAACGGCAATAGCCCGCCCGCAGCGCCGGGCCGCCCGGAGCCGCATACTGACGGCATGACGGGTGGAGACGGCGGCCGGGGCCCGGGGCGACGTGGGATCCTGCAGGCGGGCGCGGCGGCGCTGGTGCTGGGCACGGCGGGGTGTACGGGAGGCACCAGGCCGCAGCCGACGGCCACGAGTCCGGCCACGAGCCCGGCCGGGACTCCCACCGAACGGCCCACCGAGACGCCGGCACCCACACCCACCCCGCTGCCCCAGCCGCCCCTCTGGCAGCCCGGTCCCGGCGAGATCCAGCCCGACGTCAAGCGCCGCGCCGTCGAACTGGTCGCCGCGCTCGGCGCCTGGCCGCCCGGCGGGCAGGGCGTGGAGGCGGCTCGCGCCCGGGTGGCGGCGCTCGGCCTGCCGCCCGCGCTGGCCGACCAGGCGGGCCCGCTGGCCCCGGCGGCGACCGAGGCCAGCCTGGAGGTGATCGTCGCCCAGTACGGCGGGATCCTCGACGACTCGGCGAGCGTGCTGGTGGTGTGTCGTCAGTGGCGGCGCGGCCCGGACGGTTCGGTGGTCGAGGGCGGCACCACGGTGGACGTCCGGCTCGGCCGGGCCGAGCCGCGCTGGACCGTCACCGACCTGCGTCCGGGGGACGCCGGGCCGGCCGCCGCCGCGCCGCCGCCCGCGGTGGCCCGGGTGCTGGCCGAACCCCGGATCGAGCTGCCGCCGGAGGCCGCCGCCGACCTGCGCAGCGGCACCGTCCACGACAGCGTGCTGGAGGCGATGCTGCGATTGGCCGGCCCGTACATGCTCTCGGTGAGCGTGGTGCGGACCGGCCACCCGTTGGGCGTCTTCGGGACGACCCGGCCCAGCGACCATCCGCTGGGCCGGGCCTTCGACGTCTGGCGGATCGACGGGCTGGCCGTGGTCGCCCCGGGGACGTCCCGGCAGTTGATCGCGTCCTTCATGCGGGACGCGGCCGCCGCCGGCTCGTACAACGTGGGCGGTCCGGTGGCGCTCCGGGGCGCCGGGAACCAGTTCTTCACCGACGACACCCACCACGACCACTGCCACGTGGGGTTCGACCACTGAGGCCCTGCGGCCCGTCGAACGCACCGTCATTCGACGGCCGCGCCCGATCGCGCTCCTCCCGGAGGATCCGGTCCATGCCCGCGGACCAGCACGAACCACCGATGGGTACGGGTCGACGGACCCGGCCGACCGGGACACCTTCGCCGCCCGCCCCGGCGCCGTCCGATCTCCCCGGTGACGACGGCCCGTTCGACGGGCTGAGGGGCGTCAGCTGACGTTGACCCCGCTCCAGGCCGCCGCGACCGCGTTGTACTCGGTGCTGCCGGCGCCGTACAGGTCGCGGGCCGCGTTCAGGGAGGCGGCGCGGGCACCCTTGTAGTTGGTGGTGGAGGTCATGTAGACGGTCAGCGCGCGGTACCAGATCTTGGCGACCTTGTCGCGGCCGATGCCGGTCACGGTGGAGCCGTTGCAGGTCGCGCTGTTGTAGGTGACGCCGTTGATGGTCTTGCTGCCGCTGCCCTCGGCGGCCAGGTAGAACCAGTGGTTGCCGACGCCCGAGGAGTAGTGCACGTCGAGCTTGCCGACGCTGCTGCTCCAGCAGTCGGCGGAGCCGCCGTCCAGCGAGGGCTTGTCGAAGCGGCGCAGCCACGGCGGGGTGGACTGGTCGCTGAACAGGTAGTCGCCGGTGTCGACCGTGTTGTTGGCGTAGAACTCGACCATGGTGCCGAAGATGTCGCTGGTGGACTCGTTGAGGCCGCCGGACTCGCCGCTGTAGCGCAGGTTGGCGGTGGCGCTGGTGACGCCGTGGGTCATCTCGTGGCCCATGGTGTCGAGGTCCACCTGCTCCGGGTCGGTGCTGCCGTCGCCGTCGCCGGTCATCATGCAGAAGCAGGCGTCGGACCACTGGGCGTTGTCCCACTTGGTGCCGACGTGGACGAAGACGGTGGCGCCCTTGCCGTCGTTCTTGATGCCGTTGCGGCCGTGGACGTTCTTGTAGTAGTCGTACGTCCAGGCGGTGTTGGCGTGGGCGTCGACGGCGGCGGTGGAGCGGTCGGAGGAGAACTTCTTCCCGTCGCCCCAGACGTTGGTGGTGCTGTTGAACGCGGTGCCGGAGGAGGCCTTTAGCGAGCTCGCGGAGAGGTTGTTGGCGTCCTTGGTGACGTGGCCGCGGACCGGGTCGGTCAGGGTGTAGCCGCCGCCGGACTTGGCGGTGGTGTCGATGGTGACCGTGCCGGTGTACTCGGAGTTCCCGGTGCCGGCCGCCTGGTGCTCGGCGTCGTAGGACTCGATCTGCTCGCCGGTGGTGGCGTCGGTGACGACCACCTTGCCGGCCGGCTGGCCGTGCTCGCCGGTGCCCTCGACGGTGGTGCGCCAGGCCAGTCGGGGCGTGCCGTCGGCGGCCCAGACGACCAGCTCGGGGGTGCTGACGGCGTCCTTGACGCCCGGGGCGGCGGCCAGCGCGCCGGCCGCGCCGGACTGGGCGTTCACCTTCGGCACGGTCGACTTCACGGCGGCGTCGTGGGCGGCCGCCCGGGAGGAGTCCTTGAGCCGGCCCTTGGCGTCCTGGTGGACGACGAGGTCGCCGCCGACCACCGGCAGGCCCTGGAAGGTGCGGTCGAAGCGCACGTGCGAGGCGCCGTCGGCGTCCAGCACGACGTCCTTGAGCACGAGGTCCTGGCCGGAGCCGAAGCCGAACACCCCCGCGTTGTGGGCGACGTTGGCGCGGGCCTGGGATATCGCGGCCTCGCGCATGCCGGGGGCGGCGGACGCCGTGGCGGCGGGGACGGTGGCGCCGGCGAGGGCGGCGACGACCGCGACGGCAGCGGCCACGCGGGCACGGCGGGAGGAGGGCGTGGGGGTCACTCTGACTCCAGTGGGGGTAGCTGTGCAGGGAAAGGAGCTGCGTCAGAGATTGACGGGGTTCAGTCAGATTCAGCTAGAGGAAAGGTCATAACTTTGCCAAGTCGTGTCCTTGGTCGATAAAAAATGATCAGAAGTTAACAAGCGCTCTACAGTGCCGTCGTGACGATCGACTACCTGTGGCGCGGCCCGCTCGCCGACCCCGAACTCGACGCCCTGCACGCCGAGGGCTTCGGCCGCCCGGTGCGACCCGGCGACTGGCTCGCCCGGCTGGAGCGGCACAGCCTCGGCTGGGTCACCGCCCGCCGTACCGCCGACGGCGCCCTGGTCGGCTTCGTCAACCTCGCCTGGGACGGCGGCACCCACGCCTTCCTGCTCGACACCGTGGTCGCCCCTGGCGTCCGGCGGCGGGGCGTCGCCACCCGGCTGGTCGCGGAGGCGGCCGACGGCGCCCGCGCGGCCGGCTGCGGCTGGCTGCACGTCGACTTCGAGCCGCACCTGCGCCCCCTCTACCTCGACGCCTGCGGCCTGCGCCCCACCGACGCGGGGCTGTTGGCGCTCTGACGCCCAACTCCCGCCGGGCGGACGGGTCATGGCGCGTCCACCCCTCGGACGGCCGGGGCCGGCCCAGGCCGGCGGTTGTACTCTGCACGCGGACGGACGGCGCCGGCCCGGCACGCCGCCCCGCCCGCACCCCTGCCCGGCGCCGCGATCGGAGTCCCGTGAACTCATCCGCCCCCGACTTCGACGGGCCGCTGCTGCGCACCCGGGACGTGGACGTCGTGCGCGACGGCCGGCACCTGCTGCGCGGGATCACCCTGGAGATCCACCCGGGCGAGCACTGGGCGCTGCTCGGCCCCAACGGGGCGGGCAAGTCCACCCTGCTCGCGCTGCTCGGCGCGGTCTCCCACCCCACCCGCGGCGAGGTGGACGTGCTCGGCCGCCGGCTCGGCCGGGTGGACATCCGCGAGCTGCGCGCCCACCTCGGGCACGTCAACCCGCGCCACCCGCTGCGCTCGCCGCTGACCGTGCGCGAGGTGGTGCTCACCGGTCACACGAACACCATCGAGCCGGAGTTCCACCGCAAGCCCGCCCCGGAGGCGCTGGAGCGGGCCGAACTGCTGATCGACACCCTCGGCATGCGGGCGATGGCCGACGCGGCGTGGACCACGCTGTCCCAGGGCGAGCGCGGCCGGGCCCTGATCGCCCGCGCGCTGATGCCCAGCCCCCGGCTGCTGCTGCTCGACGAACCCGCCACCGGACTCGACCTGACCGCCCGCGAGCTGCTGCTGGACAGCCTGGACCTGCTGCGCCACCAGCACCCGGAACTGGCCAGCGTGCTGGTCACCCACCACCTGGAGGAGCTGCCCGAGAGCACCACCCACGCCCTGCTGCTGCGCGGCGGCGAGTGCGTCGCGGCCGGACCGGTGGACGGGGTGATGACCACGGAGATGATCAGCGAGACCTTCGGCCACCCGATCCGGATCAGCCGCCACGAGGGGCGCTGGACGGCCCGGGCCGCGGCCCGCCGGACTCCGGAAAGGTAACGGTTCGGGGGGTGGGTGTAGACGGTAAACGGTCTTTACGTAAGGTATGCCTTAGCTAATGATGGTCTGCTGGTCCCCGGCCGGCCGCACCGCCTTGGCACACCCATGCCTCTTTCCGTTGGAGCCCGCATGTCCGCCCGTCGCCGTTCCACCGCAGCCGCGCTGCTCACCCTCGCCGTGGCGACCGCCACCCTGGCCGGGTGCGCGTCCAAGAAGGACGACAAGGCGGCCTCCTCCGACGCGGTCAAGGTGAACGCGACCGACACCGCCTGCGAGGTCTCCAAGACCAGCTTCCCGGCCGGCCACGTCGTGCTGGACATCAGCAACAAGGGCTCGAAGACCACCGAGGTCTACGTCTACGGCGCCGGCGACAAGATCGTCACCGAGCGCGAGAACATCGGCCCCGGCACCAAGGCCAGCATCAACGCCGAGATCAAGGCCGGCTCGTACGAGATCGCCTGCAAGCCCGGCATGGTCGGCGACGGCATCCGCCAGAAGATCACCGTCACCGGTGAGGGCGGCAGCGCCGCGTCGGCGGACCCGCGCCTGGCCGCCGCCGTCGACGCCTACCGGAAGTACGCCCAGGAGCAGGCCGACGCCACCATCCCGGCCGTCGAGGCCTTCGCCGCCGCGATCAAGGCGGACGACCTGGAGAAGGCCAAGTCGCTGTACGCGCCCTCGCGCACCGGCTGGGAGCGCACCGAGCCGGTCGCCGAGAGCTTCGGCGACATCGACCCGAAGACCGACACCCGCGAGGACAAGCTGGAGCCGGGCCAGGCCTGGACCGGCTGGCACAAGCTGGAGAAGTCCCTCTGGGTCGACGCGAAGATCGGCGACGACGAGAAGAAGCTCGCCGACCAGCTGGTCGCCGACCTCAAGGACTGGCAGAAGAAGATCCCCGAGGCCGAGATCACCGCGACCAGCATGGCCAACGGCGCCAAGGAGCTGCTGGACGAGGTGGCGACCAACAAGATCACCGGCGAGGAGGAGCGCTACAGCCACACCGACCTGGCCGACTTCCAGGCCAACGTCGAGGGCGCCCAGAAGGCCTACGAGCTGCTGAAGCCGGTCGCCGCCGAGAAGGACCCGGAGCTGGCCAAGACGCTGGACTCCGAGTTCACCGAGATCAACGCCCTGCTCGCCAAGTCCAAGCAGGCCGACGGCACCTTCACCTCCTACGACAAGGTCACCGAGGCCGAGCGCAAGACCTTCTCCGACGCGGTCAACTCGCTGGGCGAGCCGCTGTCGAAGCTGGCCGCCGCCGTGGTCGTCAAGTAACCGGCCAGGCACACCCCGTACCACCCCGCCGACGCCGTGGCGGCCCGCGATCCGGGCCCACGGCCTCGGCGGGCCAGCACAGAAGTCCCCAGCACAGGAGAAGGGCCCGCCCGCCGATGGACGCGGAGAACGAGCAGCAGAACGGGACGCCGGCCGCCGCCGACGCCACCGCGACCAAGGGCGCGGTCAGCCGCCGCGCCGTCATCGGCTGGGCCGGCGCGGGCGTCGCGCTCGGCGCCGCAGCCGTCGGCTCGGTCGCCGCGGCGACCCGCCAGGACGACGCCGTCCCGGTCGCCGCCCAGGTCGGCGCCGAGGTGCCGTTCTACGGCGAGCACCAGTCGGGCATCTCCACCCCGGTCCAGGACCGGCTGCACTTCGCCGCCTTCGACGTCTCCGAGAAGGCCACCAGGGAGTCCCTGGTCAAGCTGCTCAAGGAGTGGACCAAGGCGGCCGCCGCGATGACCGGCGGCCGTGAGGTCGGCGCCGGCGCGGTGCCCGGTTCGCCGGAGGCGCCGCCGGACGACACCGGCGAGGCCCTCGGCCTGCCGGCCTCCCGGCTCACCCTGACCATCGGCTTCGGCCCGAGCCTGTTCGAGAAGGACGGCGTGGACCGCTTCGGTCTCCGGGCCAAGCGCCCCGAGGCCCTGATCGACCTGCCCAACTTCAAGGGCGACAAGCTCGACCCGAACCGCAGCGGCGGCGACCTCTGCGTCCAGGCCTGCGCCGACGACCCGCAGGTCGCCGTCCACGCGATCCGCAACCTGGCCCGGATCGGCATGGGCACCGTCAACATCCGCTGGTCGCAGCTCGGTTTCGGCAAGACCTCCTCGACCACCCCGGACGAGCAGACCCCGCGCAACCTGATGGGCTTCAAGGACGGCACCCACAACATCGCGGGCACCGACACCGCGAAGCTCGCCGACCACGTCTGGGCCGCGCCCGGCGACGGCCCGGAGTGGATGACCGGCGGCTCCTACCTGGTCGCCCGGCGGATCCGGATGCACATCGAGACCTGGGACCGCGCCTCGCTCCAGGACCAGGAGGACACCTTCGGCCGCACCAAGGGCGAGGGCGCCCCGTACGGCAAGGGCAAGGAGCACGACGCCCCGGACCTGGCGGCGATGCCCGCGACCTCGCACGTCGCCCTCGCCCACCCGGACGCCAACGGCGGCCTGATGATCCTGCGCCGCGGTTTCTCCTTCACGGACGGCACCGACGGCCTCGGCCGCCTGGACGCGGGGCTGTTCTTCCTCGCCTACCAGCGCGACACCCGCAAGGCCTTCGTCCCGCTCCAGCAGAAGCTCGCGGCGAGCGACAAGCTCAACGAGTACATCCAGCACGTCGGCTCCGCCCACTTCGCCTGCCCGGCGGGCGTGCGCAAGCCGGGGGAGTGGTGGGGTCAGGCCCTGTTCGGCTGACACCTCCCGCTTCCCCCGGTCCCACCTCTACACCCCCCCAGGAGCCCGCGTGTTCGGCAACTACCTGATCGGCCTGCGCGAAGGCCTCGAAGCCAGCCTGGTCGTCTGCATCCTGATCGCCTACCTGGTCAAGACCGGCCGCAAGGACAGGCTGGCGCCGGTGTGGGTCGGCGTCGGCTCGGCCGTGGCGCTCTCCATGGCCTTCGGCGCCGTGCTGCAGTTCGGCTCCTCGCAGCTCACCTTCGAGGCCCAGGAGGCGCTCGGCGGCACGCTGTCGGTCATCTCGGTCGGCCTGGTGACCTGGATGGTGTTCTGGATGCGGCGCACCGCCCGGCACCTGAAGACCGAGCTGCACGGCAAGCTGGACGCGGCGATCGCGATGGGCACCACCGCCCTGGTGGTCACCTCGTTCCTGGCCGTCGGCCGCGAGGGCCTGGAGACGTCGCTGTTCATCTGGACGGCCGTCCAGGCCACCGGTGACGGCTGGAACCCGCTGCTCGGCGCCGCGCTCGGCCTGCTCACCTCGATGGTGCTCGGCTGGCTGTTCTACCGCGGCGCGCTGAAGATCAACCTGGCCAAGTTCTTCACCTGGACCGGGGCGATGCTGGTCGTGGTCGCGGCCGGCGTCCTCGCCTACGGCGTGCACGACCTGCAGGAGGCCGGCTGGCTGCCCGGTCTGCAGAGCGTGGCCTTCGACATCTCCAGCACCATCCCCAAGGACAGCTGGTACGGCACCCTGCTGAAGGGCGTCTTCAACTTCCAGCCGGATCCGACGGTGCTCCAGCTGGTGGTCTGGCTGCTCTACCTGCTGCCGACGCTGGCCGTGTTCTTCAACCTCTTCGGCGGCGACAAGGCCAAGCCCGCCCAGCGGGTGACCGCCAAGCCGGCCGCCTGATCCGGCCGTTCGACCCCCGGGTCGACACCCGTACCGCCCCGCCCGGCACCCGCCGGGCGGGGCGGTTTCGCGTGACCGCGGCCGGTTCTCGCCATGAGCGGCCGAAATCAGTCAGGAAACGGAAGAAAACGGTCAGCTCTGACAAGCTGCAGTCCCAGTGGAACCGTTCTGCCACGGCCTTCGTACTTAGGGTGACAGCACCATGCCATTACTCACCCTTGGGGGGACCATGACCGTTCGCAGGCCTGCCAGGTTAGTCGCCGTCGGTGTCGCCGCCCTCGCGGCGACCGTCGTGCTGACCGCGTGCGACGACGTGAAGTACACCGACGACAAGCCGGGAGACCCGAAGGCGAGCGCCGCCGGGGCCACCGTCCCCGGCGACCCGATGGCCGGTCAGGCGGCCGGCTCGCGGTGCAAGAGCGACGAGATCACCGCCACCGTGCAGCTCAAGGGCGCGGGTTCGGCCATGCTGACGATCAAGAACAAGAGCGACCACAACTGCACCCTGTACGGTTACCCGGGCTTCGGCGGGCTGAAGGCCGACAACAGCCCGGACGCGCTGGCGGCCAACCGCGACGCGCACCCCGGGCCGGCGGTGCTGGTCACCCTGAAGCCCAACAAGTCCGGCTACGCGGGCCTCAAGTGGAGCGCCTGCGACAAGTCGGACGCGAACTGCCACGTGCTCACCGGCCTCCAGGTCACCGCGCCGGACGAGACCACGCCGGTCACCGCCGAGGTGCTCGGCACCGACGGCAAGCCGGCCGGCCAGCTGCTGGTCTCGGCCGCCGGGCTGACGACCGGCACCTTGCAGCCGAACAACGAGAAGGTCCTGTTCAACTGACGTTCCGCGGCTGACGACACGACGGAGCCCCCGGGGCGGTTCGATCGGAACCGCTCCGGGGGCTCCCGGCTTCGTACTCCCGGACCGCTACCGGCGGGCCGCTACTGGCTCTTGATCGAGTCCAGGATGTCCAGCTTCGCCGCCCGGTGGGCCGGCCAGAGCGCGGCCAGCAGGCCGATCGCGGCGGCCGCGAGCAGGAAGCCGACGGTCTGCACCGGCGGCACCACGGTGGTGATGCCCTTGAGGCTGTCCGCCAGCGTCCGCACGCCGGCCCAGGCCACCAGGATGCCGAGGCCGACACCCACCAGCCCGCCGAACAGCGCGATCAGCACCGACTCGAGCCGCACCATCCGGCGGATGCCGAGCCGGTTCAGGCCGACCGCCCGCAGCATGCCGATCTCCCGGCGGCGCTCGAACACCGACATCGCCATGGTGTTGACCACGCCGAGCACCGCGATGACCACGGACATGCCGAGCAGCCCGTACATGATGTTCAGGATGTCGGTGACCATCTGGCGGCTCTCCGCCTTGATCTCCTTCTGGCCCTTGACCGCGATCAGGGGGTTGCCGCCGGTCGCGTCGCGCAGTGCCTGCTTCAGCGTCTCGGTCGGGCCGTCGACGCCCTTGACCAGGACCTTGTCCAGGCCGGAGCCGGGCAGCGCGTGCGGGCCGACCACGGCCTCGGGGGCGACGATGCCGGCCATCGCGGAGTTGGCCTCCAGGATGCCGCCGACGGTCAGCGAGCCCTTGGCGCCGTCCGGGTAGGTGACGGCGAGGGTGTCGCCGACCTTGTAGCCGGCGTGCTCGGCACGGCCCGAACTCACCAGCAGCTTGCCCTGCTTGAGGGCGTCCGCGGAGCCCTCCTTGACCTTGACGGTGGCCAGCTGGTCGATGGTCGCGGCGTCCACCGCGGTCACCCACTCACTGTCCTCCTGCCCCTGCCCGATGGTGAGCGGGACGGTGCGCTGGGCGCTCATCGCGCTGACGCCGGGGGCCTTGGCGATCTGGGCGGCGACCTCGGGGGAGAGCGTCGAGAAGTTCTGCATCGCGACCGTGTAGTCGGACTTGACGTCGGTCGCGGTGGCCTTGTCCACGGCCTGGTTCACCGAGGCGCCGATCACGGTCAGCGAGGTGATCAGGGTGACGCCGATGGTCAGCGCGGCGGCGGTGGCGGCGGTGCGGCGCGGGTTGCGGACGGCGTTCTCCTGGGCCAGCTTGCCCGGTGCGCCGTACACGGCGCGCAGCAGCGGGGCGAGCAGCGCGATCAGCGGCCGGGACAGCAGCGGGGTCAGCACGAACACACCGATCAGCAGCGCACCGGCGCCGAGGCCGACCAGCTTGACCTCCTTGCCGCCCACACCGGCCGCCAGCGAGGCGACGCCGGCCACGGAGAACAGCAGACCGATGGTGTTGCGGACCCGCAGGCCCTTCTGGGTGGCGGGCTGCTCGACCGAGCTCATCGCCGCGACCGGAGCGATCCGGGAGGCGCGGCGGGCGGGCAGCCAGGCGGCCACGACCGTCACCAGCACGCCGGTCACGATCGCGGTGATCACCGTGCTCGGCGCGACGATCAGCGGGCCGTCCGGCAGGTTGGCGTCCATCGGGCCGTTGAGCAGCGCCTTGAGCCCGACGGCGATCCCGATGCCGGCCAGCAGGCCGGTCACCGAGGCGGTCAGGCCGACCAGCAGCGCCTCGATCAGCACCGAGCGGGTGATCTGGCGGCGGGTGGCGCCGACGGCGCGCAGCAGGGCCAGCTCCTTGGTGCGCTGGGCGACCAGCATGGAGAAGGTGTTGGCGATGATGAAGATCCCGACGAACAGCGCGATGCCCGCGAAGCCCAGCAGGAAGGTGTTCAGGAACCGGGTGGCCTGCTTGATCATCCGGTCCTGCTCGGCGGCGAGTTCGCGGCCGGTCTTGGTCTCGATCATGCCGTCCTGCGGGACGACCTGCCTGACGGCGGCGAGCAGCGCGGCGTCGTCGGTTCCCGGCTTCGACTTGACGTCCAGCTGGGCGAAGCGGCCCGGGGTCAGGTAGAGCCGCTGGGCGGTGGCGGTGTCGAAGGCGGCCAACGAGCCGCCGGCCATCACGCGCGGGTCGTTGGTGTGCACGGTGCCGGTGAGCTTGAGCTCCATCACCGGGCCGTTGACCGCCACCCGGACGGTGTCGCCGACCTTGTAGCCGCCCTTCTCGGCCGTCCTGGCGTCCAGCGCGATCTCGGTGGCGTCCTTCGGGCCGCGGCCCTCGACCAGCGGGTAGCGCGGGTCCTTGCCGTCGGTGCCCGGCACGTAGTTGGTGCCGGTGGTGGAGAAGCCGTTGCCGATCAGCGCGCCCTTCTTGTCGGCGATGCCGGCGAAGCCGCTGACCACGCCGCGGACCTCGGCGGCGCCCGGCAGCGCGGCGACCTTCGTCCGGGTCTCCTCGGTGAGGGTCGGGCCGGTGGTGACCTGGTCATGGCCTCCGTAGGCGCGGCCGGCGGCCTCGCTGTCGCTGACCGTGACGGCGATGTCGGTGTAGCTCTTGGAGTTCTGGGTCCTGAGCGCGTTGCCCACGGTGTCGGAGAAGACCAGCGTGCCGGCCACGAAGGCGGTGCCGAGCATGACGGCCAGTACCGTCATCAGCAGCCGGCCCTTGTGGGCGAGCACATTGCGTAGTGCGGTGCGGAACATGAGGGGTTGTCAGTCCTGGGGTACTCGGGGACGGGTGCTTGCCGGGCTGCCGGTGTGTCAGCTGGTGCGGCCCTTGGCGTCGAAGCGGCGCATGCGGTCCAGGACGGTGTCGGCGGTGGGGTGGTGGAGCTCGTCGACG